>JAKLFF010000019.1 GCA_022711335.1 Patescibacteria group bacterium | reverse complement strand
ATTTCGCGGTGCTGGGCGGTGACGCAGACATGGCATTCAAACTGCGGGTGGGCTTTTAAGGCCAGGATGACGGGTGCAAGTTTGATGGCTTCCGGACGCGTGCCGAAGATGAAAGTAAGTTTCATAAAGATTTAAGATTTAAGTAATTAAGTAGTTAAGATTTAAGATTCCTCTTCGCTTGCGCTCATCGGAATGACATACAGATAGGCTGAAGGCTGAAGGGAAAAACACCGCTATTATTCCAATCTTGTGTCATTCCGCGTGGGCCTAGCCGGAATCCAGTTCCTTTTGTCGTTTCCTGGATTCCCGCTTTCGCGGGAATGACAGTGGAGGGGGCGGGAATGACAGAGAGGATGGATTCAGACTGCAAGTATGAACCAACTGAGAGGTATTTATTTGAATAATACATTAATGAGGTCTTGTTTAGACATCTTTACGTATTCTGCAACATCTTTAAGAATGTTGTTTAATGTTCCTATTTTGATTGACTGATGATCCGGTATCGTCATCTTGTGTTCGGTATTTTGAAGATCTGAAACCAGGCGGATATGGCTCCCAGATTCTCTGGTAATTTTGTATTGATAAATAGTGAGAAGCCTTGCCAGTTCCCTACCGGAAATATCTCTCGGTATTTTAGGCATAGGCTAGCATCTCATCATGAACCATATGTAATCTTATTATGGGAGGTATGTCATCCTTGGTCTCGTAATGGCATTCAAGAGCATCTTTGATATTAATTTTCAA
>JAKLFF010000018.1 GCA_022711335.1 Patescibacteria group bacterium | reverse complement strand
TTGGTATTGGGAAAAGTCATTGTCAAACTGGGAAAGGATTATTTCTTTTTGGCACAAATTCCCTTTTCTCTTGCCGAGATAATCCGGAAGGCTCGCATACGGCCAGCTAAAATTCTTGCTATATTTATGGATAAAGTTGTTGGCGTTCACGTAGGCGGAAAGGTAAAGCAGATATTCATTGGAATCGATGTGGATGGATTTATATTTTCCCTGAAACAAAACTCCGTTTCTTTCATATTTTTTATTAAAATACATAACATAAGAAGTCCCTAATTTTTGCATGAATTTAACTATCCCTCAATCCCGCAATTGTTTCAAAATAAAATGATAATGGTTAGGATTCAAGCAATAACAGATTATATCAACCAGCTTCTGCCGAGCTTCGGGAATCCCAAGGTTCGACCTTCGGAATTCCGAAGGTCGAACCTTGGGATTCCTTTCGTTTCTTAATTTTTCCATCTGTCCACCTTTTTCATCATTCAGTAAATCCATGCACAGCAAAAAACGCGTGTAATCCTTTTCATCCAAAAACACTTCCCGCTTGTCGACGCCGCGGTTATAGATATGATAATATTCACCGTTGGCAAAAGGTGTTTTTCTCATCGCGTGTTTCCGAAGGTTCGACCTTCGGAATTTAGTTTCCGAAATTCACCGCGCTGGATGCATTATACAACGTCTTTATTTGTTCCGCCGTAAGCGCGTAATTGAAGATTTTGACTTCGTCGATTTGGCCGGAAAAATGATTACTATATCCTCCTAAAA
>JAKLFF010000017.1 GCA_022711335.1 Patescibacteria group bacterium | reverse complement strand
CATCTCGCGGGTATCGCCCCACCAGAATCCCGAGAGATAGTCGATGCTGCACGACATGAAGACAAAACAAATCAACATGTCATCCAACTTTAAAGGAAACTTCTTGATCGGATCCAGGACAAGGTAATTGAAGTGAGGCCGGAAATCCGCAAACCAGATCCGTTTTCCATCAGGAATGCTCAAATATTCAGCAGCGCTTTTCATGACTCCCTCATTGCTTCAGACAAACAAGCTCAACTCCGACCTTGCTCCTATTTTTTGGTGCTGTAAAGTCGTCATTCCCGCTTGTGACCTTCAGGTTACAACAGCGGGAATCCAGGACTTATTAATATTACTGGATTCCGGGTCAAGCCCGGAATGACTGGGCAATTGGTAATTAAGTGTTATGTCCCCCGAATTACCTCGGAACAGTTCTTCCTATGAGAGGCTTATCTGACAAAGTTTCTGCATGTTTGATTATCTGATCAACAAACTTCCCGGCTCGTTCGGGACTGTCCTGCGATATAAAATCCTCCATTTCGAACAATCGCATCAGAACTTCATTAGTCCAATTGATTCTCATCACATGCTTCTTCTCGCATTCAATGTGGCCTTAAGTTCTTTAGTGCTATAAACATTTCCACTTTCCGTATCTGATATTCCTCTGTTGACAGAATCAACGAAAGCTTTTTTATAAACCAGTTCATCGTAAATGCTGGGAGCGAGGAGAACTCCAGCGGGTTTTCCGTTCTGTGTTATAATTAACGGATACCCGGCTTTTTGAA
>JAKLFF010000016.1 GCA_022711335.1 Patescibacteria group bacterium | reverse complement strand
TTACTGGATTCCGGGTCAAGCCCGGACCTTATGATAAAAAATACAAAGACAATGACAAAAAATAATTGCGACAAAGCTCTTCTTGGGTATGACAGATAGAGGCGTTGCGCAAGGCCACCACTGAAATCAGAAGAACAAGGGGTTGCAACCCCTTGTTCTTCTGATTTCAGTGGTGGCCTTGCGCAACGCCTCTATCTGTCATACCCAAGAAGAGCTTTGTCGCAATTATTTTTTGTCATTGTCTTTGTATTTTTTATCATAAGGTCCGGGCTTGACCCGGAATCCAGTAACATTAATAAGTCCTGGATGCCGGCTTTCGCCGGCATGACGACTTTTCTCTATGGCGAGACAGACCGGATAAGCGGAAATATGACATTAAATATGACATTAGAAGAGATTCTTGCCTGGTCTCTGTCCTCCGCCGGCGGGGGCGGGGGGTGGATGTTTTTTCCCTTTCAGCTATGAGCCACCAGCCAGCAGCTACGAGCTATCTTTCCACCTCCGTCACTGCGTGACACCTCCGCCAGCGGAGGACATTAAACGAGATCTTTGAAAAATTCCTGATACGTCATTCCGGGCTTGACCCGGAATCCAGTAATATTAATAAGTCCTGGATGCCGGCTTTCGCCGGCATGACGACTTTTCTCTATGGCGAGACAGACCGGATCAACGGAAACATGACATTAGAAGAGATTCTTGCTTTGCTCTGTCCCCCGCCGGCAAGGGCAGGGGGTGGATGTTTTTTCCCTTTCAGCTAAGAGCTACCAGCCAGCAGCTACGAGCTATCTGTCCACCTCCGTCACTACGTGACACCTCCGCCGGCGGAGGACATTAAACGAGATCTTTGAAAAATTCCTGATACGTCATTCCGGGCTTGACCCGGAATCCAGTATATTAATGAATTCTGGATTCCCGCCTGCGCGGGAATGACGATATTACTGGTTTTATGGAGTTTTTCAAAGGTCATTGTTATGTCCACCACCGTCACTGCGTGACACCGTTCGGCAGAGCTCACGTCGTCGCCTCCGCCGGCGGAGGACATTAAACGAGATCTTTGAAAAATTCCTGATACGTCATTCCGGGCTTGACCCGGAATCCAGTATATTAA
>JAKLFF010000015.1:793-1127 GCA_022711335.1 Patescibacteria group bacterium | reverse complement strand
ACAGTCAAAAACATAGTCGAGAATGATTTTGGCGGAACAATCAAGGTTGAGAGCGTCTGGGGACAGGGCAGCAAATTTATCATTGAAATTCCAATTAGAGATGAATCATAGCGATGTAAGCGAAGCGATAAAATCAGGCATCAAGTATCTGTCCCGCACCCAAAAGGAAGACGGGAGTTTTTCCAATTTCATTTCAGTCTCGAAGCGTTTTGAAAATCCCAAAGAGAACCGATCCATATTTCCGGCATGCCTGATCCTGGCGAGTCTTGACAGTCTTCCTCAGTCAAAGGTTCTCGGGAAGGTAAAAAGCAAATCCGCAAAATTTCTGCTGAGT
>JAKLFF010000015.1:0-783 GCA_022711335.1 Patescibacteria group bacterium | reverse complement strand
AAAAAGCGATTTTTGGTCATGGAATTATTGGAAAAGAAATTCCCCTGAAAGCAAGGACGCGCCGTACCCGGACGACTTGGATGATACTTGTTGCGCCATGGTTGCGCTGATTAAGCATGATCCAAAAAGCATTTCTATCAAAGCGGTTTCCAAGGTCGTCAATTTGCTCACATTTTGCGAAAGCAAAGAGGGCGGGCCGTATTATAGCTGGCTTACTCCGCCGGATGCGGACAAGGGCTGGAAAGACATTGATTTAGCGGTCAACAGTAACATCGCTTTTTTTCTTTCGCTTCAGGAAGTGACCTTGAAAAGCCTGATCGCGCTCACTGAAAAAGCGATTGATTCCGGAGAATACGCTTCTCCGTATTACCATTCTCAATATTCTGTCATTTATTTTATTTCCCGCTGGTACAAGGGAAAGAAGAAAGACAAAATAATCTCATACCTTTTGAAAAAGAGGCTTGAGAATGATTCCTGGGGCAATCCCTTGGAAACCGCTTTGGCTGTCAGTGCGCTTATTAACTTCGGATACGAAAAAGAAAAACTAGAGAAAAGCATCGGGTATATATTAAAAAATCAAATTGAGGGGGAATGGCGGGCATGCCCGTTGATAATTGAATTGGTTAAAAATAAACAAAAACATTATTCAGGCAGCGCAGAGCTTACAACAGCATTCTGCCTAGAGGCTTTGGGGAAATTTTCAGCTAAAGATAAATTGATAGAAAACAAACGAAAAGCAGGAATAGACGACAAGCCGAAAAAGATACACAGGAAAATAATCAA
>JAKLFF010000014.1 GCA_022711335.1 Patescibacteria group bacterium | reverse complement strand
AATCCCGCTTTGCGGGATTGAGGCGATTTTTCCTGACCCTCGCCGAACATTCCGCCACGCCAAAATAACGTTTCTGTTTTTCTTAAAAATATTTTCTTATGCAATCATTACCATTACCAACAAAATATTTCCTTTACATCCGAAAAAGCACAGATGAGGAAGACCGCCAAGTTTTAAGCTTGGAAGCGCAACTGACAGAACTGAAAGAATATGCGATTAAAGAAAATTTAGAAATAATCGAAACATTTGTGGAAAAGAAAACGGCCAAAATTCCCGGCCGGGAAATTTTTAATTCTATGCTCAATAAAATTGAAAACGGTCTTCCTCATCCGATTGGTATTTTGGCGTGGGCTCCGGACAGATTGTCCAGAAACTCAATAGATGGTGGAAAAATGATTTACCTTCTGGATATGAATAAGCTTTCAGACTTGAAATTTCCGACCTTTGCATTTGAAAATAACCCCAGTGGAAAATTTTTTCTATCCATTGGACTTTCCAACGCCAAATATTATGTGGACAATCTGTCCGAGAATGTTCGGCGAGGGAACCGCGCCAAGTTGCGGCGAGGCGAATGGCCGGGGCAAAAACCTTTTGGATATGTTTATGACCATAGACTGCGAAATATTGTCCCTGACCCAAAGAAAGCTAAAATTGTGAAACAGGTTTATGAAGAATTTGCCACCGGCAGATACACCTTTAAATCAATATCAGCTCGCCTCGCCGCGCTTGGCGGCGGCGAAGTAAAATCAAACGGAGCCATTGAACATTTTCTGACCGCCAAATTATACATTGGCATAATGAGCTGGAAAGGTGAAGTTTATGAAGGAAAATTCCAACCGCTCATCTCAAAGCAATTGTTTGCTAAAGTGCAGGAAATATTGAAGAATCGGCGCAAGACGAGAAAAAGCAAAAAACGTCATAATTTTCCGTTCATCGGACTTTTTCGTTGTTCCTGTGGAGCCATGATAACCGCTCAATTTGCCAAAGGTCATGGGGGAATTTACCGCTATTATCGTTGCACCAGAAAACAAGGGACTTGCGCCGAAAAATATATCCAGGAATATGAATTGAAAGAGAAAATAGTTGAAAAAATGCAAACAATTGCTTTGCCTACGGATTGGATTGGAAAAATGGAAGAAAAACTACAGATTGAAGAAAAAAATCAAATCCAATCAGCAGGAGATTTCGCAGAAGCGACCAGAAAGAAGATTATTTCAATTCAGGAAAAATTGGATAAACTTTTGGAGGGCTATCTTGATAATTTGATTGACGAAGAAAGTTACAGACGCAAAAAAGAAGAATTGGTGCAACAAAAAACTGCTCTCAAGAATGAGCAGGATTCGCTTCTGCGCCATCAGATGAGCGGTTGGATCGAACCAATGAGAGAATTTATAAACGACCTAAAATACGCAGGAAAAATCGCCTCGGAGCAATCTCTTTCGGAGATTGCTC
>JAKLFF010000013.1 GCA_022711335.1 Patescibacteria group bacterium | reverse complement strand
TTATTATGTATTATTTTTACGTAATCAAAAATGAATCTGATAAACTATACCATGGATATTCAAGTAATTTAAGAAAAAGACTTTTTGAACACAATAAAGGTATTAATTTTTCTACAAAAAAACATGTTTGGAAGCTAATTTATTATGAAGCTTATTTTTCTCAAGAAGACGCGAAAGAGAGAGAAAGACAAATAAAACAATTTGGACAAGCCTGGGCGCAACTTCGAAGAAGAATCAAAAAGTCTTTAAACGAAAGTTAGTGCGGGGTGTGGATAACTCAAAAAAATGGCTAGTTGAAGCCATTTTTTTAATGGTTAAAAAGTGTTGACGAGTGTTACTTGGTGGAGTAAAATTACATTGTAATACCAAAAAGTGGAATAAAGTGGGGAATTAGATGTAATATGAATTGCGATGTAAATCCATAAGTACGCAAACGAATATTGTATCTATGGAACTCGCACTCACATCATCGATATATTTTTAATTGCTATAAGGGGTAGTTAATGTTTTTACGTTCTCAAAAAAAGACACCCATTGTTTCTAATAAACTAACAAATCTATCACATGTTTATCGGAGAATACCAACACAGCATTGATCTGAAAAAGCGCCTGG
Source organism: Patescibacteria group bacterium (assembly GCA_022711335.1). Lineage (GTDB taxonomy): Bacteria > Patescibacteriota > Minisyncoccia > Moranbacterales > UBA2206 > JAKLFF01. The sequence continues at coordinate 1,489 of JAKLFF010000013.1, read as the reverse complement.
CGCTTCCTTCAAAGTTCCGCAAAGAATTGGGGAAAAATGTCGTTGTGACGAGAGGATTGGACAAATGCTTGTTTGTCTATCCGGCGAAAGTTTGGAAAGAGTTGGCAGAAAAATTGGGAACACTTCCTATGGGAGAATCAACAACCAGAAGTTTTGTGCGTTTGATGCTGGCTGGCGCAGTGGATAGCGATGTTGATGCGCAAGGCAGGGTTCTTCTTCCGGAATATTTGAAAACATACGCTGGGCTTAGTCGCAATGTGGTAGTGGCCGGACTTTTCAATCGATTGGAAATCTGGGACGAAAAGAAATGGAATACCTATAAAACAGGAGCGGAAAAGAATACAGACGAAATCGCGGAACAATTGGGGAAATTAGGAATATACTAGAAAAAAATTCGAAATACTAAATCCGAAATCCTAAACAATCTCAAAATTTAAATGACAGAAATTCAAAACATTTTAAATTTATAATTTTGAAAATTAGAATTTGTTTCGAGTTTCGATATTCGTATTTAGGATTTTAAACTGTTATGACTATTCATAAATCTGTGCTGCTTGAAGAAACGATTGAAAATCTGAATCTTAAGTCGGGAGATGTTGTGGTTGACGCGACGCTTGGAGGCGGAGGACACAGTAAAGTCATTTTAGATAACATTGGCAGAAAAGGTACCTTAATTGCATTTGATCAAGATTCAGAAGCTATAGAAAAATTTATCAAATTTCCAATTTCAAATTTCCAATTTCCAAACAAATCCCAAATTATAAATGACAAAATACAAAAGATAGAAAATATTTATTTTATCCACGATAATTTTGCGAATTTAAAGAATATTCTAGCTGATTTAAAAATTGAGAAAGTTGATGCCATTCTGGCGGACTTAGGAATTTCTTCCGACCAACTGGCAGATGAAAATCGCGGAATAAGTTTTCAAAACGATGCGCCTCTTGATATGCGCATGGATAATACTAAAGGCAGAACAGCTGCAGATATTCTGAAAACATACAGCGAAGAGGAGCTCATCAGAATTTTGAAAGAATTCTCCGATGAGCAATATGCCAAATCAATTGTCCGCAGCATTGTTCAGGAAAGAGAAAAAAATGAAATTGCCAGAACGCAGCAATTGGTTGGAATTATTGAAAAATCTGTGCCGGGAGAATATAGGCGGAAAAAAATCCATTTTGCCACCAAAACATTTCAAGCGCTCAGGATGGAAGTGAATCGGGAGCTCGAATCTCTCGATTCGTTTCTTTCCCAGGCAATTGAACTGCTAAAGCCGGGATCAAGACTGGCAGTCATCACTTTTCACTCAGGTGAAGATGCGCTGGCAAAAAATAAATTCAGGGAAAATGCAAGGGGATGTATTTGCCCGCCGGAATTTCCAGTTTGCCAATGTGGCAGGAAGTCCGTGATCAAATTGATTACTCATAAACCAATTGTGCCAAGCGAAGATGAGGTTAAAAAAAATCCTCGTGCTCGCAGCGCAAAATTG
>JAKLFF010000012.1 GCA_022711335.1 Patescibacteria group bacterium | reverse complement strand
TCATGGAGATTTGTAAATTATTGACGCTGATTTTAATGTTGTTGCTTTTTTGGCGAACTTTAATCTTATGCGCTATCCAGGCATCGAGTCCCATGTTACGGGATTGAAAATCAGACGCATAACAGGCCCGATATGTTTTCATGCTGCCCGATTCCCAGCTTGCCCGCCATTTTCTGACCAGGCTCCGGATGTTTTTTTCGGCAATTTTTTCGGGGGAGACGGCATCCTTTTGCGTGTCTTTGGCTGTTGCCAGGCGCCTGTCCGCAGGCTCGGATATCGAGGACTCATCAACAACATACCAGTTTTCGTTTATTTTTTCTAAAACCAGTTTATTATAGAATCCCTGAAAAGTATTGTTGTCCTTCACGTCAAAAATCTGATCAAAAATAATGACGGCATTATCGCCTTCCTGCAGGATGGCGATGTCGCGAGGCTGTAAAACAAAATGTTTTTTAATGAAATCCAAATTTTTAATTTTGTAGTGAAGGTCTTCTCGCTTCTTTCCCCTGATCTGGGCGCCTTCAGCATACAAAGAATCAATTTCCTTTAAATTTTTTTCAACAAATGCTTTGTTCCACGACCATAATATCTTCTCGAATTCATCTCTGGAGTCGGAAAGATAATCCTGATCAACCCAATTGATGGATTCGGAGATAATGACGGGTGTTCTGTTCAAATGAATGAAGTTGGCCAGTTTCTTCATATCTTCATCACTCAGCACGACACAACCGTTGGATTGTTGCGGAAGCAGTGGCTTTGTGGTTCCGTGAATCCAGATATTATTGCCGTCTTTGCCTGCTCGTTTATCGGACAGAGTCGGATAATCCAGCGTAAAGGCCAGTGAACCGTACGTTTCCGAAGGTCCCGGGTTTTCCAGGATTCTGGTGGCGAAGAAAATTCCATTGGGGGTTTTTGCATCTCCCGCAATCCTTTTGGAACCGGGGTTTTTACCGGTGGAACAAACCGTTTCGAAGACCTTGGAGTATTTGCCTGATTTATAAAAGACATATAATTTTTGATGTTCTTTATCGACAACGACCGCGTATCCTGACGAAAAGGCAACAATTGAATCCGGTATCTGACCTTTGTAGGAAGAATGGTCTGATGACGCCGGTTTCGCGATTTGCTTTTTTTCCGTCAAGGGCGGCGATGAAGAGCCTCTTAATTTAATATCTGCAGCAACGGTGGAATAAATATTCATGAAGTAGAACAGAGCGCCGATCAGCAGAAGGATGAGACAAGAGATTATTATTTTTTTCTTCTTATTCATAAGAACAGGTAAATTCAGAGTTTTTTTAAAAAAAGTATTGTTCTTTTAGCAAAAAACTGATAATCATTCAAGAAATTAATACAAAATAAAAATTGCTCTTCTGTGAGGCTTTCTTTTTTTTGTGAGAACAAAGAATCTAATAAAATGATTTACAGGAATTTGGAATTACATTATAAATTTAAAAAAATGATTTATTAGATTGGTGCATGCGTCAACGACCAGGAGATTATTTTGTCTAATACCAGCAAAGACATAAACTCTACGGAAAAACTTCTCAATGTGATACGCGGGAAAGACGAGGCGTCTTTCGGCGGGCTCGGAAAACAGAAAATTTCTTTAACGCCGGATAAAAAAACCGGTATTTTCCAATCAGGATTTCTTGAAAAATTCCTTTCCAAAAAGAAGTATACGGTCGGTATCGATATCGGGCGTGAATTTATCTGCCTGGTAAAAACAGCTCAAGACAGCAATCATCAGCCGATTTTAGTCGATAAAAAAATCATCACAATAGATCCCCGGTTCGTCATAGGTTCTCCGGAATTCAATCAGTTGGTCAAAACGTCGGTTTTAAGTTTTTGCGGCAATCTTGCTGATTGCGACATCTGGACCAAGGTTGCCACAAGTCAGGTCGGCGTTTATTTCTTCACGATTCCCCGCGTTCCCAAAAAGCAAATTCAGAAAGTCATTTTCTGGACGGCCAAAAAAGAGGGATTTTACGATGAAGAAAAACAGATTTTTGATTTTGAAATCCATGGCGAACTGGTAGAGCAGGGGACGCCTAAATATTCGGTCATGTTCTATACCGCTCAAAAATCGGAAATTGCGAGAATAGAATCCTTTGCCGATAATCTCGGCATCAATCTTAAAGGAATTACCATCGTTCCTTTCGCCATGCAGAATATTTTCCGGTCGAAATGGATCCCTGCCTCGGAAGAAATCTTTGCCAGTCTGTTTATCGGTGATAATTATTCGCGCATTGATGTTTATGACAAAGAAAATCTGGTTATGACCAGAGGCATAAAAACAGGC
>JAKLFF010000011.1 GCA_022711335.1 Patescibacteria group bacterium | reverse complement strand
TTGAAAAGTAACAAAAATTATGTAACTTATAGTATGTAGCCATATTTTACATCAGTTGTTATATTGTAGTCAATAGGTCACAATACATATGAGCAACATATTAATCAAATTTGGCAAAAAAGTGCAAAAAAACCGTGAACAAAAAAATTTTTCTCAGGAAAAGCTGGCTTTTAAATGCGGTCTGCACAGAACTTATATCAGTGATATCGAAAGAGGCAAGAGAAATGTTTCGTTGAAAAATATTGAAAAAATATCAAAATCACTAGGGGTAAACATTACGGAATTATTTTCTTAATCAGACCAATAATTGTTATATCTATGTTTGAAAAAATAAATTGGAGTGAAATAAAAACACTTGAAAAGAAAGAAAAGTTTGAGCAGATTATTTGGGACGCCATAAAAAGAATTGAATGCGGCGGTTATAATATCGGAGAAGGCAAAACCGCAAAAGTTTGCATGTTAGAAGAATATCCGGAAGCTTGTCTGAAAACAATCAGTGAAAAAACTATCTCCAAAAATCGCTCCCATAAAGAAATGGAATTTTTGGATTTAGCCTCTCACCATAACTTGCCGGTTCCCAAGCCGATATGTTCAGTCGAAACGGATGACGGAAAGGACTATTTGTTTATGGAAACGATTAACGGATTTAGCTTAGAAGATTTAGTGAACATGGATTTATTCGGAGATTTGCCTGAAACGTTTGATTTTAAGAAATTTTTTTCCGAGCTGCGTGTAATTGTTGAAAGAATGCACGAACAAAGAATTTATCATCGCGATCTGCATTGGGGCAATGTTTTAGTCGACAAAGAAGGAAAGCCGATTATAATCGATTTTGGCGATGCAACTGTTAATCATCTTTCGTCCGAAGATCCCTATCGGGAAATCAATGCAAAAGGAGAAATGACGTTATATCAATCAGACGAAAATCGAATAGCGCAAGTTTATAAACAAGTGGGTACATATCTGCGAGAAAAAGGATTTTTTGAAGTCAAGAAAGGAGGAGACAAATGATATGAGTGTAAAAATGTCGGAACAATTCAGGGAAGCAGTAAAAAAGGCCGCTCTGACACTTGGCGAAACGAACCCAAAAGTATATCTAGAGAAACCTTTTGGCGGTTTTTTTGTTTCGTTTGAAGCGCAAGGTGAAGTCTTTACAACCTTTAAATCCCTTGATTTAATCGAGAAAGAAGGGAAAGATATTCTTGTTACTTGTGAGAGCTTTCTTGGCAAAAAAGCGTCCTAGTCATGATTTATTCATGGCATTGACAGGAATAGCATTATATGCTATCCTGTTAAATCGCTACAACGTAGCCTGTTCATTACAGAAAAAGTTAGGTTTTAAGCGAAGTTTTACCTAGCTTAAACATAACCTTTTAAGGAGGTGGCCTATGCAAGAAGGCTACAAAATAGAAGACGGGCGGGACGAAAGTGATTTTATTTGTCCCTCCTGCAACCGGGATATTGCGGTTTGCGATTGCCTTGATCCTCGTGAAGTCTGCGAGGATTGCGATCGGGACTGCGACCATTGCAGCGAACTCCTTTAACCGCGTATCTCTCGCGGAATATAAATCAGGAGCATGATACTCCGGGGTAGTCCCGGAGCGCGGATTACCTGTCGTTCGCGGACAATCAAGTTTTAGCGGACAGGATTAAGGAGGGAGTGCAATTAAAACTTCGCGCTCTCTAAAAGATCAAAAAATATTTTGATTTTTTAGAGGGACAGTTCTTTTTTTGTTAATAACCCAAGATGAAAGGATTTTTTACCTATGGGTAAAACCACCGACATCGCAGTAGTGGCCGAGATCAAGACCGTTCTTCCGAAAGTGAGCGAAAGCTATATCAAAAAGGCGATTGCTCAGGGACTGACTGTCCAGAAAGCCAAGGAAGTCGCCGACCTTTCGGAAAACTTTCCTGTTTCGGCTCATCACCTGATCAAGCTGAAGCGGGACACCGATCTCTCCAACAATGACCTTCTAAACATTCTGGAGGCGTGGGAAGAGACGCCCCAGTTGTCCATCCGGTCGCTTCGCAGTCTTTACGAGGTTTGCGATCGGGATGCCGAGATTTTTGAACATGCGATGAGCGAGTTCGTGCTCCCGTTCGTGATCGGACCGGCGACAGAAGGATGGTCAATGATCGTTTCGCGCAATATGGCGAAACTCATTGGCGATCTCCAGAAACACCTCGACAGCGGTGGGAGCATTCTCGATTTCGAGATGTAAGACTTCCACTAAGCAATGAATGAACCCCAAACAGGAGAGACTGCCGTCTCTCCTCTTTTTCTCATAGGAGGTACGGCGTGAGAAATCCGCTTAAGACTCTGTATTTCGATCCTTCGCTGGTAAGTTTGCTCAGAAAACAGCCGGCACTGATTTTAAAGCTGGCCGAGCAACAGCGAAAATTTCTGCAAGTGGTTATACATCCGGATAAGGTAGGCGTGTCTTTTACCGGTTCGTCGGCTAAACTCAATGAGGCGATGGATTTACTCAAAGATCGAGAGCAGTTGGAATTTTGGATCGAGGAATACCTCAGCGAAATCGTCAACGCCGATCTGGTAAAACGCGAACTGGCAGTGCAGACAACTCGAACCAAAAATCTTGAAGAATACGGCCGTCAACTGGAAGCAGAGAAAGAGGGTCTCAAAAATAAGATTGCGAGACTCGAAGAAGACATCAGAAATTTTGAGCGTAAAGCTCAAGAGCAAATGATGTCCTGGCTGATGTTCCGTAATCCGTTTACCAAGATTATGGTTCCTGACGACCGATTATTCCTGCCGGAAGCCCGAAACATCGTGATTGAAATCGGCGACGAATATTATCTCAAACTCTACTTCATGTTCGACTGGCAAACAATTCGGATTCTGGACGGAAAGAGAGTAGCTGTGGAAAAACAGCTGGCGAAAATGCGCACCAACTTTCAGGAGAAAGGCAGGTTGCCAGGAAGAAAACTGCCATGGTCGCTTATCGCTGGATGTATTGGCAACGAGACAATCTACGAAGGCCGGGAAAAAATTCCAATCAGGCAAGCGCATTTGGACATCCAGACAATCTCGCCCTTTTTGGAAATCGGGAAAAATCTGGTAACCACGGTCATGGAGCAAAGTCGAAAAGACCCGGAACCCATGGTAACTTTTTCTCGGGAAGGAATAATTACGGATTTGCGAGAATTTTCGCTGGAGTAACGTTGGACCGCTTGTTGATTTTTCGCTAACTCCAACCAAGGAGATTCGCTGGTTCAGTGGAAAAGGTTTAAGCCTTAAACCCCAATCAGCAGGCGGTGCGCCATCGAAAAACAATTCGATCATCTTGTCGTAGAGAATGGTTGCGGTGCGGTTGTTGATCTCAACGACACCGCAGTTGTCGACGAGTTAATTTGGGAACAAATTTGGGAAGCAGAGATAGACGCCCGATTCAGTTCTGAGGATTTGTACTTTGCGTACTTCCTTGGTTCTGAAGCTGAGCAAATTCGCAAAACAAAGCGGATTTACCAAGGCTCGGAGGGCAGGCGTCCCCGGCGAAGAAAAGGTTGCTGGGGATACAAAGTCTATTAACCGCTTTCTTCCTAGGCAGGTAGCTGAATCAAGCGCCTGCCGTTTTTTTATGAATATTGCTATCAATAAAAAATCGTGCTAATCTCAATATTGTGAAATAGCATAGCCAAAATGTTTTTTTATATATTTT
>JAKLFF010000010.1 GCA_022711335.1 Patescibacteria group bacterium | reverse complement strand
GTGGATTTTCCGGCGCCGTTCTTCCCGATAATGCCGACCATTTCTCCCTGCTGGACTTCGAAATTGATGTCTTTCAATGCCCAGAATTCTTCTTTCGGTTTTTTCTTCTTAAACGCATTCACAAAAGAATCCCGGAGAGAATAATACGGCTCTTTGGTACCAATCGTATATTTCTTGCTGATGTTCTCAATTTTTATTATCGCATTTGAATTCATGGGATTTTTTTATAATAGATAGATTTTAATTTTCATTTTCCAATTTTCAATGATCATTTAATTAAATAATTTTTTAATTTTCAATGCGAAGTTTTTTTTAATTCAATTGAAAATTTTATAATTGAAAATTAAATGAAAATTGATCATTGATTATTGAAAATTCTATATGATGTCTGCAAAAAACTGTTCCGTTTTTTTGAAATACCAGAGGCCGAAGAGGAACAGGACGATGCTGACGATGAAAGAAATGGCCAGGAGGGTCCAGTCGACTGAAGCGTTACGAAGAAGCGAACTGCGGGCGGCGGTAATGACGCCGGTCATCGGATTAAGATAGGCGATCCATTGGAATCTTTGGGGAATGATGCTGACCGGATAAATTACAGGGGTGACAAAAAGCAGAATTTGGATAAAAAAGGGCAGGGCGTAGCGGACATCGCGATATTTCACATTAAGCGAACAGAGCCATAGCCCCAGTCCCAAAACAGAAAAAATCGTCATTCCCATCAGAAGCGGCAAAAGCACGATTCCGTGCCAACCAGGAAGGAATCGATACCAGGCCATCACGCAAAGAAGCACACCGAATGAGATGGCAAAATCTATCATCGGCGTCAAGATGGCCGAGAGCGGAAGGATGAGGCGCGGAAAATATATTTTCTGGATCATTCCAGAGCTTTCTACCATCGAACTGCTGGCATTGGTGAGGGAAGAGGAGAATAGATTCCAAAAAAGCAGTCCGGCAAAGACGAAAATTGGATAAGGCGTTCCATCGCTCGGAATTTTGGCCAGCCGGCCAAAAAAGACGGAAAAGATTATCATCGTCAGAAGCGGTTGAAGTACGGCCCAAGCTACTCCGATCGAGGTCTGTTTGTAGCGCACCTTAATATTGCGCCAGACAAAAACCCCCAAAAGTTCCTTATAACGGACCAGTTCCGCCCATTCCAAAGCAAACCAGGCGCGCGGCGGGCGGATGATGTAAACGGGGTTTTTTTGTTGAATATCAGACATGACTTAGGAATAATAACACGAATTTAACGTCCCTTGAACATCAGCATAACTTTGATGGTCCTGAGGATTATTTTGAAATAGAGAAACAGGGAGCGGTTTTTGATGTAGTAGAGGTCATAGCCGACTTTTTCAATCGAGTCTTCAATGGAAGCAGCGTAAGGATACATAATCTGGGCAAATCCGGTGGCTCCCGGACGGACAATATTGCGTTTGTAATAGAAAGGGATTTTCTGGTTAAGGATGGCCATAAACTCCGGCCGTTCCGGACGCGGTCCGACCAGACTCATATCGCCTTTCAGAATATTCAGAAATTGAGGCATTTCATCCAGCCTGGTTTTTCGGAGGAACTTTCCGAAGTTGGTGATGCGAGTATCATTTTCTTCCGACCATCTTGCGCCGTTTTTTTCGGCATCAGTTTTCATCGTGCGAAATTTAATTAGTACGAATTCTTTTCCATTCAGTCCGATACGTTTCTGTTTGTAAAAAACAGGGCCACTGGAAGTCAGTTTGGTTCCGAGTGCTACCAGGGGAGCGGTGATGAGCAAGAAAAATGTTCCAATCAAGGCGATTAGAATATCAAAAGATCGTTTGATTCGTTCGTAGAGTCTTTTGTTTGATTCGCTGATATTATAGATAAACCAAAAATGGTCAATGTAATTGGTCGGAACTTTTTGAAAGACATCTTCGTAAAAAATCGGCCATTCAAAAATTTTTATTCCGAGTGCCAGCGAATCAGAAAGTTCCCGGACAAAATCCGGATGAGCGCGATAATCAAAAGCCACAATAAGTTCGTCGACATGATTTTCTTTGATAATTTCCTGGATATTCCGGCATTGGCCAAGATAGGGGATGGCCGGATAAGGAGAGGCAGTTTCTTGGCTGGAAGCGGAAACGAAGCCGACAATTTTATAATCCACTCCGTCAGCGCTGGTCACAATTTTATCGATATTTCCGTTGGTTTCCGGTGAACCGATGAGCAAGACTTTTTTGGTATAACGGTAACGGGCGAAAAAAAGATCATAGTATACAAATCGCCAGACCAATGTCAGAAAAAAATTAAAGAAAATAAATAAGAACAAGATTGTTTTTGGAGTCAGAGAAAAAAACTGGGTAAAGATATACAGAAAACTTATTGAGAGAAGAGCATTGAGCAATACTGCCAGAAACAAGAGATAGGTGGTGCGGTAAATGTTCTTGAGAATTTTCAGGTTGTAAAGATCAAATAGGAAAAAAACGATAATGGAAAGGAAAAAAACCGGCAAAAAAAGTGAGAGATGCAGGCGAAATTCCGCCATTGAAACAAGTTCGAGTTTGCGGACTGACAGAGCAATGAAGAGGGAGCCCAATAAAATAGCCAAATCTCCAAGGCAGAGCAGTATCTTTCGGTAAAATAGACGGTCGTTATAAAACATTATTTTGGAATGTTATCAATAAAAGCCTGGACCTTTTCCCGTAGTTTGGGGAATTTTTCAATAATTTGATTGGAAACTTCCCGCGCTTTGGCGTAATCCTTTTTTTCAAAATAAACCATTGCCAAATTGGCATAATTCTGAGGATTTTGAGAATCGAGTTTGGTCAGCGCTGTAAAAGCGATAATCGCCCGGTCATAATCTTTCTTGGCATAGGCCGTGTCGGCATAAAGGCTGTATGATGTTTTGTTGGAGTAGCCATTCTTAATCGCTTCGTCTATATAATAAATAGCCTTGTCATTGTCTCCAGTGAGCCGATAGAGATGGGCGATCATATAGTTCGCATAACCGTAAGTCGGATCAAGAGTGAGACCTTTTTCTCCCAGTTCAATGGCTTTTTCTTTCTGTCCGAGCGCTTGGTAATTTTGACCCATATACATATATACTTCCATCCGCTGGGTTCCGCCGTCAATCATTTTTTGCAAAAGTTCATTGCTTTTTTCATAGTTGGCTTTGTCAAATTTTCCAGCCATAAAATGGATGCGGCTCATATTGAGGTAATAATATATCCGGCTGGGATCGCGATTCAGGCTGGCCTTATTTTTGGCAATTATTTGTTCAAGATATTTTTTTTGAGGTTCGGTATATTGGTTGGCCAGAACAAGCATTCTTTCTGTCTCCCGACTCAGTTCAAATAAGGCTTTTTGGTTGATATAAAATATTCCGATATCTTCCATCTTTTCAAACGAAGCAATTGATTTTTCATATTCTTTATTTCGCATCTCTCTTATCATGGAAATGGCATAGATATCAGCCCGGGCTGCCTGATAAGAAAAGAAATAAATTGCTCCGATAGTTCCAGCAGCTATGGCTGCCATCAAGACATAGGCGACAACGGGATTGAGATTTACTTTTTCATCTTTGTTTTCTGCCACTGATTCTTTCAGGGCAAAATCCGTGAAAGCCAGTAAGGAAAAAAACATAAAGAAAGAAGCGATATTATCAAACAGGAAAAAAAGATGAACGAAGTAGGCAATCCACATCCCGAAAAGCACTAAAAGAGGCATTTCGCGTGTCTTGGAAAACTTTTTGTAAAGAAGCCAGAAAATTCCTATTATCAAGGCCAGGTAAGTAACAAGTCCGAAAATTCCACTGAGGACCGCCACTTCCACAATCTTGTTGTGAGGCAGACTGAAGCCGTATTCTGTCGATTGCTGTCCGGAGTTGTTCTGGTAATAATCCGGTTCGAAGTGTTTTTCAAAAGGCGTGTAATAGTTTTCGAGTCCATAGCCGAAGATCGGTTTTTCCAAAAATCCTTGCCCGCCGATTTTCCAATTGAGAATGCGGGTCTTTACCGTTCCGGAACGTTCAAAAAGAGAATAAACTTTTCCGGACGAGATGAGAAAAACAGAAAGAATGACGGCTAAAACAAGAGAAATAATTATTATGCCGGCGGTTGTTTTTCGGATAGATTTTTTTTGATGAGCCAGGAAATAGATGGCAACTGCCGCTATGATTCCGACGATAAGTCCCAACTGGCTGCCACGGATGGCAGTTGTTAAAAACAAGGCCAGGATATTGATGGCGCCCAGTCCTATCCAAAATATTTTCCCGACTCTTTCCTCGCTCCAGAAAAACAAGACAGCGGCAATAAAAATAATAAAAAGAAGATAGCATGAAAAATGTCCCTGATTGCCGAAGGTTCCCATAGCGGTCATTCCCTTGAAAAATTTCTGATACATCGCAATAAAGGAAATAACTGTGCCGACAAAAATATTCAGGCGCAAAAACTGAAGCCAAAATGATTTTTTCCGAAGAGTGGATGTCAAAACAATAAAAAGTCCCCAAAAGTGGAGGAGGGTGAGCAGTCCATTGCTCCAGTCAACACTGCCAAAAAAACTGTTGTAAAGATTTGTGGAAAACAAAGTGCTAAGAATGGCGGCGCCGACATAAGCGCTGGGAAGCGCCAAGAGCCAATTTATATTTTTTTGGCCGTTTGCATCTGCAATTGTGAAACGAGGCCAATAGCGTTTATTCATAAGTGCTAAAAATATGAATAAAGCGACAATGATTTCAATGATTCCGTAAAATAAAAATGTTTTGACAAAAACTGACGGAAAAAAGAAATGACTGGAAGTTGCCAGTGCGACAAAAGCCAGAGCCAAGGACAGATAAGTGACGGCCTGATTTAAATACTTTTCCAAACTGATTCGATCGAACAACGAATTAGTTCCGAATAATTTCGGTTCGCTTGTTTTCAATTTTGACGAGTGTTTCTTTCTGGACATAGACAAATGTAATGTTAGGAATTAATTGGCGGCTGCAGCAAGTGCTTATTTATGAGGAAACAAAGGGTTTCCTCATTCTTTTATATCTATAATATCACAAAATTATAGCTCTCACTACTGGCAATTTTTCTGTTAAAATTGTCCACAGGCAACTCTTGCATTAAAAACTAAAATTTTGTGGTATAATATAATTAATAAAATGAAGATTTAAAAAAGATCTTAATAAAAAAATAAACTCCCAATTAAACAGTTATATAAATTAAAAATTCAACCAGTTTAATAGGGTAAAAACAAATGCAACATCAAAATCAAAAATACAATCAATTTCTTACCAATAGGAAAACAGCTTTTCAGCTCGTTTTCTTTTTGTTTGCTTTCGTAATTTTTTACGCTCTATTATCTACATCTGAAGCCGAAGCTTTTGTTGCAACCGGAGGAACCGTAACCTATACCGATTCAAACGGTTTGAATCCAAGAACATCACCTGCTTATTCTGGTGGCTATACGGTTCATACTTTTACTTCGGGTGGAACTTTTTCAGTCACTTCTGGTGGAGATGTCGATTATTTGGTTGTGGCCGGAGGTGGGGGAGGAGGATATTACAGTTCTAGCTATCAAGAAGGAGGCGGAGGAGGGGGAGGCGGGGTGCGAAGCGGGTCACTCTCTATATCTAGCGGAAGTTACTCGGTAGTTGTTGGAAATGGTGGAACGGGATCCTATTCACTTCCAACAAATGGAGATAATTCAACATTTTCAACTATAACATCAACCGGAGGAGGGAAAGGAGGTTATGGAACTACTAGTGGTTCAAATGGCGGTTCAGGAGGAGGAGGAGGTTCGGTTGCAGGATCGGGCATTTCAGGGCAGGGAAATAATGGAGGAACAAGTGCAGGAGGAGGAGGGGGAGCTGGATCTGTCGGTAGCAATAGCGGAGGAAATGGAGGAAATGGTGCAGCTTCTTCAATATCAGGTGTGAATACATATTATGGCGGCGGCGGCGGAGGAGCAAGACCGTATAGTAATCATACGCCTTCTTCAGGAGGTTCTGGCGGAGGAGGAACAGGTGCATATTGGTCATATAAAGCAGGAACCGGAGCTATTAATACTGGCGGCGGCGGCGGCGGCGGTTCATATAATGGAGGAAACAGTGCAGGGGGCTCAGGAATCGTTATCGTAAGATATCAAACCCCGGTTCAGAATGTAACCCTCACCAACCCCACTCCCGAAGACATCGAAGCCGACATCACGGCCGGTTATCTCTCCGTCACCGGAACCAACACCGAAGCCACCCAGGCTACCATCAACACCAACTACACCCTTCAGTCCGGTTCTTTCCAATATACCATTCCTTCCAATACCACCCTCACCCCGTCTTCCGGAACCATGGATATCACCGCCCTCGCCGTTTCCGACATCTCCCAAACCATCAACCAAGAAAACTCCAACTCCAAAGGAGCCATCAAAATAGGTATTCCCAACAAACAAGTCACTTTCTCCCAAGACGTCACGGTTACCCTGAACGTAAGTTCCAGCTACAACGGCAAGACTCTCATTATCTACTCTAGACCCGATAACGGAGAAACCTGGACTAACGAAACCACCTGCCTCGTCACCGACGGA
>JAKLFF010000001.1 GCA_022711335.1 Patescibacteria group bacterium | reverse complement strand
TCTTACTGACGCAGAAGAAAAAACATATGGCACCGATCCCAAGAACAGGGACACCGATGGAGACGGGTATTCAGACGGCGCGGAAGTGAAAGCTGGCTATGATCCCAAGAAGCCCGCTCCCGGGGATAAAATTTCCACGGTGGCGAATAAGCAGGCGGTTCTTGGGCAAAGCGCTTCTCAAAATGAAGAAAATCTCACAGAAAAAGTTTCCCAAAAAATAACCGAACTTACTTCAAAAACCGGAGAAGACGATCAGAATGTTTCGGTGGAAGAAATCCAGGCGCTCGTCGATGAGGCTATGAATTCAACCGTCACCGCTGAAGATCTTCCTGAAATAGACGAGAAAAATATAAAAATAAAGAAGCAAAATTACACCGGAAGCGATGAAAAAATAGAAGAAAAAAAGAAAGAAGATTTTATCGATTATATAACTTCCGTTTTCTATATATTCTCCAGCAATTCTCCCCATCCCATAACTTCTTCAAGCGATATTTCCAGCGTTATCATGGAGTTTGTATCTGACATTTTGGGAGCGATTGAAAAAAGAGATTCTTCATCTCTTTCAGAAATTTCCCAAAGCGGAGAAAAAATATTTGAACAGCTTAGCGACGTTGAAGTTCCCGAGGATCTGGTTGAACTGCATATAAAAGCCCTCCGGTATGCCAAATATTCGCAGACTTTGGAAAAAAGCATCGATCCCAATCCAGACGATCCAATAAAAGACATAGCTAATTTTTCAAAAATCAGAGCTTTTATCGGAAGCCTTTCTTCTTTCTCCGAAGAGTCCTTCAGCAAATTTTCCGAGTATGGAGTAACTTATGACGATACTGTCAAAGAGAAATTGAAAAGTCTCGGCGTTGATCCTCCTGATATCGATGAAGACAAATTCACCGAACTTTTAGATGAGCTTTCCAGCTCCACCGAAACTAGCACCTCTGAATAAAAAATACGGAGCGAGAATTGCAAAAAATATACAAATTACATTATAAAAATGCGGGTGAAACATCTAACCCCATGCCAAAAATTAATTTTTGGAAAAGGGGAGAAAATTAAAAAAGCAAAGTTATCGCCATTAATTCCAAAACTTGAATGTTTTTGGCGTGGCGGGAAAAAAATAACCATTGTTTTTCTGCTTTCCATCGGCATTTCTTTTTCGCCCATTTTTTCCCAAAAAACTTTCGCCTGGACCGAAATTCCAGGGCAGATATTCAAGCAAACTTTGGAAAAAATAGACTATAATCTCAATGGCATAATTTTGGGAACTCTTAAGATGCAAGCCGCCAGGATGCTTGACCAGCAAGTCAGCAAGCTTATCGGCGGAACTGTTGGTTCCGGCGCTATGTTTATCACCAATTGGGAAAGCTTCCTTATCACCGAACCCCAGCGCCAAGCCGACAGATATGTCAATGATTATCTGTCCCAGCTGACGCGGGGACGAGGTTCATATTCTTCCTATGTTTCCGTTCCCCGCTCCTATGTCCTCGGCGCGTCTGATTCAAAAAATAATGAAGGTTTTTTTGGCGGAAAGGTGCTAGGATCTGACGATGAAACCTATTCTTCCGGAAATTATTATGAAGAACTACTAAATGTCGGGAAAAAGTCTACTTCAGAAAGGACTGATCCGAAAGTAACATACGAAGAAAGCCCGGCTTATATGTTTAGCGACGGAAATTTCAAAAAAATGAATCTTTATTTGTCCGGAATAAATAATCCTTGGGCTTTTGATATTCATGCCCAAAATAAATATCAGGAATATTTGCAAAATCAGAGACAAATAGCTTCCACTCAAGCAGTTGCTTATGAAGGATACAAGGGAACAATGAGAAACGGAGTTATTGTCACCCCCGGATCGCTCACCGCCCAGACCATGGCCAATGTCCAGGACATGGGCAACAAGATTATTGCCGCCGCCACTCATCCGGCTGAAATAATTTCATCGGTCGTTTCCAATATTGTCACAAAAGCGATGCTTTCCGGGATCGGCGCCGTTTCCAGCGTAGTTGACCGGCAAGTCAATCAAGTGACCGATAAAGTTGTAAATGAAGTCAATGGCAATCTTAGCAAATATGGTCCGAGTTCACTATATAACAGCAGTTCGTCGGGAAGATATAGATATTAAATGTTTAATCAAAATATAAAGAAAAAACAAAAACTTATTCTGGCTGCGATTTTCATTTTTGTCTTCGCGGCTGGTTTTGGATTTTCTACTCATGTTCATGCTAAATCATGTGAATGCGCTTCAAAAGAAGATTGGGAACGAGGCAATTTTATCTATTTAACCCCAGTTGATCAGCCCACGAAAGAAGCTTGTGCTCAATACTGTAATTCCAATAATCAAACAGCTAATTTTAAATTCGATAATGGATCAGATGAAATCAAAAAAACAACTGGCGAGATAGTTCAACAACAGATGGGAGACACTGTTTGTGGAATGGGAATGGGAGATATTATAAGTCTTAGCGTTCTAATTAATTTTGTAAAGTGCCTATTGCTTTATGTACTTCTGTTTTTAGAGAAAATGTTGGAAGTGTCTTCAACTCTTTTTATTTGGATTCTAGATGCAAAAAATTTTACTGATGTTATGAGCAACCCTATAATTTATCAAATATGGGGTATGGTG
Source organism: Patescibacteria group bacterium (assembly GCA_022711335.1). Lineage (GTDB taxonomy): Bacteria > Patescibacteriota > Minisyncoccia > Moranbacterales > UBA2206 > JAKLFF01. The sequence continues at coordinate 468,308 of JAKLFF010000001.1, read as the reverse complement.
CGAGACACTCTCAATATCTCTTTTATTTTAGTTCTTCTTTTTTCTGCTTTTTGCACAGTTTTCCAGGTTGAAAAATTCAACTACAAAAAAATTCTCCTAACGCTGATTATCATGGCGCTTCTTGTTAATTTCAGTTTCCCAATTGCCAGAGTCATTATCGATTTTTCTAATATTATAATGTACTATTTTGCAAAAGCATTAGGTTTTGATAAAAGTGCTGGTTCATGGTTTGCGGAAATCGCTAAAAATTCTAATTTGGATTTAATACTTCACCCGCCCCAAAAAATCGGTGCCGATCTGTCATTTCTTATTGCTGCCGTAATTTTTAGTTTTATTCTGGCAGTTACCCTTCTAATCATTGCCATTCTCTTTATAATACGACTTGTCGCACTCACTATTTTGGTTATTTTTTCCTCCATTGCTTTTGTCGGATCAATTGTTCCTTTTCTTTCCTCATATGCCAGCAAGTGGTGGGATATGCTCTTTAAATATGCTTTTTTTGGTCCAATTATGCTTTTTATGCTCGTTGTTGCTACCAGAATGATGGGGGCTATTAGCTATACAAAAGGCTCGATGAATGCAATCACAGGACAAAGTGCCAGTGATCCTGGGTTTATTGCTGCCGCTTCATTTTTCGCCATCCCTATAGTGATTCTTTGGATCGGCATCGGCACCGCCCAAACTATGAGCATTGCCGGCGCCAGCGCGGTGGTGGGAAGGGGACAGAAGTTTATGGGCTGGGCCGGAAAAACCCTCACTCCGGCCGGATTCGCGATGGGTGCCTGGGAATCTTATAGAACCAGACGAAAAGAAGCTCAAAAGGACTGGTGGAGGAATCGCTTAGGAACTTTCGCCGGAAGCCAGCAAGATCGGCTTTTTGGAGTAGCTTCAAAAGATGCCCGGCTTAGATATCAAAGAGATTTGTCCCAAAAAGTGGAAAATGAATCCAAAAGAAATGATATGGAAAACAAAACTCCTGACGAACTAAGGCAACTTGCTTCTTCCAAGGACAAATTTGTAAGAGCAGCCGCTCTTAAGGAATTGGCTAATAAAAATGCGCTTTACGCTTCAGGCGTTGACAAAATAGCTTACGAACAAATGCGCAAAGAATTTGGAACAGATAGCCAAGTATTCAATCAGATCAACAACAAACTCAAGGCCTATGATCCAGAAACAGCTTTCTCGCACCTAAAATCAGATCCAGCGAATTGGGAATCAGCCATAAAAGCATACCTAAACAGCAACCAGTCCGATCCTAAAAAATGGTCTAGCAATGTGTTTGCAAATGAAAATATTTTGGAATTAGCCTTTAGTGAACGAGCTATAAACATGGACACTCTTTTGGAAGCCAAAGGAAAAGGAGAAGCTTACAAAAAGAATATCGAAAACTCTCTCGACAAACTTGCTACCAGTGGAAAATTCAATTTGAACACTGATGAGGTCCATAAAAATATACAAAAAGCATACACTGCTGTTTGGGGCAAAATAGCCGATGATAGCTTTACGGAAAATATTTTCAAAACCGGAAACAAAGATACCCTAAAAGAACTTGATTTTGGTTCACTAACCACATCACAAAGAAATTCCTTCACTGAAAATATAAATTCAGGAAAAATCAAAGAAATTGTCCAAAATATTAGTAGCAATCAAACAAAAAGAGATATCATCAGTTATTTTAAAGCTTCAACCACTCCTCTTGGAATTAATGGACAAAGCACATTGAAAGTAATTAAAAAAGATTTGTATTTGAATAATTTAGCCTAATATGGATTTTATTGAGAAAGTTGAAAAACTTCCAGAAAATATAAAAGAATATTTCATTTCCAATGAACCAAGATTAGCTCTTGAAAAATCTTGCTTTGCTTTTCGCATACCCGAAGAATCTATTAAAAATATTTCCAGCCCCATTGGCTTGATTTTTGTAGGTGATATAAAACTGGAGAATCTTCCGCATATTATCTGGGAAAATTTGCATCTTGAAAAACCTCAAATTTATGGCTTGGCTTATGAAATTAACAAACGGATTTTTAATCGCTTTCCTGAATATTTCAAAGATTCCGAAGCGCTTCTTCAGAAGTGGTCGCAAATGAAATCCGCTCCGGTTATTTCCGAAGATGAAGCCTGGAAAAAAGTTTTGGAAATCGAGCCGTGGATTTTGGAAGAAGAAAAATCCAGCCAAAATATCTCTTTGGAAAAAACACAAGAGCATCAAACTGCTTCTGAAAAACTGAGCCTTATCGACGCAATGAAAAAATATCCCGGCCTTGGTGAGCAGACCATAACCTCGCAGCAAATCAGGATAAAAAATTTCAATGACCTCATCCGCCCCTCCATTAAAAATTGGCTTTCAGATTATACCGCCCGGCTCGGATATGAGAGCCACGATTCCATTGAAAGAGGCAACTATCTTTTTCAAAATGAAAATACGAGAAATTTGGGATATGAAGACCGGCAGAGATTGTCGCAAATTTTAAAATCATTTGATGAAAAAACGCCACTGGCTGTCGATCTTAACACGAAACAAGTTGTGTTTTCAGCTTATGCTCCGGAAAAAAAGCAAGAAGCTCAAGCAATTTCCGATAAATTTCCGATTCCCAATCCCCAAATAGGCTCTGGAGAAATAAAAGGCTTTCCTATGGAAAATAAACCTGCCTACCAGCCAAAAACTAAGGAACCGGGAGATGATTTTGAAAAAGTCATCGGATTTGGAGAAAAAAGGGAAGAAGAAGCGCCGCCGACATTTAACGCTCCCCGCATAGTAAATTTGAAGGAAGAAAAAAGAGAGAAGCCGGCAATTGCTCCATCTGTGCCACAGCCAAAGAATCTTCTAAATATCAAGGAACTAGTCGAGCAAAGCCGGAAAGAAAGGGAAGCGAATAATCCTGCTTCTGCTCCATACGATAAACCGGCCATGGAAAACAGGCCAAGCGAAACGAAGAAATCATTCCAGGCATTTCCCTTTGATTCGCAGAAAGAACTGGCGGAGAAACAGCAGATTAAAACAGATATTAATTCAATCCGAAAAGAAAAACTGTCGCTTTCGCCGGAAAATAATTTCATACCTCACAGCTATTCCCAAAATATAAAAGGATCAAATACTGGAAGCTTCCGGGAATCGCTGGATGAAACAGAAAAAAAATTATTCCAGACCAACAACCATCTGGCTCAAAAAAAGCTGGCTGGAGGCTATTATTCGCCAACTGAAGGCGCTTCCGGATCAGGCATGCAGTTTTCCTCTCCGCATAAGCTCCCGTTTGAACAGGAAAAAGAAAAATTAGAGCAAAAATCGATTGAACCGATTCAGCCGGAAGTTCCCCCAAAACCCAAAGCTCAGCCGTACAGAATTTTTCCATCCACAATGGAATAAAAAAAGGGGACTTTGGATTTAAAGTATGGTAAAATTAAAAAAGCGCATATCAGAACAACTATAATTTTTGTTATATGTTGTATGATATATGCTATATGACAAATGCTGTTCAATGTTCCACAATTTATAGACATCGAAGACAAGATCGTAGGTCCGCTCACTGCCAAGCAGCTGGGCTGGCTGGCGCTCGGAGGAGTAGTCCTTCTTGTTCTTTTTAATCTGCTCGATACGTCCGCCTTTGTCATTTCTTGCGTAATCGTAGGAATTATTTTCGGAGCCTTAGCTTTTTATCGTCCTTACAACGTCTCTCTGATTACTTTTATCGGATCGTCAATTTCTTTTATTTTCCGCCCTCGTATGTATATATGGAAAAGGGCTGCAGAAAATGACGTGCCAGTCAGAAAAACAGCCAAAAATAAGCCTAGACCGCTAAAGAAAAAAGAATTAAACAGCCAAAAAATAGAAGAAATTTCAAAAATACTGGATTTAAAATAGATTTATGGAAATATTACACTCAAAAAAAATAACGGCTGAAACTTCCACTGCCGCTACCCAAAAATATCTGGATGTCGCAGAGATCAGGGAAGACGTTATTGTTCTAAAAAACGGAGCGCTTCGGGCAGTTTTGGCTGTCTCTGCAATCAATTTTGAGCTAAAATCTACCGACGAGCAGGAAGCAATTGTCAGCCAATACCAAAATTTTCTCAATTCCATAGATTTTCCCCTTCAAATTCTCATAAGTTCGCGAAAATTGAATATGGAAAACTATCTGGATTTTCTTTCCCAGCATGAAAAGCAGCAGCCCAATGAGCTTTTGAGGTTTCAAATTTCCGAATATAAAAATTTCATCAGCCAGTTGACATCCTCATCCAATATAATGGACAAAAATTTCTATATTATCATTCCCTTTTCTCCGATTGAAAATCAAGAAAAAGGATTTTTTTCGAACATCGGAAGCCTGATTAATCCCAGAAAAAATATCCTGGAAAAAAGAGAAAATTTTGAAACTTACAAAAGCCAGCTTTTTCAAAGAGTAGACCATGTAACTGCCGCTCTTTCTGGAATCGGGGTTCGGATCGTTCCGCTCAAAACCCAGGAAATAATTGAGTTATTGTTCAATTCATACAATCCCAGCGTTTATAATTCAGTCGGCCTTGCTGACAGCGGCAAATTGGAACTAAATTAACACTCTTAAAACGGCGCCATCCTGAACGTTGATCGCGAAATCAACGCGAAGCCTGCCTGTCGGCAGGCAGGGATCTGCAAAAAATTAGCTGGAATTATATTATACAAACAAAACTACAAATAATACATTATAGATCCTTAGTTCAGACTTGGATCTGAACAAAGGATAACAGCATATCAATGCTTAACCCATTCAAAAAAACAAGCGGCATCGAAACAAGAAAAGACGAAATTTTGGAATCGGAGAAATATTACCAGGAGGGAGTGGCGCGCCTCAATGATTTGATTGCCCCAGCCGCCATAAAGATAAATCCCAGAAGCATTCGCGTCGGAGAAACTCTGGCTCAGACTATTTTTGTCATTGCTTATCCCCGCTATCTCCAAAGCAATTGGTTTTCTCCGATTATAAACATCGACATGCCGATTGATATTTCCATGTTTGTCCATCCCATCGAAACTTATGATGTTTTGAAAACCCTCAAAAAAAGCGCCACTCAAGTTCAATCAAGAGCGCATATGGAGCAAGAAAAGGGCCTCATTCGCGATCCAGCCCTCGAAACTGCTATTCAGGACATTGAGGAATTGCGTGACAAGCTTCAGCAGGGAACCGAAAAATTCTTCCGCTTCGGCCTATATATAACTGTTTATGGAGAAACAGAAAAAGAAGTCAGCGAGGCAGCCAAAAACATTGAATCTATCCTTGAAGCGCAATTAGTCTACGTCAAGCCGGCCGTTTTCAAATCTGAACAAGGATTCAACTCGTCGCTTCCCCTGGCTAATGATGAACTGGATACAGGAACCAGCATGAACAGCGCTCCGCTTTCCACAACCTTTCCTTTTGTTTCCTCAAATCTTTCGGATAACAACGGAATTCTTTACGGAATCAACCGCCACAACAACAGCCTGGTCATCTTTGACCGCTTTCAGATGGAAAATGCCAATATGGTGGTCTTTGCCAAATCTGGCGCTGGAAAAAGCTATGCGGTAAAACTGGAAATTCTCCGCTCAATGATGTTGGAAACAGAAATAATTGTCATTGATCCAGAAAATGAATACAAGCATCTTTGCGAAACTGTCGGAGGAACGTTTGTAAAAATATCCTTAAGTTCTGAAAACCATATCAATCCGTTTGATCTTCCACACATAAAAGAGGACGAAGATCCGGAGGATATTTTGAGAAATAATATTGCCAACATCCTCGGACTTCTTCATATTATGCTTGGAAATATCACACCTGAAGAAGATTCTATTCTGGACCGAGCTGTGCGCGAAACCTATGAAGTTCGGGATATTACGGCTCAAACCAATTTTAACGCGCTTTCAAAAGAATCTTTTCCAACCATGTCAGATCTTTACCAGGTTCTTCGCAATATGGAAGGCGGGGAATTGCTGGCGATAAGGCTGGAAAAATATACGGAAGGAATTTTTTCCGGATTTTTAAACCATACAACCAATGTAAAAGTTGACAATCAGATGTTTGTTTTTAACATCCGGGACATGGAAGAAGACCTCCGCCCAGTGGCCATGTACACCGTGCTTCAGTTTATCTGGAATGAAATGAGAAGCAATCTCAAAAAAAGGCTGGTTCTTGTTGATGAAGCCTGGGTTATGATGAAATATGAAGATGCGGCTTCTTTTATGTTCGGAATCGCCAAAAGATGCCGGAAATATTATACAGGGTTTACAACTATTACCCAGGATGTCAATGACTTTTTAGCTTCAAGGTACGGGAAAGCCATTGTTACCAACTCATCCATTCAACTGCTTCTCAAACAATCTCCTGCTGGAATTGATGTTATCAGCGAAACTTTTTATCTTACTGATCAGGAAAAATTCTTGCTTTTGGAATCCAATGTGGGAGAGGGCATATTTTTTGCCGGAACCAGGCATGTCGCGATAAAAATCATTGCTTCCTATTCAGAAGACCAGATAATCACCACCGATCCGGCGCAGCTTTTGGAAATTGAGGAAGCCAAAAAAGAATTGGAAAATGAATAAAATCAATGGATATATACCAAAAACATCAATATAAAAATAATCTGGAAAAGGCCAGGAATAATTCCTATGAAAAATCTTACCGATCACTGTCTCGAACGCTAAAAAGACCGGCTTTTATGGCTCCAATTGAAGCCATAAGGCTTGCCGGAGAACTAAGAAAAGATGCTGAAAATCACAAAAAAGCGCCCTGGCTCATTGTTCTTGCGGTTGCGATCTCCTGCGATTGCATGGATATGATACCGATTGCCGGATGGATCGTTTCTCTGTTTTTCAGGCCACTTTTGTTTCTTTTTCTATGGGGAAAAGGAAGCTGGAGAATAAGGGCTGTTTATTATATTTGCTTATTGATAGATTTTTTTCCTTTCATCAGCATACTCCCGCTTAGCACTGCGTGCGTTGTGTATGCATACATGCGATCCAAAAGAAAGATTGAAAATGATGCAAAAATATTGGAGAAGATGGGCGGAGGGGAATTTCTCCCGGCATGAATCAAGGCGGCATTCCTTCATTTGTCTGGTAACATTCTAAATAAATTAAACAATGGCGTTTTTTACAATACCCCTTAACAAGAAATGCTGCGAAAATAGAGAATTGCTAATAGATTTGTTTTTGCTTTTTTCCTGCCTTATTTTGTCTGTCATTTTCCCGGTTGACAATGGCAGCCTTATTCAGCTCATCATTAGAAATATTTTTTTTCTAGTTGTACTTCCAACACTCTATATAAAAATAGTTCTCAAAAAAAATCTTTCGGATTTTGGATTGAACATAAAAGACAAGAAGACGGGCATGCTGTTCGGAGCTATTTTATTCATAAGCCTGATTATTTTTTATTATTTTCTGTTCAGCTACACCTCGCTGCAAAAAAGATACGCTTTGCCAAGCAATACGATAGGCCAGTTTTCATTTTTTGTCCTTTATGAGCTGCTTCTTATGAATATATTGCTGTTTTCCCAGGAATTTTTCTATCGAGGATTCATGTTGTCCGCGCTCTCCAAAAAATTCGGACATTGGTCAATTCTGATTCAGGCAGCAGTATTTATCCTGTTTTCCTCCTTAAGCAACGGTTTTTTCTGGCAATTTTCCGCGCCGATTGCTCTCTCGGTTACCAATGGCTTTTTGGCCTACAAAAGTAAATCGTTTATTTTTCCTTATCTTTCGGGCCTGCTGTTTATAATAATTGTAAACAGTTATATAATATACGGCATAAACAGATGAACAATAGAATTAAAAAATTATTATTGATTGCATTTGCCATCGCTGATTGTTTTGCCTTTTTTTTGGCTCCCCGAGCACAGGCAGACTGGTTTGATTTAAGCGGCATAGCCGGAGACGTTGTCGGAACCGCTATGGATCAGGCTTTTGACAAAATGGGAGTCGATCAAAGCGAACTTAGATACACAATTCAAACCGCTAATGTCTCCCGAAGAAAAAAACAGCAGCCCCAGGTTGAAATCTCCCTAAATCCTGAAAATCCCGTTTCCGGAAAAAAAGTCAGCGCAGTCGCCACTCCGACCTATTTTCTAAATACCGCTGAAAATCTTTATTTCACCTGGTATTTGAAACCAGACGAATGCCCAGATGAGAAAAATACTTCTCCATCCGGAACACAAAAAGAAAAATGCGACTTTGATGGAAATGGAGAAATCGACATAAATGACTATAAAGTGAAAGCAGCAAGAATTCTTGCCGGAGATGGCTTTGAATGGGCTGAAGCAAATTATAATTCTGGCGGAGGAAAAGAATATAAGGCTATCTGGGGAGGCGATGATCAAAAAGAAAAAGGAACAAAAACTGGCGATCATTGTTTTATTCACGACGTTGACACTGGGGATGAATATGAAATTTCCTGCAATAAACATCTTTTTGCCGAGGCTCCAGGCCATGATTTTGAGGCTGGAGATGATTCATACGGCTCGGGAGAAGAAGAATTTTTTCGCACTGATCCTAAAGATCCTGATACGGCAGACACAGGCAATGGCGACGAGGCTAATGTTGTCGGCTTAGGAATGAATACTTTTTCCTGGAATTATCAGGAAGGAGATGAAATTGGAGTTGTTATTGAAGGAATTTCCATTGAGCCGACCCAAGAATCAGATTCTTCATTTAAAATAATGTGGGCTCTAGTAAACAACAAGTGCAGTTTGGGAGATACGGATATTGAAGACTATCCCGATACCAGCACATCTAAATCTGTAAGTGTCGGGACAGGAAGCACCTGTCCGGATGGAAGTTCGGCCACGGTGCAAACAACCACTACCACAGAAAAAACAATGATATCTCAAGTAGCAAACATCGCAACCATAAGAACGACAACCCATAAAACAGATATTGAAGACAGCAATTGTGACGGAAACTATGAAGAAACTGCCGGCGCCGCCTATGCTCAAACAACCACTTGTCCTAATGGGCCCAATTATCTTGGCCAATACAACGGGATAACTTGTACCGGATTCGATGATATTGTCAATTTGGATGAGCAGGGAGTTTCTCTTTCTGAAATAAAAAAGGCTTCTGACATAAATAGCTGCCTTTATGGAAATTTTTTTGATCCCTCTGAAGGAGGAGGCGCTAAGGAAAAAATGGATATATCACTCTCCTATACTCCTGAATTTCCCATGAACGATCCTGATAATAAAGATGGTGACGAACTTTCTGTCCAATCGTCCATAACCAACGCCCAAAGTGAAGATTATCTCAAATACACCTGGGAATTATTTGAAAGCGATGCTCCCAACCCTGATTCGTGGGATAGAATCGTAAAGTCGCGCCTCCCTGAAAATATCCAACTGTCCGGACTTAATCTTAATTCTCTCAAATTAAGGCTCAACATTCCCAATCTTAAAAAATATCTGCGCGTAAAACTTACTCTTTCTGAAGGAATTTCAGCGTCTTCCACGCTAAGAAAAGGCTACGCTGAAATTATTATTCCTGTTTCAAATATAACTCAACGAATAAAGGCCTATGGAACAAGCGTTTCTTCTGACCTATCGCTAAGCCCGAAAAGTAAAGAGTTATGCGTTACCAATGGAGAAATAGACGCCATTTGTTATGTCTCCAAGAATGAACTAGTAGCTCTTTCTATAAATAAGTCGGATTTCACTGATTTTATTTGGACGGCCGACGGAAAGGCTCTGGTTCCCATTGGAAGTTCGGAAGTTGGATCAACTGCTTATCTGCCGATCCTGGAAGAAAACGGGCACCGTTATACCGTAGAAGTTTCTGCAACAAACAGCAAAGGAGAAAAAATAAATCTCGTAAGGACATTCGAAGTGGCTGATCCGGAAGTTAAAATAATTTCAGGCGACACTTCCGTCTGCAATGCCAATCTTTTAGGATATTATATCGATCTTGACGGAAAGTATTGGCCGGATTATAGCCAGACAAATTTTTCGGCTCTTTCTGAGACACCTATAAAGTTAAAAGCTGAATTTTATGGAATTTCTCCGGCAGCCAGCGATTATTCCTGGTATGTTGACGGATATGAAATCAACACAAACAACGCTTCCAGCTATGGATATTCAATATCCAGCGACGGAACAATAACGCTTTCTGAAAAAGCAATCAGTGAGTCATATAGCGTTGGCGTAGGCCTAGTTTACACTCAAGACAAAAACACCAAAAGAGCTCTTTCTAAATATTGGGGCGTGCCTATAAATGAATTTTATGAAAAGAAAATCGGAACAAATGTCCAAATCAGTTTTGTCGGGTCAATATCTGATATTCAGAGCGCCGGTAAAAATACGCCAAAAAAAATTATGGCTTCTATGTATTCGGCTGCTCCGGAATATATTATTCTCCTCATCCGAATGGTTCTGACAGCTTTTTTTATGCTCGTTTTTTCCAAAGTGCTTCTGTCGTTTTTTCCTAATTTAAATAAAAATGAATACTAAAATAAAAAAATATCCGGTTTTGTTATTTTCAATCTTTGTTTTCGCCCTGTTCGTTTTGTCTCTTTGTTTTTTATTCAGCTATTCAAATCAGGCCTTTGCGGAAGATTTTGGAGGCGATTCAAATTATACTCCAGAAAATGATTCCTCAAGCAGCGGTGTTTCAAACTATACTACAAAAAATGACCCTTCAGGATCAACGGATGCCTCAAAAACCAATCCCAGCGCTAGCCAACCTAAGACTGGCACCGGCAGTTCAGATTCAGCATCTTTTGATTATACTCCCATGGAAAAAATACCGGGATTTGACGCTACCGGAGATTTTTCGACCTATGTTCTGGCAGTTTATAATTTCGGCATTTGGACTATCGGCCTTTCTGCGCTACTTATGATTATGATCGGCGGTTTTATGTACATCACCAGCGCCGGAAACAACGCTTCAATGGAAAAAGCCAAGGGAATTATTACCGACGCCATAATCGGAGTGCTTATGGCCCTCTCTGCTTATCTTATTCTTTATGTCATTAATCCGGAACTGGTGAAGATAAAAACAATTAGCATGTCAGGTGCAAGTTCTTCTCAAAATCAGGCCGAGTGTGAAAAATGGTGTCGGGATGCCGGAGGAAATCAAAGCTGGACATCAGAATGTATTGCAGGATGCGGAAGCGGGACAGCCGTACGTGCAACTGGAACATGCAGTGATCTGAATGATTCTCTGAAAAACGAGCTCAATAATGCCGGTGGCGGAGTTCCTACTGCCCTCTTAGCTTCTTTTATGCTAAGAGAATGTTCTCCTGCTATGTCTAATCCAAGCGCTTGTAATAAAAATAATCTTTATGGGGCTGGAGGAGCAATGCAATTCACAGACGGAACATGGTATGACAAGAGATATGGGTGCTCAGGAAGCAAATTTAATCGGCAAGACGCACTTAAATGTGCAGCAAATAAAATCCGTCTTGATAGCGGCGGCGATTATAGCGAAGCTGGAATTAGAAAGGCTGCTAAGCTCTACTGTGGATCTTGTACAGATAGAAACGCTTGCGGAGGAAACTATTGCGATGGAATAATAGCTAACTATAATGTATATAAAAACTGTCCCACTTAGTTTAAATTTGTAGAATTTTTAGATTTACTTATAAAATTATTTATATATCCATGAAAAAATTCTTCTTTTTTGTATTTTTTTTTGCATTCGCATTGTTTTCCGGTAATGCTGTTTTTGCTTCCGACCCGATTGACATGAGCGGAAACAGACCAATGATTACTGTCACAAATCCTACCACAGAATCTACACACACAGGCATTGTTCCCTGCGGAGGAGAATCTGATCCCTGCACCCTTTGCCATCTTATCGTCGGCATCTGGAATCTTATTGAATGGGGGAAAAATATCCTGGTAACCGTAGCCATTGTCGCCATCTTCATTTCCGGGATAATGTATACGATTTCTACAGGAAATGAGAAGCTTATTACTCAAGCTAAAGCTTTTCTTACGGCTAGCCTCGTTGGTTTTGCGATTACTCTCGCCGCCTGGCTGATTGTGGATGTTACGATAACATGGGTGGCCAATGCCGATCCGCAGCTTGGAATCGGAAAATCCAGCTGGCACACGTTCACTTGCGATACAGCCAGTTCGGCATCAGGCGGGAGCAGCAGTACCGGAATTGAAAGCACCGCGCCGCCAACCTGCGCCGTACCTTCAGGAGAAACTCAGGTCATATCCACCCCTCCTGAATTTACTATGAATAACCGAAGTTTGGCGCCTGAAGTTATCAGTATAAATAAGGCACAAGCCGCCGAAATAACTGATGGAGAAAACAGCTATTTTATAAGCGGACTAAATCCATCTTCAGCCTCGCTAAAAGATATTAAGGAAAAAGGCAGCCTTTCAGTAAGCGTTTGCACTAATGTAAAAAATCCGACAAAGTTTGCCATAGGAATAGGCATAGCCGAAGGAAATGTTTCCAAAAAATTCTATGCAACCAGCCAGAACTTCAAAATAATTTCCGAAGACGCCAAAGCCAGCACAAAAACTTACACCATAACTTTTCCCTATGAATCGGAAAAATATAACACCAGCACCGCTCTTTTGGCGGGAGATTATGATTTTGGGATAGTCATAAGCAGCTCCGAAACAGCTGTCGTATCAAAGTCGCTATCTATCAGCGACGATGCAGACGGATGCCAGTTTATTTATGGAAACAAGGACGCCAAGTTTATTCTAATTCTGGCTAGAATAAATACACATTTTATAGGTTTATCAAGCCAGCCTTGTTCAGATTCTGTTGAAATGTGGGACGAAAATAATACGGATCAAACGGACACTTTCAAAACGAAAGTCTCTTTTGCATCCAGCGGAGCCAATGCTAATAATTTATCGGATAATTTCGGCGTATACCGATCAGACAAAGTGTTTACAACAACACAAACAAATATTTGCCCGGATGTGGAATCAAAAAAGGAATATGTTAGTTACGGATGGATCCAAAATGGCAGTGGCAAAACTGCTTACGGCGATATGGGAAATAATGCTTATTATTGCATCGGAAATATAAGTCCTAATGTTTTAGCCCATGAACAGATTGGCCATAATTTTGCGTTTCTATCAGATGAATACAGCCCATATAAAAAATTTAACGATGCCAAACTAGAACATAATTATAACTGCACAACAAACAAAGAATGTACCAAGTGGAAAACAATAGAAACTGGCTGCCATTCCGGCTGTTTGACACAGGACAGCTATAGATCGTCAGAAAACAGTTTAATGAATAACCATTTGACAGCTTCGGCATTTTCCGCGCTGCAGGAATATATAATCAAAAAAACAATTTCGAGTTATCCCAATCAGCATGTCCAACTTAAAAGTCTTGATGAATAGAAAGTTTTGCATAATTCACTTGACTTTTTTCATTAATTCGTATTATCCTCGCAAGTTGATTTGTTTAAAAAATATCAATTTGAAAAGAGGTTGGAGGAAAAAATGAAAAACATAAAAAAAATAAATTTGGTTCTTTTTGTTATTTTTTCCTGCTTCTTTGCCATTTTGGGAAAAAATTCCGCTGCCGATCAACTGTCAACTTCGAAGTTTGTCGCAGCTTCAATTCAGAAAACCGACTCCAAGTTCAAAACTATTGGGCTGCGAATAGCCAACGGAGAGTATGTCTACAGCAACAGCATATATCAGGAAGAACCTGATGGAAGAGTTGTTTCTTTTCAGGGAAAGAATTTGGGATATTTCCCTGTGGGCAGTCTCAAGACAATTATTTGTAGCGATGAATTCAATGAAAAGACCGGGGAAATAAAAGGAGGCTGTGAAGAAGTTTCAAAAGGCAACCTTCTCATAAATATTCCTTATTTCCCCAATGGAAAATTCGCGGATATTTATGATGAAAAGGGCAATAAAGTTTTTTCCATTGATCTATCTTCCGTCGCAACTTGCAATGAAAATAACGAGTGCGACCAGGGGGAAAATCAGGAAAATTGTCCATCCGATTGCAGTCTAAAAAATACTCTTTCTAAATTTAATATTGTTGAAAGCAACCCGAGATCTGAAACCAAAAACCAAGCAAACCACCTTTTATATTTATTAGCAGCTGCGTTCACTTTGGGTATTTTAGCAATTTATTTTTTTTGGAAAAAAAGACATAAATAGCGACATCATTCAAAATCCTGTTTTTTTGTCAAAAAATATGCTAGTATAAATCCAGAAATGCATAAAAAAACATCAAAAATAAATATATTTATTTTCTTTTTAATGTTATTTGTTGGAAGTTTTCTTTCTTTTCAAATTGCTTTTGCTTCTGAATGCGAAGATATTTATGGTGGGACTTGTTCTGTAAATAAAAACTGCGCTGTTTCTGCAGAAATTCCCCTGGATACTGCCGGAGGAAAATATGGCTGTAGTTCTGATGAATATTGTTGTGTTCTTCAATGCAACAGTAATGAAATAAAAAAAAATATTGGAGAAGCAATTTGTGCAAAGAAAAGCAATTGCAGCAAACAACTTGATTATTCTCTTGATTGCGTATCAAAAATAGGCAGTGATGGAGTTTGCTGCACCGAAACAAAAACCAGCAGCAGCTCTTCAACAACTTGCGTGCCAGATAACGATACTCTGTATGATCAGGGAGAGTGTCAGAGTGGCAGCAGCTGCAGCGGCAGTTATTCTATGCATGTATCTGAATATGATTCGAATTGCGATAGCGGAAAAATATGCTGCAGCGTATTGAAAATTACATATAGCCAAACTTCGTCTTCTTCAAGTTCTTCCGGCATTGTCCCTTGCGGGGGAGAATCTGACCCCTGCACCCTTTGCCATCTTATCATCGGTATCTGGAATCTTATTGAATGGGGGAAAAATATCCTGGTAACCGTAGCTATTGTAGCTATCTTCATTTCCGGAATAATGTACACGGTTTCCACTGGAAGCGAGAAAATGATTACTCAAGCTAAGGATTTTCTCACGGCCAGCCTGGTCGGATTTGCCATTACTCTCGCCGCCTGGCTGATTGTGGATGTTACGATAACCTGGGTGGCCAATGCCGATCCGCAGCTTGGAATTGGAAAATCCAGCTGGCACACGTTCACTTGCGACACAGCCAGTTCAGCACTGACCGGAAGCGGAACCACCAGCGGAGGAGCTATAACAACTTCAACGGGTACGGGAACTGATGCAGCACTAAGAAAAATTCTCACTGATGCCGGTTTTTCTATTAAAAGTTCCGGAAATTGTTCAGATCGCAATAATTCCAGATGCACCAGTCTTGATGGAATGGAAAATAATGCTATTAATGAGATTATTGCAGTTAAAAACACTTGCGGTATAAACACCATCACAGGAGCAAATGAAACTGGACATTCATCTCATAACGGACTGACTTTTGATGTAGAAGCAAGCTCAACCCAAGCACAATGCGTCTATAATAACAGCAGCCAGCTAAATGTAGCTCAACTTTGTACAGATAGCGCAAACTCTCGACTCAGAAAAAATTGCGACGGTTATAATGAGCCCAACGGCATTCTTCATATAAGATTTAATAACTAAAAAGTGTCTCTTCTTAAAAAACTTTTTTTTGCGTCTCTTATTATTTTCATCGTTTCTATCCTTTTTTTGGGCATTTATCGCTTGTCTTTTTATAAACCCAAAGAAGTCGCCCCGACCGTTAAAAAAGAAAATCCCGCACAGCCCGTTTCTGCCACTCAACCGGAAAAAGATACCGCTAAAATTTCTGCCATTTCCGATGAAGCTGTTTTATCCCCAGTTCTTTCCCCCAACGGACTGTCTATTAAATATTATTCGCAAAAAGATGGCCATGCCTATGAAATTGATCTTGATGGAACAAACAAAAAAACTCTTTCTGCCAATGATTTAATTGATTTAAAAAATATTCTTTGGTCGCCAGATAAAACTAAAGTTATTTCAAAATTTTTCCAATCTGATAGCAGCACTCGATTTTCTTCTTACAATTATTCGGCTGGAAAAGGATATTCCCTTGACAAAAATATCCGCGAAGCTGTTTGGAACCAGTCAAGCGACAAGATCTTCTACGTTTATATTGATCCCAAAAGAAAAAAGGCTACGCTTAATATTTCAGATCCCGACGGAAGCAATTGGAAAAAACTGGCTGACTTGGCCTATTTAAACGCTTCTGTCGCACCAATTCCTCAAAGTGGAAGCGTTTCTTTTTGGAACAAGCCTGATAATATGTCCCAAACCAGCCTAGAATCAATTCCGACTGTCGGCGGCCAAAAAAAATCCCTGTTTAAGGAAAAATTTGGAGCTGACTATCTCTGGGACAATTCTGGAAATAACATTCTTATAAGCCACAGCGACGCCAAAGGCGGATCGAAAATACAGCTAGCCATTGTGAACTACAATGGGGGAGAATATTCAAACCTGGGCATTCCTACATTTGTCTCGAAATGCACCTGGTCCAAAAACAATAAAATTTTATATTATGCCCTACCGGGAAACCTTCCTGAATCCGCCATGTTTCCCAACGATTACAACAATGGAAAAATAAAAACCAGCGATACTTTCTGGAAAATGGATATGGCATCCCGGCAATCAGAAAGAATAATCGAACTTTCCGAGCTCCAAAAAATAAACGCGCAATTCGACGCATCTGATTTATTTCTGTCCCCAGATGAAGGATTGCTATTTTTTATAAACAAGCTTGACGGGAAACTATATCAAATAAGCTTGTAGAATATTATAAATAAAACTTCATTAAGCACCTTGGGAAAGCGTTTTTTATATTTTAAAAATCAGAAAATTCAGCCAAAAAATTATCGCCAGATCATTTTTGAAATAATTCGTATCAATCGCTCCGTGGATCAAAATATAGAACATTATGCTAAAAGCGATAAATTTAACTATGCTGTCGCTTTTTTTAATAATATCCTCAAGCCAAAAACCAAGCAGAAAGATAAATCCCAAAATCCCTAAAACTCCTCCGTAGAGCCAAAAAGCCAGGTATAAGTTGTGCGGGTGGGGAACCGCCCATTCGAGATAAGGCGGGTAATATTTTTGATACTCAAGATATTTTTCCTGAAAATTCCCCGGTCCGATTCCAAAAACCCAGTTATTCTCCAACATTTTTTCAGCTGATTTCCAGATTATTATCCTTGATTCCAAGGAAGATCGATTATAATTTTTAAGATTAATTAATTTTTCACTATTTAGCTGGATTATAAATAACGACGCAGCTAACAAAACTAAAATGATTATTGTTTTATTTTTAACCAGCGCTTTGTTTTTAATAATAGAAACCATAATTAGGCTCAAAATCACAGAAATCCAAGCAGCGTAAGAGTAAGTAAAATAAAAAGTAATTAATATAATTGATCCGGATAATAAAATCAAAACTTTTAGCTTTTCAGCCATAAGCTGATCCGCCTTCGATGGAAAACTTTGAACTTGCACCAACATTATCAGCGCCGGCGCAAGGTACATCGCCAAATAATTCGGCGAATTGAAAAACCCCTGCAATCTTCCATCATATGTAATATGCCCCGAAAACAAATATCCCAAAGATATCAATGAAACTAAAAAAGCGGATAAATAAAGGGATTTATAAACATTTATTATTTTTTCTTTATCTAAAATCTGACTTGCCAAAAAAACAAATAGCATTGGAAAAAAGAACCAGCTTTTGATTATGCCAAGGCCTGCCGCATACCCCCCGTTAGCTAATGTTGAAATGGCAAGCCCTAGAAAAATAAAAAATATCGGTATAATATATTTTTTATAGCCTATCGTAGAGACGCATTGCAATGCGTCTCTACCACAACCAATAATCCATCTAATAAAAATTATCAAAATCAGCATTTCTAGAATATTAGTCGGGATACCAAATATTTTAAACCGGACGAGATATGCCGGCAAAAAGATAACTGCCAAATAAATTAGATTTTCCATGTTAAATATTTTCTTTCCGCCAAAGGCGGATCCGCCTTTGGCGGACATTTTACTCTTCAACATTTGTAAAACTTATTATTACCAAAAGCAATATCAGTACAACCGGTGAATAAATAGCCGTTTCAACCAAAGAATGAGCAAAAAAAATAACCAGACTTATCGCCAGCCAAAAAAAGAAAGGCTCTTTTTTCGCTTTTTTTATAAAAATAAAAGCGGAGCCCGCCAGAAGCGTTATCCAAATAATGGCATTGGCTATTCCTGTTTCCACAGCAACATCCAAATAGGTATTATGCGCATAAATAGGATCGCGATAACTGGCGTCAGGTTTGATTTCAAGGGGATAATTGCCAATCCCCGTTCCAAAAAGCGGCTTGTCTAAAATAATTTCTCCGGCTCTTTGCCACATCTCAATTCTTCCGGCATTTGAACCTTCATTCAGATGCAAACTAGAAATAAATCTGGTTGAAATCGGACCGGGGATAAGCAGAACGCCAGCTATCATCCCTGCTGCTAAAAATAAAGTTATTTTATATTTTAGGCCGAATTTTTTCCAAAGTGAAAAAAACATTGCCAGAGCTCCCGCTAAAAGCCCAATATATCCGCCTCTAGAAAAAGTTAGGACATCGCCAACAAATAAAACTGTGAAAAAAAACAGGTATAGCGGTTTTTTTGATTTTAGAAATAATCCCAGCGACAAGGGAATCAAGATTCCTAGAAAAAAAGCAAGCATATGGGGATCTGGGAAAGTAGAAGTTGCCCTAAGAATCGTTTTTCCTGAAATATTCACAAGCCAGCTGGAATTTTTAAGAACCGCTTCGCTGAAATTGTTTCCCAAAAAAGGCCAGATGATGAAATTCGCCCAAATTTTATAAGTTTTTTCAAGACCTATCAAAAATTGTAACAAAAACTGGATGATTCCCAAAAAAGCGGCGGCGCTCCCGCTCCAGACTAAAACCTTTGCCGCTTTTTCCATCTTATTTTTATCGGAAATGATATCAGAAAACACAAAATAAACGGGAAAAATTGAAAAAAGAAACAGGAGCTTCCTTACTGACCAGTCTAAATTTCCCGAAACAGCGATTGAAATTAAATTAAAAGCTAGAAAAAAAATAATTAAAACTGTGCTCGAATTGTTCTTTATGAGCACCTTTTTATTTTTGAGTCCCTTAGCCAGCCATAGCAGAAAAAGGAGGAGGATAATAACCCTGATTGAAGCCAGATCGATACCCTCGGTTGGATTAAGCGCCAGCTGAAAAGGCAGGTAGATTAAGAAAAGCAGGATAAAATTAAACATACAAAAAATTCCTGATTGATTTTATAATCCAAAACTCAATTTTTGGTCGGTTTTTTTTAAAAAAATATTCTTGTGAATCGTAATAATCCTTTTTTTTAACCTCTCGCCTTTCATAGCTTCCGCCTTCTAAATGTCTCGCTTTAAGCTGGGGAAAATAAACAATCTTTCGGCCGATTTTTCTTATTCTTCCGCATAAATCCATATCTTCAAAATACATAAAGAATTTTTCATCAAAACCGCCGATTTTTTGAAATAAATTTTTCTCGATAATCATAGCCGTTCCAGATACCCAATCGGTTGTAATTTTTTTTTCACTTTTCCAAATTTTCCGGCTTCTGGAAAAACCTAAGTTATTTTTAATCAAATTTAAAAGGCTTGTTTCGATTCCCGCGCTCCATTGCTGAGTTTCTCCGTTTTTTTTAAGAAGTTGTCCCCCTATAATGCCTATTTTCGCATCTTTTTCCATCTCAAAAATAATTTTTTTAATATCGCAATTTATTATTTCACAATCCGGGTTTAAAAAAAATAAATAGCGCCCCAGCGCCTTTTTTGCGGCCAAATTATTAGCCGCTCCAAAACCGATATTTTTTTCGCATTCAATTAATTTTATTTTTGGAAATTCAGCTTCTATTTCTTCCAGATTTTCTTTTCTGTCGTTATTGACAATTATTATTTCACTTATTAATTCAGAGCTAATCTTGTTTCTAATCGACAGCAAATTTGATGCCAGATATTTCTTGCTTTGAAAATTGACAATTACAATTGAAACTTTATATTTTTGAGCGGCTGAAATCTCCATAAGCTTTTTGGACAAATTTGGCTTGTTTATTCGTCCCAAACGCAATATCAGCCAAATTTTTTAATCTGCGGAGACAAGTATATATTAAAATCCAATATTTCATAAAAGATCGTGCGTTTTTTTTGAAAAAAATGAGTCCGGAAAGCACCAGCCAGTATGTCTTCATGTTGGATCCGTTTTTTTTTCTTTCATAATGGTCTATCCAGCTCGACATGGCCACTCCCAGCTTAAATCCAGCTTTTTTAGCTCGAAAACTAAAATCAGCATCTTCCCAATAAAGAAAAAAGTCTTCATCTAAAAGTCCGATTTTTCTAAAAACCTCTTTTTTTACAAGCATCGCGCAGCCGGAAATAAAATCTGTTTCGAAATTATCCGCTGTTTTGATTTCAGTTTCATGGACAGTTTTCATCCTAAGCCAGTCTATTTTTCCTCCGGAAAACCAGACTTTTCCCGAATATCCGTCAAAAATCAACGGGCTTAAAATTCCTGTCAGAGAATTTTTTTCAGCTTCTTCGATAAGGCAATCCAAGAAATTTTCTTTGACATTGACATCGTTATTGAGCAAAAGCACATAGTCTGCCATCCTTTCCAGCGCGTATCTTATGCCTTTGTTATTTCCGGCGGCATATCCTAGATTCTCTTCGTTTTTAATAAAAATAAACCGGGAATATCCGGTCATAGCCATTTCTAAAGAACCGTCTTTAGAATTATTATCCACCAAAACAACCTCAAAATTAGGATAGGTGGTTTTATAAACGCTATCCAGGCATTTTTTTAAAAAATCCTTCCTATTATAGTTAAGAATGACGATAAAAACTTTAGGATATTTCTTCATATTCTTTTATTCCCCGTTTGCTGATAATGCTCGTAATTTCTTCTGTTTTTACAGCCTTAAAAACCCAAAGAAACAGCATATAAGTTGCCACTGACATGAAACCTCTCGCAAAAAAGCCCGCGCTTTCAGAAAGATAGAGCACGAGCCCCATGAAAAAGGCAGCGCCAGCTATGCCTAAAAATTTTTCCGCTTTTGGCATATATTTTATTTTTTTAAAAACCAAAAGAAATGTCCCGGAAGCTACGAAAAATTCCGTGGCGACTGCCACCCAAGCAGCTCCAAAATAAGAAAATTTTGAAATCAATATATAATTCAGAGAAACATTGATAACCGCCGCCAATGCTAGTATATACATAAGTTTTTTCTGCTGATTTCCGGATATCAAAATAGCATTAAAGAAATTGCCAAAGAAAATAAAAGCCAGAGAAAAAACCAAAATCCTAAGAACATTAGCTGATTCGAAAAAACCCGCCCCACCGATAAGGTTTATTATCCCATCAGAAAGAAAAACGGTTCCTACAACCAAAGGCAAGACAAAGATTAAAAAAACCTTGAATGTTTTATTGGAAATATCCTGAAATTTCTCCCTATCTGAAAAAATGCTATGGGACATTATTGGAAAAATAAGCCCCATTATCATGCCTGGAAAAAAAGTAATATTCTCGATAATTTTATAAGCGGCATTATATATGCCCACATCAGCGCTCGTTCGCATCAAAGAAAGCATTATCGTGTCTATTTTGAAATAAATGAATGTGATTATCGTGACTGCGCCTATCGGATAGGATTCTTTAAGAAATTCCTTCCAATAGCCTATATTAAACCTCAGCCTGATTTTAATGTATTTTTTCGACCAAAAAAATATCATCAAGAAGCTGGCGATCATATAAGCCAGCAGTGATGCAATAATCCAGTCAAACCCCAGCCCGAATTTTATCGCTAAAAATACTCCAGAAACCTGGATCAGTTTCCCGATAAGCTCTGAAAAGGCTATTTTATCTATCGCTAGATTCTTTTGAAATACTCCGTTTAAGATTTGATAAGAAGAGGAGAAGAAAAAAGCCAGAGCTGCGACCAAAATACCCCTTTTTACCTCTGGGTCATAAGGAAAGAAAAAAATTATTGCCGGAGAAACAATTACAACCAGAAGGGCTGTTGCAACGCGCAGCGTGAAAACATTTCCCATTATTTTTTCTTCATCCGCCCCATTTCTTGAAATCTCCCGGGTAGAAATTGATGACAGCCCCAAATCAGAAAGCGCCGTAAAAAAAGCAAAAAAGGCAATTACCGTAGAATAATTGCCAAATCCATCTTTGCCAAGATATCTTGTTATCAGCCCAATAGAGACCAACGCTAAAACTGTGGCTAATATTTTTGATATAGAACTAACAAGAACATTGTAAGCAATTTTACGAGCTATAACCATAAAAATAGAATTTTGAATTTAGTATTTAGAATTTAGAATAAAACTACTAAAAATAAACTGGGTTTTAATTTCCTTCAAGATCTAAGCTCCATATTCCCATTCTAAATTCGAAATTCCCAATTCTAAATTCTTTTAAATAAGGTCTATTGGCTTGATTACAACTCTTCTGTCTTCACCCTCTCCTATGCTTTCTGTTTTAATCCTATCGTCTTTGGCCAGTTCAAGATGGACAATTCTGCGTTCATAGGGGCCCATAGGACGCAATACTACGGCTTTCTTTTCCTGAAGAGCTTCCTCAGCCAAATTTTTAGCCAATTTTACAATTGAATCATTTTTATCCATCCGATAAGAATTAATGTCAATAATAAAATTAATTCTCTCCGAAATTTCTTTTCTGACCAGCATCCGAGCGATGTGCTGCAGCGACTGCAAATTGATTCCATATTGTCCGATTAAGAAATTGGATTCTTGTGTTTTTACATTGCAAACATATGATTTTTTTTCACCTTCTTCCTTCTTTATTATTTCCACGCTTCCTTTGAACCCCATTTTTGAAATCATCTCTTCAATAATTCTTTTTATTTTTTTTTCCATTTCAAGATCTTCATTATTCTTTTCCATGTATTTAGAATTTAAATATTATCTTTGAATTATTTTTCCGCTTTTTCTTTTTTAAGCAGAAGCTCTTTCTGCTGGATTATGGCAAAAACCGTTGAAACAAGCCAATAAAGCGCCAGCCCTGCCGGAAACTTTATACCAATAAACAATGTAAGGAGAGGTCCGAGATAAAGCATCTGCTGGGTCATAATTTGGGAAAAATCCTGATTATCCGCTTTTTTGACCACCGCGGGCTGGCTCTTCATCAGCATTTTTGTCTGATAATATTGAGCAAACGCGGCTAGGACAACCAGAAGAATATGCGGCAAGCTCTCAAGCGTAAGGCTACGGAAATCGAGCGCTTTTGACAAATCCACAATACCCAAAAAATATTGGTTTATTTGGCCTGGATTTTTTACAAAAGAATAAAGAATGTTTTGTTCAACTACTAGACCCCCTTGGGATATATTGAACAAAACTCTGTAAATAGCTATTAAAAAAACTAGCTGGAAAACGACAGGCAAACAACCGGAAAAAGGGTTGACTTTGTTGGTTTTATAAAACTCCATGAGCGCTCGACTTTGTTTTTCTTTGTCTTTTTTATATTTTTCCTGTATTTCCTTTATTTTTGGCTGGAGATCTTGCATTTTTTTCTGAGATTCTATTTGCTTCCGGCTCAAAGGAATAAGAATAAATTTTATAATCAGGGTAATTATAACAATAGCAATTCCAAAATCGTGAAGAGGGATTATATCATATACAAAAACAAGCAAATTATATATAGGCCTATAAACAAATTCGTTAAATAAAAAAACCATAATTTATTTTTTTAATTTTAATCGATTATCAAGTTAGCTTTTTGCAAAATTTTTTCCATTTTTTCCCGCTTTTTTTCTGGCTTTTCCGCGCTATTTTTGTCTTTTTTAACAATAACTACAATATCCATCCCTTTCTTTATTTTTTTCAGATTATCCTTAAAAAATCCTCTGAGCTGTCTTTTTATCCTGTTTCTTTCTGTCGCTTTCGAAAAATATTTTGCTCCTACTGAAAATCCAATTCTGGATTCATCCAGGCCGTTTTTTGCATATTTTAGGGAAATATTTTCAAAACAAAAAAAATTGCCGTATTTGTACACTTTTTCAAAGTCTTTTCTTTCAGTCAGGCGATTTTTTTGCGGTAGCATAGCTAAACAGTTAACCTTTTTCGGCCCTTTTGCCGCCTTCTTTTGACAACTTTTTTTCCGCATTTGGTCATTTTTCTTTTTCTAAATCCGTGTTTTTTCTTTCTTTTCAAGCTTTTAGGCTTATACGTTTGGCTCATAATATTGTTAGATAAATTATTAATACATCCGTCAATTCAATTAAAAGTTTATCAGTTTTTAGGGCCAAAGTCAATGAAAAACTTGCCAATCATAAATGCGTCAGGCTTTACTAATGCAAAAATTACCAATATGCTATTTATTAATCGGGGGAGTTGCCTGCTTTGCGTCAGTTATCACAGATTATCAACAAGTTTATCCACGTTTCTCTATTCTTTTATATTTCGGGTATGGTATACTTAGGCTAGCGAGTTTTCTAGTTTATGAAATATTTATGACTAATACAGAGCTTTGGCAAGCTGTCCTTTCGGAAATTGAGCTTTCTATTTCCAAGGCCAACTTTATAACCTGGTTCAAAAATACGTCAATTTTTTCCAATAAAAATGGTCAAGTAATCATAAGTGTTCCCAATGGATTTGCCAAGGAATGGCTTGAAAACAAATACAACCTCTATATCCTGCGAGCATTGAGAAATATCCAGGAAGACATAAAAACGGTTTCCTGCATCATCGCCGCTAACCAAGAATCGACAGAAAAAAAGATCTCTATGGTTGATGCCGTAGTTCCTTCAAATAACGCTTTTTTTCGGGAAAAAAGGGCTCCTATAAATCAGGAAAGCAATTTGAACCACAAATATACTTTTGATAATTTTGTAGTAGGAGGCAGCAATGAACTTGCAAAAGCGGCTTGTTTTGCTGTTTCTCAAAACCTGGGGAGCGTTTATAACCCTCTTTTTATCTATGGAGGCGTAGGCCTGGGAAAAACCCATTTAATCCAATCGATTGGCAACGAAATACTAAAAAACAATCCTGAACATAAGATAAAGTATATAACTTCAGAAAGATTCACAAGTGAGCTTATTGATTCCATAAAAACAGGAAAGATAAGGGATTTTAAGGATTATTACCAAAAAATCGACTTATTGATCATTGACGATATCCAATTTATATCAGGAAAGGAAAAAACGCAGGAAGAATTTTTTCATATTTTCAACCATTTATACCAATTAAACAAGCAAATAGTTCTTTCTAGCGACAGAGCACCCAAGGCCATACAAATATTGGAAGAAAGGCTTAAATCGCGCTTTGAAGGCGGCATGATAGCTGATATTATCCGCCCAGATTTTGAAACAAGAGTGGCCATATTAAGAAAAAAAGCTCTTGACCAGGAAATGGAAATTAACGACGATGCCCTAGAATTTATTGCCGAAAACATAAAAAACAACATCCGCGAACTAGAAGGGGCTTTTAATAGGGTTTTTGTTTCCGCCCAGCTTTCTAAAAATAAAATTGATCTCAATTATGTAAAAAAAATGTTGTCGGAAATTATTTCCAGTGGCAAAAAAAAGGGAGTAACCCATAAACACGTCATAAAAACAGTGTCTGCTTTTTATGATATAACTGAAACTGATTTAATAGCTAAAAACAGGAAGCAGGAAGTCGTAAAACCAAGACAAATCGCAATGTATCTCATGAGAAGCGAGCTTCAATATTCTTTTCCCAATATCGGGGATCGAATGGGAGGCCGCGACCATACTACCGCCCTTCACGCTTACGAAAAAATAGCTGAATTAATAGAAAGGGAAGAAAAAATAGCCGAGGAAATAAACTATCTCAGAGAACAGCTCTATTCTATAAATTAATTACTGATTCCAGGTTGCTTTGGTGGATAATTTGTGTAAAACCACTAGAATAACTCTGTGTAAAATTTGTCCAAAATAATTTTTCCGTCTGTTTCCGGCTTGTGGTTTACTTTTTTATTTAATTAAATTAATATCTTATCATCACTCTCTGGGTATATAAAAATAAAACTTATCCAATATATATTAACATTTTATTTGCTTTATTTAAGCTAAAAACTAAACTTATCCACAAAAATAAGCTTATATAATAAATAGTAATAACTTTAAATAATTTTATATATAAATTATTATGAAATTAATTTGTACTCAAGATAACTTTAAAAAAGCGATATACAACACAGAAAGGATTGTTTCTAAGCAAAACACCTTGCCTATACTAAATAATATTTTATTTGAAGCAAAAAAAGGGTTTTTAGTGTTTTCCGCGACAAATTTAGAAATGGGAGCTCAGGTAAAAGTGGGAGTTAAAGTGGAAAAAGAAGGTAAAATAACTATTCCAGCGAAAATAATTAGTAGTTTTTCTAATAATCTTCCTCAAGGAGATAATGTTTTAATAGAAAGTGTTGAACAGGGAATAAAAATAAAAAGTGGCTCTTTTAAGGCAATTATAAAAGGGGTATCAGCTGATGATTTTCCATTAATTCCTAAAAAAAGCAGTGAATATCTATTAAATATTAATAGTATTGATCTAAAAAATATCTTATCTAAGGAAATGGTGTCTGTGGCTCAAAATGAAGCCAGACAAGAGCTTACTGGAATAAACCTTATTTTAAGCCAAAAAGAGATATTTTTTGCTTCAACTGATAGTTTTCGTCTTTCTGAAAGTAGAATTAGTATAAACAAGGAAAATATAAATAAAGAGGTGTTTGAGGCTTATATAAACAAAAAAGACAGTATTATTATTCCATTTGGAACATTAAATGAAGTAATGAGAATTATTTCTAATAATGAAGAATGTGATGTGAAAATAACGATTGAATCCGGGCAAATTTTTTTTGAAATAGAAGAGACTAAAATTGTTTCAAGGTTGATTAATGGAAAATATCCTGAATATAAGCATATAATGCCAAAAGATTATAAAACCAGGGTAGTTTTGGAAAAAAGCGTGTTTCAAAACGCGGTAAAAATGGCTAATATTTTTGCTTCGGGAAAATCAGGAGAGATTTCGATTAAAATTGACTCTGGAGTAAAGAAAATTTTTATAGGCGCTAGCAGTGCGGAAACTGGAGAAAACTCAACAGAGCTCAAATTTGACGTTTCTGGACCATCTCAAGAAGTAATTTTAAATTCAAAATATCTTTTAGATGGAATTAATAGCATCTCAACTTCCAAAGTGGCTTTTCTTATGAACAGTGAATCAACGCCAATCGCTTTAAAGGAAATAAATGAACAAACCGGCGAAGTTTTACATGATTTTACCTATATCGTGATGCCAATTAAAAATTAGAATTTTGAATTTAGAATTGGGAATTTTGAATGAAAGCTATGGATAAATCTTATGATTTAATTATAATAGGTTCTGGTCCGGCGGGGCTTTCTGCTTCTATTTATGCTTCCCGCTACGGGATAAAACATGCTATTATCGGGCAGATTTTGGGCGGACAGATCTCCGAAGCTCATCTAATCGACAATTATCCAGGCATTGAAAACCTGACTGGAGCCGAGCTTGGAAAAAAACTAGGAGAACATGCTAAAAAGTACGGCGCAGAAATAATCCCAGGCTTGGTTAAAAATATAAAAAAAGAAGAGGAAGGGAGATTTATTGCAGAACTAGAAAATAACGAAGCCTTAAAAACTAAAACTGTGTTACTAGCCACTGGCATGAAGAGGAGAAAGCTGGACATTTTAGGAGAAAAAGAATTTGCGGGAAAAGGCGTTTCCTATTGCGCCACTTGCGACGGTTTTTTCTATAAAAACAAGACTGTTGGAGTGATTGGCGGATCCAACAGCGCGGCAGGCGCGGCATTATATCTGGCTGATATCTGTAAGAAAGTTTATATAATTTATCGTAAAAGCGAGCTTCGCTGCGAGCCTTTTTGGGCTGATTCAATCAAGAAGAATGAGAAAATAGAAGTTATTTATAACACCAACGTAGTGAAAATATCCGGCCAGGAAAAACTGGAAAGGGTTGAACTGGATAATCCACATAAAAATAGCAGTTTGCTTGAAATAAGCGGACTCTTTATTGAAGCCGGATCGGATCCATATATAAATTATGCGGATGACTTGGATATTAAAAGCGACAAAGACGGGTATATAAAAATAAAATCAGACGGCTCCACTTCGGTTCCTGGCATCTTTGCGGCCGGAGACATAACCGACGGATCAAACAAATTCCGCCAAGTCATTACCGCGGCCGCCGAAGGTGCCATTGCTGTGAGGAGCGTTTTTAATTATCTCAAAGCAAAATCCTAGCTCCAATATTCATCTTCTTTTTTAATTTCAATTTCTTTTCCGGCACCCTTCCAGGCCAATTCAAACATAAATTTCATATTTTTAGCGATTTCATTGCTTTCTACAATAAGCCCTAAAGATTCAGAAAAACTCATAAAAGCGATTTTGTTGCCGTAAATATTCATTTCAATGGAAAAGGGAAACTTTTCTTTGGAAACCAGCCGCGTTTCTTTCAGATCTTTTTGGTCTGTTTTTTTATACTCAATAATTTCTTCGGTATCCGGCCCGATGACGCGCACCGTAATTTGTGATTTAACTCTTTTTGCTTTATATTCGTCAGCAAAATCCTGACCCAGTTTATTTATGATATTTTCCGTTACAAATGCCACCAGTTCGCCTTTATATTTCAAGGTATCTCGGTAAACTTCTTTGATGCCTTCCAAGCCTTCGTAATAGCGGATTACCGGCTTGGTTCCGGAAGTATTGAGAAGCCCTTTGAGTGCCGGCATAAGACTGGCCAGCTTTTCCCTCTTTTCTTCCAAAATATTTTCCAGATTTTCCGGTTCTTCAGCCAGAAAAAGCCTTTTTTTGCCTTTTTTGGTCTGGCTTAAAAGCCCTTTTTTTTCCAGTTCGATAAGCACGTCATAGACAGTAGTGCGCAAAATACCGGTCTTTTTAGCTAGATTAATAGCAGAACTAGCGCCTAGCTCCAAAAGAGCCAGATATACAATGGCTTGCTTATCATTAAGGCCAAATTGAGTAAGTTGGTCAGATAGATTCATATATGTCGAAAAAATAAGTCAACATTTATAGTATAGCAAATAAGCCATAATTTGTCAAATTAAAGGTATAAATGGCTTATTTACGATAGGATAAAAATAGTATAAGTCTATTTAAATTGACATTTAGTGTAATATCTGATATAATGGCCCGTTACGATGAAATATCGCCCAAAGAGGAGAGAGACACGTAACCAAGAACATTAAATATACATAATATGTATCCAAATCGCCTGAAAGGGCGGTAAGGATCATAAAATGGCACTGGAAATAAGCAGCATACTAAATTCATCCAAAGGGAAGAGAGATTGTAGGGAACGCATACATGCGTTCCAAAAAAAGATAGCTGGATGAATGGCAATAAGCTTATTTCTCTCCCAACGAGCCATCGTCGGGATAGAAAGTGGTCCTTGGTTCTTATCAAATCCCACTCTCCTTTATAAGGAGAGGGCAGGGTGAGGTAGGAATCAGGAGCAGGCTTTCTAAAAGTCTAGAGAAGAGAGTCAAAAAATGTCAGTGAGTATTATTTATTCATTAGCTAAAGAAAATCTCTCTTCTCTTTAATGGATGAACACTCACTGGCATTTTTGTGGAATCAAAAAATCCGCAAAACGGATCTTTGAAAATTGAATATTATTCAACCGAGAAAAAATGGAAGTTAAGAAATGAGTATTTGGTCTATGGCCGTTTTAAGCTTGGGGAGGTCTTTTTTATAAGCTTCCCAGACGGATTCAGGAATAATACCAAAATATTCATGAATAAGCACATTTCGCATATCAATCATGTCTCTCCAGGGTATTTCCGGGTGAGAATCGCAAAATTCACGGCTGATTTTATTGGAGGCTTCGCCAATAATTTCAAATTCGTGAACTACGCCGCTAAGCACTAGTTTATTTTTAGAAAAACTTTCAAAATCAGAGTTTCCAATAAACTCATTGATGTTATTGATAGAGTCCTGAATATGTCCTATAAAAACGAGATCATTTTTCATAAATGGTTTTAGCTTTGGCTAGTACTTCATCGCGGAAATACTTGCTAAGAGCGGAGGGTGTCAGAAGATCAACTTTTTTCCCGATAAATTCAGAAAAATTTCGGCGGATATGAACCAAGTCAAAAAGACTAATACTAGAATTAGGTTCAAATTCCACTAAAACATCCACGTCAGAATCTTCACGGGGTTGGCCATAGATATAAGAACCGAAAAGAGACACTTTTTTCATGTCCTTTTTATGAGGATCTTTTTCAATGGCTTCTATAAGTTTTTGTTCTATTTGCTCCGTACTCATAGCAATAGCTTAGCATAAATTATTACATATTTCAATTAGCTTTTATTTTCTCTCGGTTGAAGTATGCGAATAGCCCTAACGAATGGGCACATGCGAATAAATCCAGCACCAACTTTTCTTTATTAAACAAACTTTTGTTAGTGAGGAGTAGTTGGTGCTGGACAAACCAGCTATGGCCCGGGTCCGACGTTGTGTCGGACTGGTCGGGAGTTACACTGGCTGGGGAAAGGTTAACATTTGCCATGAAAGGAGGAACGCCATGGCAAAGAAATTCGTCTGCTGCGAAATTTGCAGCAGTGAAGGAATTTTATCTGGTGTGGACGATTGTCCACACCAGATTTTTTCCCTCGCCGGGAAGGCGAGGGAATGCATAGACTGCCATCTGGCAGTCTATGAAAATTTTTTCTCCTGCCCGCGGTGCGGGCAGGAATTTGGCGTAGACGAGTATGTCTACGTCAAGAACGAGGGCTGCCCCCGGTGTGACAACCGGATGTGGTAGCTCTCAAGGGAGTTTTCGGTCTCCCTAAAAAAACCGAAACCTAAAATAGGCGAGCACCCGGGATAGGCTACCACGCCACAACCCGCTCGCCTTTCATTCCGAGTCTGTGAGGATTGTCTTCGCAGAATCGGAAGTGAAAAAATTTTCTTTGCGCTTGGCCCAGTCCTGAATGCTGATCAGGATGTGGTTGGGAGCGAAACGGCGCAAGGGAAATGTTCAGCAGGAAAGGAGAATCTCATGACGAAAGTCTTGTGGTTTTCCAGGCATGAGATGTCGGCCGAGCAATCGGCCGACTTGAAAAGAATTTTTGGCCTGGTGGAAGTTCACCAGGTCAATCGGACGATCTCTTCGGCGCATGAATTGGCCGAGGAGATCGCTGCGGCGGACGTGGTGGCCATCGTGGCCCCACTTCCGCTGCAGCAGCAGTTTTTGCAGATAGCCGGGCCTGACAAGCCCGTGCTCTTTTGCAAGAATGACCGGGTCATGGACCCGGTCGACGGAACCAAACTGCTTGGCTTTCGCCACGCAGGATGGTTCCGGATTAAGGAAATCAGAGTGATTTTTGAAAAACTCTGATTTCCGACCGCTGTCCCAGCGGTATATAAAAAGGGAACCACTTGAATGGCAAGACTTGAGTCTACCACGACAAAAGTTTTGCCCTTCATTCCGAACCCGTAAAGATTGGCTTTGCGGGTTCAGAAGTGAAGTTAATTTCCCATAGAAAGGAGAAAAATATGGGAAAGAAATTTGAAATCAAGGACAACGGGCTGCGACACGGCCTGTTGTTCGACTCTGGCCACGGCGACGTGGTCAGGGAATTAGAGAAGAAGTTCCTCGCCACCGGCGAGGAACAGTTGTTTTTAGACACAGTCGAAGAGTCTGAGGGCTTTGGAGAGCCCAAGGACTACTTCGAGATCTCCTGCATCTTGAAGGTGCGGGAGGAGGAAGTCGGCTGGTGGACCGGCCGAAAAAAACAAATTTTTTGAGGAGTGACCGGCATCCCCTGAATAGCCGGCGGGAGTTTTCGGTCTCCCTAAAAAAACCGAAACCGCTAAGGGCGAGCATCCGGGATAGGCTACCACGCCACGACCCGCTCGCCTTTTTTCTTTTCCCTGGATTTGATAGAATAGAATTGCTTAAGCACAAAAAATATGTTTGAAAAAATACCGGTTCAGGGTAATTCTGAAAAAGAAGAAATCGTTCTGCCAGAGGAGAAAGTTATTTTTAATGAGAAAGACGTACAGGAATTTTTTGATACATTAAAGGACGGATTGCCTGAAGAATTGCGCGGTAAAAACGCGGATGAAATATTGAAAAGCCAAGCAGGTTGGCGAATGGTCGGGGAAATTTTCATTTCAAATAATTTCCCGGAAAAATACAACACTGATTATCTTTATGATAATGACGTTGATGAATTTGGAGACTTCAAGGCGGTGCTTATTTCCCAAATGTTTGAAAATAATCCAAAAAGAGCGGCAGAATTTTTCGGAGAATACCTTATAAAATTATACAAGGAAAGAAGAAAAGAATGGCTGGACAGAGCCATGTGGGCCAATCTTTCCGACTACGAACCCGATGATTATACTGAAGAAGAAAGACAAAGATTGGAATATTGTCGGAGCATCCATCAGCCAGATCAAGATGATTTGGAAGAAAGAGGAGAAAAAGAACCGGAAAATTTGGAACGCGATGCCATTCTAGAAATGATGGATTATCACGAAATATTTGGCAGAACAACGTCAGAGATACTCAAGAATTTCAAAAAACACAAAGAGAAAATTGGCGATTGGAAGACTGACTTTTATCTTCTTAATTATATTGATCGTGATTTTTATTCCAGATACCATGCTAGAGAAATAGCCGAATGCCTTAAAGGCCGAAAAGAAATTTCTCCTGATTTTGACGTAGCTTTATTCGATTATCTGAGATTCGGACCAATAGAAAAAGCGAAAGTGATCATGTTTGTTTTGACGGAAGCATATGGCGCAGAGATTGTTCGCAAAAAAATTAACGAGCGTATTGAGGGTAGTTCCGATATGAATGAGGAATATGCTTACGCCAGATCATTAATTACTCCCAACCATGACAAAATCGCCATTTCAAATCTGCAAAAATTTTACGAGGAAAATATAAAATTCGAAGAATATAAAGTCAATGAAAGAATGAATGAAAAAGAAGTAGAGCTTTTGGAATCTTTGATCAGAAAGGATGAAAAAGCGTTGGAAATGGGCTGCGGAGCGGGAAGACTGATAACTGAACTAGCTAAAGACGGATACGATATATCTGGATATGATTTCACCCAGAGGCACGTGGAGAAAACTAAAGAAGCCATTGAAAAAACTGGTCATGTTGCAAAAGTTTTTCAGGGCGACTGGCACAATAATGCGATTCAAAATGAAAGTATGAATACAGTTTATTCTCTGGGAAGAAATATTTTGCATGATTATTCCATCATTGATCAGGTTCAATTATTCCGTGAAGCCAACCGGATTTTGGCATCGGGCGGACAGTTTATTTTTGACATTCCCAATCGAGAAAAAGGTGGGTACAAAAAAATGGTGGAAGAATATGCTAGTGAAATGAAAAAGCGGGGCATTCGGAATTTTCGGTACGGAAGCATTTATGATTCTCCCGACGGGCAGCATTTTGCGACAAGATATGCCTATTCTCATGAAGACATTGAAGAATTGGCGAAACTGACCGGGTTTAAGATTAAAAAGATTGAAAAATTGCCACTGAAAACCGGCGAGGGGGATGAAAATTTATATTATGTTTTGGAAAAAATATGAAATCCCTAAAAAACCTTTTAGAAAAACATAAAAAGGCCGTTGTGCATTCTTTTTCCGACAAGGATGTTTTTTATGTTTTTTCGCGCGTGATTAAGGAAGAATACGGCAATTACGGCGCGGAAAAATTGAGAGCGGATTTTTTCAAGAACAGGACTGTTTTCGTGAAAAGCGAAAGCCCAACATTTGCGTCGGAACTGTGGATAAACCGGCAGAAAATAATTCGGAAAATGAATGAGGAATTGGGCGAAGGGGCGGTCAAGGAGATAAAATTAAAATAAAAAAACAACCGCAAGGCTGTTTTTTGAACATTTGAAAAATTAGTGAAGGGTCTGTTTTCCTAGGCTTTTTTTGATTTGCGAATCAAGATAATTATCAAATTTTGTGACAATATTTTCC
The DNA here is from genome assembly GCA_022711335.1 of Patescibacteria group bacterium. Taxonomy (GTDB): domain Bacteria; phylum Patescibacteriota; class Minisyncoccia; order Moranbacterales; family UBA2206; genus JAKLFF01. The sequence goes on along the minus strand of JAKLFF010000001.1, from coordinate 434,395 downwards.
AAAGGCTTTGATAATATCGCTTCATTCTTGATATTGCTGGATATGCGGGCGAGCATGCCCAGCCCTCCTTCGAAATTTCCAATAGCATCTTGCAATTCAAGGCCGTTTTCAATAAATTCATCCGGATATTTTTTAATAATTTCGTCTAAATGACGGCATTTTGCCTGAATTTGATCCAAGCCATATCGCCCAATGAGATTTTCTTCGATTTCTTTATAAGAACTGATTGAATAACAAATTTTGCCTAACTTTTCTCTGCCAAATTCCAAAGCCCTTTTCTTTTCGCTTCTTTCCGGAGTTTCTTCCGAAGGGGATTGGATTTTTGCATGTTCTTCAATCGCCTTTTCTTCATTATAAACTTCCATATTATTTTATAAACCAAATTATAACAATTATAACGGCTAATAATAATCTATACCAGAAAAAAACTTTATAACTGACTTTTTCTACAAAATTCAAAAGCCATGCGATAGCGACATAGCCAGAGACGGCGGCGGTGATGATGGCAATGATTTCATAAAGTCCAACGCTGCTTTTTAAAAAATCAGGAAGCTTAATGATCGTGGCGCCGAAGATAATCGGAGCGGAAAGCAAGAAAGAAAATCGGGCAGCGGCAGTTCTGCTTAGACCCAAAAATAAGCCGGAAGTTATTGTTGCCCCAGCTCTTGAAATTCCCGGAATAATAGAGAAAGCTTGCGAGATGCCAATAATAACGGCGTCTTTTTTTGTTATACCATTGATATCTTTTTTGTGCAGGGCATATTTGTCGGCTAGATATAAAACCAAGCCAGCAATAGACAATGTCCCAGCAATAAGCAGAGGGTTTCTAAAAATTGTTTCCGCTTGTTTTTCGAAAAGCAGTCCAAAAATCGCGCCAGGGATGGTGGCGAGGATGAGGAGCCAAAGCAGATTCTTTGAATAGCTGTAGTTTTTTCCCTCTCCTGTCCCTTTGGGACATCCTCTCCCTAAGGGAGAGGAGGATAATGAAGCAGAAATAATATTTACAAAATCTTTCCAAAAATATAGAACGATGGCAATAAGTGTTCCAAGATGAAGCGCGATATCGAAAGAAAGTCCGGGATCAGAAAAATCAAAAAGCCATGGGAGAATAACCAGATGTCCGGAGGAAGAGATGGGCAGAAATTCTCCGAGACCCTGGACAAGGCCGAGGATGATGGCTTGGAAGAGTGTCATAAATAGTTAAAAATTCTAAATCTCAAGCATCAAATTCTAGATAAATCACAACTGCCAAAATTCAAATTTACCAAACAATAAATGGAATTATTTAGAATTTTAATATTATGATTTTGAAATTATTTAGAATTTACCTGCCTGCCGGTAGGCAGGGATATTAGAATTTTGGATTTAAAGCCTTATGGTATATTTATTTTCACGCTTAGCTTGTCTGAGTCAGAACGGTCTTTTTCATCGGTCGCTGTAACTTTGATGTTGAGGGTAGATGTTTTTTTATCATCTGGAACAGAATAAGAGAAACTGATACTGCTCTCATCGTCTTGGGAAGAGACTTCATTTCCATCAACTGTTATTTTCATTTTTGTGATGTCATATCCGGAAACAGCCTTAGCGCTAATAGTGAAGGGCGAGGAGGTAATAGTATCTCCGTCACCAGGAGTGGAAACCGTTGTCTTGATATCCAGGTCGCTTTTGTCTCTGCCGAAATCCTCCGGATTGCATTCTTCTGTCGGGGTTTCTCTGTCTGAATAGTCTTTATTGCCTTTGATCCAGCTTTTTACCGCTTTTTCCCAATTGGCAAATTGCGGATCCTTTTCAGGACTGCTTGGTTTGTCGCCGCGAGGATTATCTTTGTCGACATAATAGAGGATAGAATGGGCTTGAGAAAACTTCTTTTCTTCCCAATCGTCTTTCGGGCAAGCATCGTTAGCTAGGCAATATTTATCATCTTCGTCGGGAATTTCACAGACGTCGAGTTTTTCTTTGGTTGTAATTTTTCCGTCCAGAACATCTTTTCCTGTCTCCTCTTTTTCGTATTTGGGAAATTGCTCAACAGGATAATTTTTAAGAGCTTCGTCCATGAAAGCGCGGAAAATCGGCGCGGCTACATAAACTCCGTCTGCGCCTTGGGCCATGGTGGAATTATCATTATTTCCCGCCCAAACGCCGACGGCAAGCGACGGAGTGTAGCCCATTGTCCAACCGTCGCGCCATTCGTTGGTTGTTCCGGTTTTGGCGGCAACTGGCCGGTTATCGAATTTCAATGGATTGTTTTCTCCAAAAACTGGGGCGCGCAAGCTATTAGTGGACATAACATAATCAATCATGGCCACATATTTTTCATCCACCGCTCTTTCTCCTGCATCAGGCTTATATTCTTCGAGAACTTGCCCGGATGAATCCAGAATTTTCATTATAGCGGTTTTTTTATGGCGAATTCCTCCGGTAGCAAAAGTGGAAAAAGCATTGGTGTGCTCAAGCAGCTTCACTTCCCCTCCGCCGAGAACCAGGGACAAGCCATAGCGGTCAGGCTGGGTGAGGGTGGTTATGCCCATTTCTCTGGCTTGGGCAACGGAATCTTTTACTCCGGCGAGATAAAGCGTTTCTACGGCCGGGACATTAAGCGACATTGCCAATGCGTCTTTCATTTGAAGCGGCCCCCGGTTCTTGCCGTCGTAATTTTTGGGATTATAGTCTTTTCCGCTGTCGGTTGAAAAATTAATATCCACGTCCCAAATCTGAGTTTCTGGCGTATAGCCTTTTTTAAAGGCGGTAAGATATACATAAGGTTTGAAAGATGATCCTGGCTGGCGGTCCCGAATGGCTACGTTAACTTGTCCGTCAATAGTCGTGTCAAAATAATCGCGCGATCCGACCATTGTTAAAATTTGTCCGGTTTTTGGATCCATTGCGACAAGCGATGCGTTTTCCGCTTTATATTTTTTGTTTTTTTCTGCTCCTTCTCTTACCACTCTTTCTCCCAATTGCTGCTTGTTCCAATCAAGCGTGGTATAAACTTTTAGGCCGCCCTGTTCCACTGCTTGTTGGCCGTAATTTTTTTCCAGATATTCCTTTACATACATAACGAAATGGGGGGCGTCCATTTTTTCCCGATAGGGATTCAATTTAGCGAAAATATCGGATGATTTGGCTTCTTCATATTGTTTCTCGCTGATATATCCAAGATCCTTCATTTTTCGAAGAGCGTTTTCCTGGCGGTATTTTAAATCTTCGACGTGGGATCCATAAGGGGAAAAATAGGTTGGAGCCTGGGGAAGAGAAGCGATAAGTGCTGATTCGTCGAGCGCCAGTTCTTTGGCGTGTTTTCCGAAAAAAGTCTGGGCGGCTGCTTCAATGCCGTAAGCGTTGGAGCCATAAGGGATAGTATTAAGATACATGTGCATGATTTCGTCTTTGGAAAATTTTTGTTCCAGCTCCAGTGATAAAATAACTTCTTTAATTTTTCGCGATAGCGTCTTTTCGTCCGTGAGCATGGTTTTTTTAATCAGCTGCTGGGTAATAGTTGACCCCCCCTGGGTTTTTTCCATGTCAATGAAATCTTTCAAAACAGCGCGTAAAATAGCGCTTAACTTTATGCCGTGATGGTTATAAAAATCCTGATCTTCAAGAGCAATGGTGGCATAACGAATAGCTTCGGGCATTTCAGAATAGGGAATCTGGGTTCTTTTCTCTTCGCCGTGGACTTCATAAAGGATATGTTCTCCCGTGCGGTCATAGATTTTGGTCGATTCAACAACGACGCGGCTGCTGATATTGTCGGAGCTGGGAAGATCTTTGGCAAACCAGGCAAAAATTCCAATGACAAATAAAAATCCAGCTCCGGACAAAACACCAATAATTTTCCAGATTTTTTTCCAGTTAAAATTAAAATTTAATTTTTTGTGACAACCTAAATTGTTTTTGGGTGAAAAAATGCGCATAAATAATACAACTAAAGTTTAGGATATAGCTATTTTAATATAGATTTTATTAATCATCAACGCAGTCAAATGACGTTTTGTTTTTGAAAGGATGCTTTTATTTGGTATTTTTTAGCAACCGGATTATTTTTTTTGCAATATTTATTTCCGGATTAATCCGGTCAAAGACCCTGAAGCAAGCCATAGTGTTTAGCTCGATGATACGTGGTTTCCCTGAAGAATCAATGAGAATGTCAAGGCCGGCGAATTCAATCCCAATACGCTTAATCAGAAGCTTTCCTAGTTCAAGAACCTGCTTATTTTCTACTTTCTCATGTTTTGAACTGCGAACATTTGTCCGCCATTCTCCTTTGGGGGCCGTTCTTTTTAAAGAGCCATAGACATTTTTTCCAATAATGAAGGCGCGATAATCGCCGGATATCTTATAGAATTTTTGAAATAAATAAAGCTGCTTGTCTTTTTTTCGCTGGCGAAGAAAATGGGAAAAAGCGCCTTGCGAGTCAATTTTAAATACCTGTTTTCCCAGGCTTCCCTTGGCAAGTTTTGCCACGAAGGGCGATCCAAGCTTAGTTTTAAGCTGGGAAAAGGACAGATTCTCTCCATAAATGGTTTTTAAGCACGGGACTTTCTTTGCCTGGAAAATAAATTGTTGGGTCAATTTATTTATCGATTGGTGGCGAAGATAGAAGTTTTCATTCAAAAGGCGTATATTTTTGTGTTTGCAATAATTTACAACCAGGCTGCTTGGCGTCAAAGAAGTGATGGAGCTGCGCAATATTACAGCGTCAAAACTATCCAAGGCCACTTTTTTATTTGATGCAAAACCCAAATTTGTCCCGTCAAAAACAATATCTTTCCATCTGAAAAAGAATATTTTAACGCCAAAACCAGCCGCTTCGCGAAGTAATTTAACTGAGGAATAGGATTTTTCGTAGTCTGTAATTACGCAGATTCGCATAAAAAATCAGTTCAAAATATTTTTAAAAACAGATGCCAACTTTTTATAAAAAAAGTCTCTGGTTTTTTCCTGTCCTGGAGCAAAATACATTCCAGGCATTGAATTAAGCTCCACTATCCAAGGCTGCTTGTCTTTGTCAAACATCAGGTCAATAGTATATATCTTATGCTCAAATCCGGAAAAAAGTTGATTGGCCTTTTTTACGATAGGAAGAATGCTTTTGGGGAGCTTTTTTAGAGGCACAATTTCCATGGATCCTCCCTGGGCTAAATTGGCCAGCAGGCTTCCTTTTGCTGGCGTTCGATAATAGGAATAAACTATAGCAGTATCAATGATCACTAATCTTAGATCATGAATGCCCCTCATTATCCCAGGTATTCCATCAGATGAGTCGATGAAATCCTGGAGTATCCAATCAGTAAGGTTTATTTTGGCCGCGCCGACTCTCTCTATCAACTCAGCTTTTTGCCCTATGAATACATTTTCTCCGCCGCTGAGATTCGCCGGCTTCAAAACCATTTTTTGTTTATTGGAAATTTTATTAAGAGCAACAGATAAATGCTTCAAATCTTCAATTAGCAGGCTTTTTTTAGACCAATCCGAAAAGAAGAGCCCGACCGCCAGCTTATTGTCTATTATTTTAGAAAATTCAATGTCATTGAAAAAAGCATAGTTGGCGCGTATCAAGGAGCTTTTTAAATAGGCTTCCGGTGTTGATTTTGTTTTATCATAAATTAAATCTGGCCTGATGTCATAAGCTCTTTTCCATATGCTGCTGCTTTTTTCAAATACCCAGGCATATTTGAAAAATTTATTTTTGTAATCATACCATTCATAAGAAGCTCTGAGTATTTGTATTCCTTCTTTTTTGCACAAAGCGTAGAAATACTCATAAGAATACATATATTTTTTATTAGAAAAAGGCTTGCTTTTTTTCCAGCTGTCTTTTCCAAAAAGAATCATGACTTTTTTCATAGGGCTTTTTTGAAAAAAATTATCAAATTATTATAAAAATATTCGCGATATGGCAATTCTTCTTTTTCGAGAGTAATTCCCGGGCGTGAATTCATTTCAATAATCCATGGCTTTTTGTTGTCGTCGATTATTATATCAATGGAATATAGTTTTATCTTGTATTTTTTCAGTTTGCTTTGAATTTTTTTAATGAATGGAAAAACTAGTTTAGGAAGTTTGTCTATGGGAACAACTCGTACTGTCCCTCCCTGGGAAAGATTGGAAAGCAACTTGTTTTTTTGCGGTATTCTGAGAAAAGAATAAAAAATCTTTTCATTCCTGATCATTATGCGCAAGTCATGTGCTCCCGATGCAAAGCCCTTAATCCCTTTTTTCACTTCAATCAGTTCTTGCGCCAGGAATGGATAAAGAACCGGCTTCATAGCGCTCTTTTCAAATATTTTTATTCCTTTGCCGCCAGAACCTCCAAGCGGCTTAAGGATTATTTTTTGGGAAGATAATTGCTTTATTTTTCCCAAGTCACTCTTACTAGTAACAAGAACTGCTTTTGGAGAAAAATCAGAGAAAGCTTTGTAGGTTAGCCATTTATCGCTTAGCAGCTTGCTCAGATTCAGGGAGTTACAAAAAGGATAGCACCTAGCTATTAATTTTCTGAGAACCATCAAATTTTTGTCAGTAATAAAAGGGGATTTGTCATAAACCAAATCCGGACGCACATTTTTTCTAAAAAACCAGTTTTTGTTATAAAATTGCGCCTTCTTAAAAAAACCAGTTTTTTTATCGAAAGAAGCTATTTTGGCTCTACAGAGAATAACATTCTTATTTTTTAAATATGCATACAGATCTTTATAGGCGGAAGGAAAATCCTCTGCATTTTTATTGCTTTTGTCATAAAGGATTAACACTAGCAGTTCTTTCATTATTTTATTTCAATTAGAAATTTCTTAAGATCGCTTCGGCCAATCAATATGGGGTATTTTAGATTTCCTCTGTCAATGACGTTAACCTTAGACGCGATAGTTATTTTGTCTAAAATAAAATTAATTTTTATTGTTGGCCTAATTGAGGAGCCGCTTGAGGAGATCACCACGGCGACATCTTCGATCTCAGGTATAATTTTTTTGTATTTTTCCATAAAAACCTTTTTTATTTCATTTTCTTTTTCGTGTGATATTTCATATGCGGCCAAATCAATTTTTGAAAATTCTTCAAGTGTTTTTTGAAAGCCAAGCTCCTTGGCTAATTCTGCATCAATTGAGCTGGAATACGCGCCTGTATCAATTCGGGCTTCTGACTCTATTTCTCTTTCGTCTTTTCCAATTAATTTTACCTTTTCCACGGTGCCTATTACTTTTTTTCCGGAAATTTCTTCCAATTCTTCCTCAATTTCTCCTCCAAAGAGATCCATTCCGACCCGGATGCCTTTTTTGGCGGTTTTTATTTTGAGCTCCGAAACTCTTTCCAGCCGTTCTTTGAGTCCGGCAAGGTTGGCAATTTGAATGGAAAGGCCCGGACGGGCATTGAGTTCCAAAATAATCGGGCCATCCTCCTTGTCGATGGCTACATCAACGCCTAAATATCCCAGTCCCGAAATTTCTTGTGTCTTTACGGCCAAATTTAAAATATCATTCCAATAGGGGATTTTTATTCCCGAAAGCAACATTCTCGTGCCTGGAACATATTCAATAAGTTTATTTTTTCCTAGGACGGCTGTCGTTGTGGTTCCGGTGGCAAGGTCTATTCCCACGCCAATAGCGCCTTGTTGGAGATTAGCCTTTCCTTTAGATGCCTCGGTTGGCAGGCGTAGCATGGCCATAACCGGGACTTTATTAAAAACAATGATACGAATATCCGGGATTCCTTTATATGAATAGGGTTTAAATAATTTCAAAAGCCGGATTCTTTCCTCAAAAAAAGCCGTGTCGGGAGTATTGGAAAGAGAAAAGGAACCATCCAGAATATTTCGGATGTGAGCTTTTAAGTCTTCTATTGAGATAAGGCTTCCGTCGGCTTTTATCCAGCAGGCAGGCGTATTTTCGTCTGCATTGCCGAGCAAAGCATTGCGGGCAGGCTTCTTTTTTCCATAAACGACAATAATCCCTTCTCCGCCAAGGCCGCGATTCGGTTTCAACGCAAAGCTGTCTGGAAGAGTGGACCAGTCAAAATTCTCCAGCTCTTCATAGGTTTTTATTTTCGCGATAAGCTTAGGGACAGAAATGCCGTTTTTTTTGAGGATTTTTTTACAAAGAAGCTTATCATCAGCAATTTTTTTGGCTGATTTCAAGTTAAAAGGGCGGATGTAGATAAGATTTCTTGCATCCATCCCTAAAATTTTCCGGCTTTTTTTTATAAATCCAAACATAATTAAGGCATTTTCTTAATTACTTCTTTAAACCGGAAATATTCTGTGAGGCGAAGACCGGTCCACTTGCCGAGAAGAATATTTATTGGAATAGTAAAAAGAATTGTCCATGGATAGCTGGCAATAAATTCCAAAAGAATTTTTGAACTGGCCAAGTAATATCCTAAAATGGAAATAACCAAAGTTTCTAACGCCAGCCGGATGGCCATCTTGTCTCCTTTTTCAATTTGGACAGCGACGAATTTTTCAACAATGGTGATCATTATTAAAATTGGAAAAATTGAAACGTGAGCTAAACCGGTTCTTCTTGCATTTCCTCCTAAAACCAAAATGCCCAAAATCACAATAGTGACGACGGTGAGCATTATGGCGACGCGCGGAAGATAAAGAAGCCTGAAAGGCTTGAGTGCAAATCTCATGAGCATTCCGATAATAACAACGGAAAGAAAAATTGTTGCTCCATACTTCACTCCGTTGGTAGCTAGGAAGGAAAAAGTGACTATGAGAGGAGTATAGATTCCAAAGGCCTTGATCCCGACGACTTGGCGGAGGAAAGCGATAAATGTGGCGATAATTGGAAGCATAAGGAGAAGAAGAATGGTTTCCAAAGGCACTCCCTGTCCGGCAAAAAAGCCAACTATCGGACTTAAATGTATTTCCATAATATTTTTTATTCCGTCAAAGTTTCTGCCAGGCGCAATTATTTTTAGGCAGAATTCAACGGGGTGAATTTAAATTATTATAAATGCGGCTGTTTATATGGCAAATCGCTGCGGCAATGGCATCAGCAGCATCGTCTGGTTTGGGAATGGATTTTAAGCTCAAAATGCTTTTGGTCATTTCTTGCATTTGTTTTTTTTCTGCCTTTCCATATCCTGTGAGCGCCTGCTTGATTTGAAGCGGAGTATAACTCGATATTCTAATACTTTTTTGTCTAAGCGTCAAGAGAACGGCGCCTCTCGACTGGGAAACTTGAATAATGGTTTTTTGATTTTTGAAAAAGAATATCTTTTCAATTGCAGCTTCATCAGGCTTGTATTTTTCTATGATTTTTTGAAGATCTCTGGATATTTCAAAAAGCCTTTCTTCTTCAGAGCCGGTTTTTTTCGTGCTGATGACGCCATAACTAAGAGGTTTGATGCCCCGGCTTTTGCTTGTTTCTATTATAGCCCAGCCGGTGGTAGCCGTCCCGGGGTCAATTCCTAAAACACGTAACATAGAACATGGAGCATGGGACAAACCATTTTTGGATAAATCCGTATTCATTTTTGTTACATGCTTCATGTTTCATGTTCTATGGTTAAAGGTTGTCATAAATTTCATTTACATCATCTTGATCATCAAGCGCTTCCAGAAGTTTTTCATAGCTAGCTTTGGCATTCTCATCCAGCTTGATGGTGCTTTTAGGGATAAAAACAAGGCTGGCCTCCAAAACTTTGACTTTCTTTTCTTCCAGTTTATTTTTCACTTTTTGAAGATCTCTCATTTCGGTAAAAACAGATACAATATTTTCTTCTGTTTTTATATCTTTGGCGCCGGAGTCGATAGCCATAAGTTCCAATTCATCCAGAGCTTGTGTTTCGGGATCGGCTAAAATGATTCCTGCTTGTTCGAAATTCCACATACTTGATCCGGCTTCGCCCATTTTTCCTCCCAGCTTGGCAAGAATGCTTTTAATTTCTGAAACAGTGCGGTTGCGATTATCAGTTGTCGCGCTAATAAGCATTAAAACATTTCCCGGCCCCTTGGCCTCATAAACAATTTCTTGAAGCGTTTCTCCTTTCAGTTCTCCTGTGCCGCGCTTGATGGCTCTTTCGATATTTTCTTTGGGCATATTAAACTGGCGCGCTTTATCAATCGCCATTCTCAATTTGAAATTGGTATCGGGATTTCCTCCGCCTTCTTGCGCTGCGATGGCGATAGGTTTTGCGAATTTTGTAAAAATCTTAGCGCGCTTGGCATCATTTATCCCTTTTTTGTGTTTTATTCCGGCGAAGTGCGAGTGGCCTGACATAAAATTATGGAACATGAAACATATAGCACATAACAAAAAAAATTATTTTCCGGCATTTTGCTATATGTTTCATGTCATACGTTATATGACAACAGTAGCATTTTAATAATTTATTTTCAAGAAAAAACTTTTCGATTAAAAATATTAAAAAAACATTGACAATATTTTTTTTTGCATTATTATGAAAAAGAAATAAAAAACTTTTTAATTTTAAAAAACATTCTTGGATATCTTTTAAGAAGAAATTGATATTTTTGTTTTGTTTAAAATTTATTCAGTTTCAAAAAAAATTATGTCAAACGGAAATAAAATGAAGCCGACCGAAAGTCCGAAGAAATTCCTGTTTGTTTCCCCGGAAAGTTTGAATGGCGATCTAGCCTGGCAGATTAAAAAAGAAGGCCATGAGGTAAAAGTATCTTTTGAGAGGGAGCAAGATCAGGATGTTTACGACGGACTTTTGGAAAAGGTAAAAAATTGGAAAGAATTTGTTGATTGGGCGGATATTATCGTATTTGATGATATCGGCTATGGCAAAGAAGCTGATGAGCTTAGAGCCAAGGGGAAACCGGTTGTCGGCGGAAGCAAATACACTGACAAATTAGAAGAAGATCGGGAGTTTGGGCAAAATGAAATGAAAAAATTCGGCCTTTCTGTTCTTCCGCATTGGGATTTTGAAAGTTTTGATGAAGCGATAGAATTTGTTAGAAATAATCCCGGCCGGTATGTTTTCAAGCCTTCCGGATTTCTTATGTCCGATCAGAAAGTACTTTTTATGGCTCATGAAGACGACGGAAAAGATCTGATTGAAATTTTGGAACAAAATAAAAAAGCCTGGGCGAAAAAGATAAAAAAATTTCAGCTTCAAAAAATGGCCGTAGGCGTAGAAGTGGCAGCTGGAGCTTTTTTCAACGGAGAAGACTTTGTCTATCCTGTTAATATCAATTTTGAGCACAAAAAGCTGTTTCCGGGAGACATCGGCCCCTATACCGGGGAAATGGGGACTTTGATGTACTGGTCTCCGCCCAATAAAATATTTAATGACACCCTTTTCAAGATGAAAGATGCGCTGGCTGAGTCGGGCTATGTCGGGTATATTGATATAAATTGCATTGCCAATGCCAGGGGAGTTTATCCTTTGGAATTTACTTCCCGTTTTGGCTACCCGACCATCAGCATCCAGTCGGAAGGAGTTTTAAGCAGCTGGGGGGAATTTCTTTTCGATATAGCCAATAAGAAAAAAGTTGATCTTAAGGTGAAAAAAGGATTTCAAGTGGGAGTTGTCGTCGTTGTTCCTCCATTTCCTTTTGAAGATCCTTCGGAGACTGCGCTGCATAAAGATCTTTCCATTCTTTTCAAAAAGCCGAGCCTGGACGGGATTCATCTGGGGGATGTCAAAAAAACCAACGGCTCATTTTCAGTGGCTGGAGACTCGGGATATGTTCTCGTTGTGACGGGGTCAGGCATAACTGTTGAAGGCGCCCGAAAGCAGGCCTATTTCAGAGTGAACAATATTATCTTGCAAAATATGTATTACCGGACAGATATCGGGGAAAAGTGGCTTCATGAGTCAGATAAGCTTCAGATGTGGGGATATCTGTATTAAAAAAAGAAAAATAAAAAAGACAGCTGAAACATTCCGGGTTCTCCGGAATGTTTTGCCTAAAGTTTGTTTAGAAGCTGGTTTATTCCAGAATTAAGCCCAGTCCATGTTTGACTGATTGTCTTGAGGAGCCAGTGTTTTTTTTCGAAAAAAACAATTTTTTCCGTGTAAGCGCCGGCAATTTGGCCGGTTGGTTTTGGAACAAAATCGGGCATATTAATCTGCGTGGCGTAGCTTACCAATTGGATGCGGTTTTTCTTTTTGGCAGTAAAGCTCGGGTTTTCGGAAAATTTTCCGAGATTGGATTCGAATTCCAAGTTGTCTATTTGAATATCAGTATTTAGCACATTTTCTTCCTGATTTGCAGCGTTTTCTTTTTCTGGGTCGGCGTTCCCCGGGTCTTCTTCTGGTGCTTTGCCTTCTGGCGGGACAAGGGTGGAAGAACTTGTTGAAGCATTTTTTGCGTCAGCCAATGTTTCTCCCGTGCTATTTTGCGGTTTATTCCACGTCCAGTTTTTTTCTGTTATTTCAAAAATTTCATCATCTTCAATCTTGTCTTTTTTTCGATTATATTTTATTTTTTGGGCCACATTTCCATCTGGATAGCGCAACTCAATCTTGTTTTGGGAATTATTGAGCGTGAAAGCGCATATTTTTTTGGTAAGCTTTTTAGATTTTCCGGGCTTGATTATAAAATCGTCTCTGATCGGATGGTTAACCAGACCTTTCCAGCCGGTGGCAATGCTCCAGCCTTCAAGATCGATTTTATTTTTGGATTTATTTTCAATAACAATATATTCTTTTGAATCCTTGCCTTTCGGATTGGGGGCGATTTTTATAATCCTGACTTTTGGAGCCGAGTAATTTTCAACTTTGACTGTAAAATATAGGATACTTTCTTCTCCATCGCCGGATATTTTAAGGGAGGCATTATATGTTCCGGCTTTTTCATATTTGTGGCGGGTTTTTTTGAGAGTGCTTCCGCGGCTGTCGCCAAAATTCCATTTGAATTTCTGGGTTTCTTTTCCGGTTTTTGCTTCAAAATCAGCATAAACATTGGCGTATATTTCGCTGTCCATTTTTATTTTTCCATCAAGAATTTTTTCAAAACGATTTTCTTCTCCAGGTGTCGGATATTTTGTCCAGCGCCAGGATGATTTATCGAAGGAATATGAATAGCTTGATTTTGAACGGATATAGCTTAAGCTGTCCACTAGATTATCATTTTCATCGTACAGAAAAACAGAGTCTCCTTCCGAGTTCAAGGAAAAAGCATCAAGCTTGTAATAAAAATTATTTTTTATAATTCCGCCAGAAAGTGATTTTTTGTTATTTTTTTCATCTTTGACATACCATTTGGAAAAATCAATGCTTTCTTCAGTCAAATTGATAATTTCCACGAATTCTTTCTCGCCGCTGATCGGTGAAGGCAATATCTCATTGAATCTGACTTTTTCCAGGTAATTCTTTGCTTCTGTTTGAGAAGGGTTTTCTTCTGACGGCTCTTTTTCTTCTTGCCAATTGATACTGTCAATAATGATTCCTTCATCTTCTTTTCCAAATCTTAAGGCGATGCCGTTTCCTTCCGCAATTGTTTCTGTGGTACTGGCGCCTGCGTTAATGCTTGCGGCGAATCCATTTTTGCTGTTTGCCCACAGATAAAATCCTTCTGGAGGAATAAAGTCATCCTCTGTCCAGGCTTTTATAGTTGTATCATGTGCTGATGCTGTGGATCTTTTAACCAGGCGATGTCCCTTAAGATTAATTTTATCATCAGTAGGATTGAGTATTTTAATAAAATCCTCGTCTGTTTTTCCAGCTCCTCCGCTATATTGTATCTGGCCAAGTTTTAACGAAGATTCAGATAGGCATTTTTTAGGGAAAATAAAAATCGCTATACACAAAAGCGGTGCGAATATAAAAAAACGTATAATTATTTTTATTTTATTTTTCACCTCCTTACTTAATTTGTCATCCTGAACTTACTCGCCCGCTTATGGAAGGTTTCAGTATCTAATTTAACTGGCTAAGAGATTTCGAAACCCGCCTATCGGACAGGCAGACAAGTTCAAAACGACAACTAAATTGAATCTTCGTGATGGACTTTTTTGGCAATCATTTCAGAAAAGATATGCTTCTCTTTTCTTTCCTGCTTTTTTTGAAGATTCATAATAAGATCCTTGACTGAATAGGGATCCGGGATGTTGTGAAAAAGGAATTTTTCCTGTTCGGCGGCTGTTTGCACCTGGAGATCGCCATAATTTAGAAAGGTGGGAATTACTCCATGCACATTAGTCGTGATATCCTGGACTTTTTCAAGTTCCAGTTCGCTTATAGTTCTAGAAAAGAGCCCTTTTTGTTCAATATTTACTATGCGCCGATCAGTAACAATCCAGACGTCGAAATAATAATCAATCCAAACTAGGAAAGAAATAATCCAAAGCAGCATGAAAAATGTATTTTCCAAAAAAAGAAAAAATTTTCGAGCCGATTCATTTTGGAGTTCCGGAAAAAACAAAGGCAGCCAGATAAAGCTTCCGATGAGAATGAAGAGCATCGCGAAAATGACAAAGAATTGGCTTAAGATATCAAACCAAAAGCGATGAAGAACGATAAGAATTTGTTCGTCTGATTTTTGCCCCTCAAAGTGGAAGTTTTTATAATTTCTCATAATGAAAGTTTAGATTGAAATTTTAGCGAGTATGCCGCTCCAATTTATTGAAGAAAACAGGAGAAGATTAGAAAACAGGAGAAGCGCTGAAATTATCGCGAAAAAAGGAAGAAACATTTTGTTGAGGGGGGAATTTTGAGAATATTTTTTGAGATGGTAGATAATAAACGCGGAAATAGCCAGAAATATGAATATAATTATTAAATAAAGAGACCAAATTAAAATAATCATAATAGGCTTGTTTTGTTGAATACGCCTTTGGCGCAATTCCGCTTAGCGGGATTATTCAACAGGGTGAAAATATTTACTCCCTCGCCAAAATTGCAAATTCAGGTTCGGGCTTGGCTTATATATCTAAAGATGCTGTGGTATTTTGATTTTGAGAAGGCAAAATCCCCAAATGATCGTAGGCACTTTGGGTAGCCATCCTTCCGCGCGGAGTTCTGGCCAAAAATCCGATCTGGATAAGATATGGCTCATAAACATCCTCAATGGTTTTTATTTCTTCTTGCGTAGCGGCGGCGATTGTTCCAAGCCCTACCGGTCCGCCTCCGAATTTTTCAATGATAGTTTTCAAAATTTGCCGATCAGCCGGTTCAAGTCCGATATGATCAACGTCGATGAGTTCAAGGGCTTCCTCGGCAATGGCGCTGTCAATAGACTTATGATTATTGATTTGGGAAAAATCGCGGACGCGCTTAAGTAGCCTGTTAGCCACTCTTGGAGTGCGCCGCGCGCAGCTGGCAATTTTGCACAAACCCGATTTTTCCATTGGCACTTCCAAAATTTTAGATGAACGCTCAATTATTTTTTCAATCTCGCTGTTTTCATAAAAATCCAGCCGATGAATGGCACCAAAGCGGTTTCGCAGGGGATTGGAAATCGATCCCAACTTTGTAGTAGCGCCGATTAAAGTGAATTTGGGAAGATCGAGCTGAATGGTTCGGGCCGAAGGGCCTTTTCCGATGATAATATCCAGCTTATAGTCTTCCATGGCCGGATAAAGAATTTCTTCAATGGATTTGTTGAGCCGATGGATTTCATCAATGAAAAGTATATCGCCGTCGGACAGATTGGTGAGAATCGATCCAAAATCTCCCACTCTTTCAATTGCCGGACCGGAAGTAGTCTTGATATTCACCCCCATTTCTTTGGCAATGATATTGGCCAGAGTCGTTTTGCCAAGTCCCGCCGGGCCGTAAAGCAAAACATGCTCAATCGGTTCCTCTCTTTTTTTGGCGGCGCGGATCAGAATGTCCAGATTTTTTTTGACCTTTTCCTGGCCGACATACTCATTGAAAGATTGAGGTCTTAGTGTAATGTCTAAACTTATATCTTCGCTTTGTTCGCTTGCATTAACAATCATCAGTAAATTTTCAATTTTCAATTTACAATTTTCAATCAATTTTCAATGACTCAATTTTGAAAATTAATCAATTGTTAATTCAATGTAAATTGATAATTGATCATTGTAAATTAATCCTAGTGTTATTATATACCCGTTTGACAAAAAAAGGAAGTTATGCTACGCTCTAAAGTCATCAAAAACATCGCATTTGCGCGTTTTTTAGATGATTAGCAGTAAACTGTAGGCAATTGGAGGCTTCTATCTTTTGTCTTCAATTAGGAAACTTTTTTGTCCAGACATGGGCGGTTTGGTTTCGGCTGTGCCGTTCCTCGACACTGTTTCTTCCCCCGGGGCCTTGCTTTGGGATCTTGCCTGCAGATTATTGTCAGAACCACTGATTACCTTTAATAGTTAACAAAACAGAAACAGAAAGGAACCTGCCTTTTATTAATGGAATTTTGAATTTAGTATTTAGAATTTAGAATGGGAGTTAAGGATAAAGAATTTAGAATTCACTAGTATTCAAAATTCTATATTCCCATTCAAAATACTAAATTCACAATTCTAAATTCAACTATAAATCCGTCACCCTCTCCACTTCTTCCAGCGTTGTTTCTCCTTCCAAAACCCGTAAAATCCCGTCTTGTGTCATAGTCAGCATTCCATCAGTTACGGCTTTATCTTGAAGTTCAGAAGTGATAGCTCCGCGAGTGACGAGCTCTTGAATGTTTTTTGTTATTTTAAACACTTCACTTACAGTCATGCGGCCTTTGTATCCGATGTGATTGCATTTTTTGCATCCTCCCGGTTTGTAAATATCTCCGATTTTTGGAACAGTCACTCCGGATTTTTGGGAAATGGTTTTCAAAACTTTTTCAATTGTAGCTTTTTCTTCGACAGTCGGTTTAACTTTCTTTTTGCAATCGCAAAGTCTTCGAATAAGGCGCTGGGCGATAAAAGCATCGCAGGCCATAGCGATATCCTGGGGCGATATTCCCATATTAGCCAGTCTTGCTACGGCTCCGGCAGCACTGTTCGTATGAAGCGTGGAAAAAACTAAGTGTCCGGTGAGTGCGGCTTGCATGGCAATTTTAGCGGTCTCATCATCTCGAATTTCTCCGATCATCATTACATCTGGATTCTGGCGAAGAAGCTGGCGAAGAGCTGTTGCAAAAGTATAACCTTCTTTGTCATTGACGGGCGTTTGCAAAATTCCTTCCATTTGATATTCAATCGGGTCTTCCACGGTGATTATTTTTGCCTCCGGCTTATTGAGATGCTTCAAAATACTATAAAGTGTCGTAGTTTTTCCGCTTCCAGTTGGCCCGGTATTGAGGATTACGCCATTAGGCTTTGATATTTCTTCCATTATTTTGTCCAGATTTTGCTGCCGGATGCCTAATTTTTTTAAATCGTATTCGAGATTGGTTTTAAACAATAGACGAAGTACTACAGTTTCTCCATAACCGCCTAATATTATGGAAACACGTACATCAGTGGCTGGTTCACGAGCATCTTTAATATCTTCGTCAAATTTTATAGTAAAGCGGCTGTCAACTACTCCCTGGCGCACTTCTGTTTTCACTCCGGAAAGCAATTTTATTTCTCCTAAAAAAGCTGGGTATTCAGTAAGTGAAATAGATGCTACATCTTGAAGGATCCCGTCAATCCGAAATCTTATTTTCACGGATTTTGCCTGGGGCTCAATGTGAATATCTCCCACACCCAAAATAGAAGCGGCGGCAAAAAGTATTTTTGCAATTTCAGTGGTTTTGGCTTTAGAAATAATTTTCTGAAATTTTTTAAAATTTCCAATATTATCTTTGGCGGACTTATAACTTTTGGAATCGATAAGAATTGATCTCCCCAATGTTGCAGCCATCAGTTTTTCATAAATATCTTCTAAAAATTCTCCTTCGCCGGTTACTCTTTTCACTTCGTCAATCGAAGTTATCCCTTCCAAGGCTTTTAGGATTCCATCCTGGAGCATGGTGATCATGCCTGATTCTAGCGCGGCTAAGGTAAGCTCTGTTTCTGATGCCAAATCCATGACTAATTTTTCTATTTCCGGATTAATAGTGAGAACTTCGAATATTCCAATGCGTCCCTTATATCCCAGGCTATTGCATTTCGGGCATCCCTTGGCCCGATAAAGTTTGAAAATATTTTTGGGAACATCAATTTTAGATTTGGGAGAGATAATTGAAAGGATTTTTTTTAGAGATTCAATGGATTCCTTGGCTGGTTCATAAGCCTCTTTGCAATCGCAAAGCTTCCGCACCAGCCTTTGTCCGATGATTGCGTTGATTGACGGCGAGATGAGGGAAGGTTTGGTCCCAAGCTCAATAAGCCTTGGGATAGATCCGATAGCATTGTTGGTGTGAAGCGATGAAAGCACCAGATGTCCGGTAAGCGCTGAATTTATGGCAATATCAGCTGTTTCGTCGTCGCGGATTTCTCCGACTAGAATTATGTCTGGATCTTGCCGGACAATGGCGCGAAGTCCGGAAGCAAACGTATAGCCTCTTGATTTTTCAACTTGGGATTGGGAAATTCCGGGAAGTTCGTATTCAATCGGATCTTCAATAGTGACTATTTTTTTGTCCGGCTCATTAAGTTTGTTGATGATGGCATAAAGCGTAGTCGTTTTTCCGCTGCCGGTCGGACCGGTATTTAAGATCATTCCATTGGGAGCTATTATTTGTTTTTGGATTTGTTCATAAGCCAGACCCCGAAGCCCCAGAGTTTCCAATTTAACATTTACGGATTCAGGATTAAGAAGCCGGATTACAATAGACTCTCCGAAATTTCCAGGAATAATCGAAACCCGGGTATCAATTTTCTTTTCGTCTTTTTTGGACTTAATTTTAATTTTAAAAGTTCCATCTTGGGCGATGTCTCGGACATTAATCTTCATGCCGCCCATCATTTTTATTCTTGAAGTTATGGATTTGAAAACATTAAGCGGGAAAAAGGCGATATCTTGGAGAACTCCGTCGATTCTGTATCGAAGCCTAACTTCTTTTTCTTGAGGCTCAAGGTGGATATCGGAGGCGCCAAGCTTATGGCCTCCGGCCATGATAATATCAATTATTTGGGTTGTGGAAAGCTCTGATATCCTCTGTTTCAGGGTAATGAGCTCCTTAAGTTCTTCTTCAAAATTTTCCAGTTCTTCCCCCGACAAGTTTACTGCCATCTGATCAAGATAATCGACAAAGACGATTTTTTTGTATTTTTCCCAAATGCGTTCAAGATTGGTGCGGGAAACTACAAAAACTTTTATCTGCCAGCCATTTTCTCGGGTAAGTTTTTTGATAAAATCCTGGGTTTTATTTTCAAATGGATCGGTAGAAACAGCTGTCACAATCCGGGCCATTTTTTGGATAATGGCCAGATTATATTTTTTAGATTCTTCTTCCGTCAGAGTTTTTATGGCGTCAGTTGCAATTGGAACAAGATTGGTGTCTATGTAAGGAAGATTAAGAGACGCGGCAAAAACAGAGGCTTGCTCTTCTTCAGATTCCCGGCGCATTTTGGAAAGAATTTTTTGAGTCTGTATTTCTTTTTCGGATTTTTCTTCGGACGATATTTTTTTCACTATCTTTATCATATGATAAGTTTAGCATAAAGATAAAAAAATAAAAAAGACCGAAGGGTCTTGAGAATTTCAAATTTTGAATGGGAATCTTGAATGTGGAATATATTAGTAGCATTTTTATTCTAAATTCCACAAATACTAAATTCAATATTCAAACAATATTTTTTATTTTTTCTGCTACGGCTTTTCCAACTCCAGTCAGGTTGGATTTTTCAAATTTTATTTCCAAAATTCCTCGTCTTATTTCTCCGCCAAAAGCTAAATAAATTTTCTTGGCAATTTCAATATCAGCCGTCTTTATACAGGCCGTGGAAGATGCCGGCGTGTCATTATGTATGGCCATAAAAATTTTTCCATCCGAATAGCTTTCTTGCAGTTTTTCCAAAATCAAAGTCAGGTCGGCGGGATTAGCCCGGCTTTGAATGAAATCTTCAAGGCTGATTTCCGACCAGACCAATTTGGAATCCGGATCCCAATTAAGCTTGGCCATGGCACGGCCCCAGAGCTTCAAGATATGCAAAGGATGAGTTTTATAAAGCCAGCGGACAATTTCCTGCTGGTCGGCGCCTTTATCCATAAGGATAGCGGCAGTGGAAAAAGATCTGGGAGTAGTATTTTTTTTCTGAAAGCTGTCGGTAGCGCCGATAATGCCGGAAAGAAGGCATGTGGCCACAAGCTTGTCTATTGAAAGCGGATCAATGCTTTCAAACGCTCCTGAGAGAATTTCCGAGCAGGATGAGGCAGTCACATCAACGAGATTAATTTGCCCGAAATTATCGTTATCGCTTCGATGATCTATATTCACAATAGGAACTTCAAAAAACAAATCAGTATTTTCCGTGTATATTTTTCCAAGCTTTTCCAAATCCGGACTGTCGAGCGCGATTATGAGATCATATTTGAATTTG
This sequence comes from Patescibacteria group bacterium, assembly GCA_022711335.1. Classification (GTDB taxonomy): domain Bacteria; phylum Patescibacteriota; class Minisyncoccia; order Moranbacterales; family UBA2206; genus JAKLFF01. Next base: position 414,047 of record JAKLFF010000001.1, on the reverse strand, counting down.
GCCAAGATAAACGAAAAATCCCTCGGATCAATAGTGCCTTTTTCCGGAGTTAGATAGATGACGAATTTTCCGTCCTTTTCTTCGCTTCGGAGACCTGTGATTTTATTTCGGCTGATATCGAAAGACAAAACAAAATCGCGTGCGCCGGAAATTTCAGAAAGAATTCGTTCAGGTTTTGGCAAAAAACTGTATTTTTGGGATAAATTGTTGGAAAAAGCAATTGTCGGAACTAATTTTTTGTTTTGGAGGAAGAAATAGAGTGCCCAAGCGGATCCAACTGCGTCAGCAGAAGGATTTTCCGGAATAAGAATAAGGATATCTTTGGAACTTTCCAGAAATTTCTTGAATTGTTCTTGGGGAGTGAGAGACATAAGAATGACCGAGTTATTTTTTAGCTTCGGACCGGCAAGTTAGTTGTGTAAAATAGCAAGGATTGATTTTTGTGTCAAATTTACCCTGTGGAATACGGCGTAGCCGTCCGCCTACGGCGGAATTCCACAGGGTAAACCCTCCATGCACACTTAATGTAAATCACTCAAAAATTACTCAACAGGGTGAGTCTCGACTTAATTAAAAATCCAAGTTAACATTAAAATATGCAAGAAACATTTATCACTAAAAATTCTAAAGAAACCCAAAAACTAGGCGAAATTCTAGCTAAGGAATTGAAAGACGGGAAAATTATAGCCCTGGAAGGCGATTTAGGATGCGGGAAAACTACCTTTACGCAAGGGTTTTTAAAGGGGCTAAGGATTAAAGGGCCGTATACCAGCCCAACATTTGTAGTGATGAAGCAATATCATAAAGCACATAACAAAAAACAAAAAACAAAAAACAAAGGCATGCTCCATGTCCCATGCTCCATGTTCCAGAATATTTATCACATCGATGCATACAGAGTTAATTCTAAAGACATTTTAAGTCTTGGCTGGCAGGAAATTACGGGGAATAAAAAAAATGTTATAATTATTGAGTGGGCGGATAGGATTAAAAAAATTATTCCGGCTGACGCGCTTTGGATTAAATTCGAATGGATCGGCGAAAAGGAAAGAAAAATAAGCATTAAATAATTGCCATTCCAAACTTTCCATGCCTGCCGGCGAGGTAAGCATATTCAGGATGGCAAAATAATTATGAAAATAAAATTAAATAATAATTTGAAGGTAACATTGCAAATCGGCAGCATTATCAACGTTGCTCTTTATATTTTCGACAAATATTTTATTGTTCCGGCTTGGGTGGTTTTCCCGTTTCTGCAAAACCGGTTTTTTAGCTGGTGCCGGGACAAAAAAAGCATAATCGGCTGCCGCCTGGAACGCAATGGCTGGATCTTTATTTTTATTTTAATTTATCTGATTATTTTTTTAATTGTTTATCTAATTAATAAAAACAAAAGAAATGAATAAAAAAATATTATTATCCATCAGCATAATTTTTTTGGCCGCTCTTTTGTCCGGTTGCGTGGGATCTGATGTAAAAAAAGCCGCAGAACAGCCGATCGAAGATGCAGCCAATTATGTGCCTGAGATGGTCGATATCAACAAAAAAGCGCATGAAGATACAAATAACGCGGTAAATAAGGAAAACGAAAGATTGCAAAACGCTCTTAATGAGGGAAATGTGAAAGGGGAAAATGATGAAAATAATAATTTATCTAAAAAATATATGGAAGCAACGCTCAAAACCAACCTTGGCGACATTAAGATAAAATTTGACGCGAAAAACGCGCCAAACACAGTCAATAATTTTCTAAAACTTGCAAATGAAAAGTTTTATGACGGAACCAAATTTCACCGGGTAATTAAAAGTTTTATGATTCAGGGCGGCGATCCTCTTTCAAAAGATGAAAGTAAAATAAATATGTGGGGAACTGGCGGACCGGGATATAAGTTTGCCGATGAGCTCAAAGGAACGGAAAAATACGCCCAAGGAACGCTCGCTATGGCCAATTCCGGGCCCAACACCAATGGCAGCCAGTTTTTTATTGTGACGGCTAGCCCCAGCTATCCGCTTCCTCCCAGCTACACCGTTTTTGGCCATGTAGTTTCCGGCATGGACACGGCGCTCAAGATTGAAAATGTTCAGACTGGGGCTAATGACCGGCCGGTTGAAAATGTAATAATAAGCAGTGTGGAGCTTTTAGAAAAATAATATTTTTTAGGTCTAATTTTTCAAAAAAGAGCTGTTTTAAGACAACTCTTTTTTTGTTGCCTTAAGTTAAATCTCAAATTATACTTAGGATATGAATAAATCATCTCCAAAATTGATTCTTATTGATGGCAATGCTATTATTCATCGTTCTTATCATGCCCTGCCGCCGCTTTCAACAAAAAGCGGTGAGCTGGTCAATGCGGTTTATGGGTTTGCTTCGACCATTCTTTCGGTGATTGCCAAATTCCAGCCGGACTATATCATTGCTACCTTCGACCTGGCCGGACCGACTTTTCGGCATGAGGAATACAAAGAATACAAAGCAACGAGAGTGAAAGCTCCGGATGAACTATATGCGCAGATTGGACGCGTCAAAGAGGTGGTGCGGGCAATGAATATTCCCATTTTGGAAAAGCAAGGGTTTGAAGCGGACGATGTGATTGGAACAGTTGTGAAATATGTCGAAGAAAATCCGCCGGCTGGCGGAATCGAAAATATAATTGTAACCGGAGATTTAGATACGTTGCAGCTCGTTAATGGGAAAACTAAAGTTTATACTATGCGTCGGGGTCTTTCTGATGCTGTTTTATATGACAGTGAAAAAATAAAAGAACGCTATGCACTTACCCCGGAACAACTTATTGATTTTAAAGGTCTTCGCGGAGATGCGTCGGACAATATCCCCGGTGTAAAAGGTATTGGGGAAAAAACCGCCATCGAACTTCTTAAAAAATATGAAACTTTGGAAAATGTATATGCCAATCTGGATGAAGTAAAAGGGGCGGTGAAAGACAAACTGGAACGTGATCGAAGCATTGCCATTCAAAGCAAAAAACTGGCCACTATTCGAACTAATGTTCCGGTGGAAATTGATCTTGAAAAAGCCAGGACGCATGAATTTGACCGGGAAAAATTAGTGAGATTATTTAATGACCTAAATTTCTATAGCCTGGTAAAAAGAATACCCATGACCGATTCGAATCTACGAATAAAATTCGAATCTACGAATAAAAATACAAAAGGGGTAAGAGACTTTAAGTATGAATATGTAGATGATAAAAATATAGATGAATTTTTTAAAAATCTTGAAAAACAGGAAGAAATATCCATTCAACTTAAAACCAGCGGGGAGAAAATTTTAGAACGGGAGCTTTGGGGCGTGGCTTTCAGTTGGAAGACTGGCCGGGCGAATTATATTGAGTATAGTGAAAAAAATAAAGCAGCCATCAAAAGAATATTTCAGAACAAAAAAATCATGAAAATCGGTTTTGATTTGAAAAAGGACATAGAAATAATGGAACGCTATGGAATAAATATCGAGGGGAAATTATTTGATATAATGCTGGCGGCTTATGTTCTTAATCCCGGTGCCAAAATAGAAATGGAAAAGCTGGTTTTAGAGAATCTAGGTGAAGAAATAGAAACTCTGGAAAAAAAAGGGCAGCTGGGGCTGGAAATAGAATCCCCGAAAGTTATGGCGGAAAAATATTGCCAGAGTGCCGGCTATATCTTCAAGTTGAAAAATATATTGGAAGAAAAAATGGAAAAAATATGCGAAACGCAGGACAAAAAGAATAATTTGAAATACGTTTTTGAAAATATTGAAACACCGCTCATCAGGATTCTCTCTGAAATGGAAATATTCGGAGTAAAATTAAATACGATTATTTTCAAAGGCATTTCAGCTAAAATTGGAAAAAGGATTGAAAACTTGGAAAAAAGCATCTACAAATTAGCAGGAGAAAAATTTAATATCAATTCTCCAAAGCAATTGGCACCGATATTATTTGAAAAGCTGAAAATTCCCACGGTGGATATCAAAAAAGGGAAAACCGACTATTCCACGGCTTCCACGGAACTGCAGAAAATCAAGCAGGAACATAAAATTATTGAAAAAATAGAAGAATACCGGGAAGTTTTCAAACTAAAAACCACCTACCTTGATGCGCTGCCGCTTCTTGTTGATAAAGATCAAAGAATTCACACGACCTATAATCAAGCTGTTACAGCCACGGGGAGACTAAGCTCTTCTGAACCCAATCTCCAAAATATTCCTATTCGGACAGACTTGGGCCAACTTCTTCGTGTAGCATTTGAAGCGGAAAAAGGCTGGAAACTCGTCAGTGCTGACTATTCTCAAATTGATCTTCGAGTGGTTGCTCACGTCAGTGAAGACAAAAAACTCATTGATCTTTTTTGGAAAGGGGAAGATATCCATCGGGCAACAGCGGCAGAAATAAACAAGGTTACCTTGTCCCAAGTCACGGAAGCTATGAGGAGAAAAGCGAAAGCTCTTAATTTCGGGATAATTTATGGCATGAGTGTCTTCGGATTTTCCCAGTCCGCTGGAATCGATCGCGAAGAAGCCAAAAAATTCATCGATGAATATATGGAAAAGTTTCAGGGAGTGGCCAGTTATATCAAAAACACGAAAGCATTTGCCAGGGAGCATGAATATGTGGAAACGGAAGTCGGCCGCCGGCGCTATATCCACGAAATAAATTCTCCTAACTTCCAAGTTCAAAACGCCGCCGAGCGAATGGCAATTAATATGCCGATCCAGGGTCTGGCAGCCGACATTGTGAAACTGGCGATGATAGAAGTCTCTACGAACTACGAATCCAATACGAATATACGAATGATATTACAGGTTCACGACGAAATAATACTTGAAGTAAAGGAAGAAATTGCCGAAGAAGTAGCAAAGAAAGTTAAGGAAATTATGGAATCAGTTTATAAGCTCAAAGTTCCGCTACTCGTCGACGTGAAGATTGGGGATAATTGGGGAGAAATTTAGTCATATAGCATATAACATAAAACATGGAACAAAAAATGTAGAGACGCGAAATACTCGCGTCTTTTTTGTGGAAATAAAAACCCCGACGAACGCTGTCGTCGGGGAAAAACTCTTTTAGCAAACTACACGGATCATTTGTTATAAATCATAATATCGATTGTTTATATACTTCTCCCTTCCATCCTCGTATACCCGCGTATGAACCCAGCACTCCCTTGAATCTACATCCCAGAGTGGCTGGAAGTTATGACCAAATGTTTTGAGAAAGCAAAGCAAAACATGCAAGACTTCGAGACTCATATTGAGCTTGTTATCACCACCAATCCAGATAGGTTGGCGACCGATATCGAAGAGCTGAACTGTTTTCGTTCTCTTGTTATACAGAACCTCATACAATTCATCCATTGTTCCTTTCCTGATATATGGACGAATTGTAAAAGTATAATCCGTCCCAGCTTTAGTTGCCAGTACATCTTTTATAAATTTCTCTGCATGACTAACGTTGGCAAACAGACCTTCCTCCCAATCTTCATATCCCTCGTCAAAATATAAACCATTATTACACCACACTATGACAACTCCGTTTGTTCTTACTTCTTTCTCCACTTCAATTGAAACTCTCATACTTTGCTCCTTTTCAAAGAACTACTTGTTATTTGCCATTCCTCTGCCATTTCTCATTGTAACGTTCTATTATACATCAAAATTTATTAAATGTCAATATTGATTGATGATAAAATGTATGATAAAATATATCTATAAAAAGGACAAATATATAATTAATGTCAAAAATAGTTGATAAAAATGAAAATGATGGAATTATAGATGATCTAAAATTGTTGGGACTTGGTGAGAAGGAAGTAGGAGTATATATGGCACTTCTCCGGCTGGGAGAGGTCGGAAGTTCGAAAATAGTCAAAAAAACCGGTCTTCACGGGCAGTTTGTGTATAATGCGCTTGATAGTCTTGAACAAAAAAATCTTGTTGGACATGTAATAAAGCACGGAAGAAAAAAATTCAGTGCAAAAAATCCGCGTGTCTTGGAAAGATTGGCCGAACATCAAAAAAGGATTGCTCAAGGTGTAGCGGAAAAACTAAATCGGTTAATGGTTTTGCCGCAGGAGCAGGAATACGAAGTTTTTCAGGGGAAAGAATCATATATTACTCATGAATTCGAACTTCTAGAGAAAGCTGAAGAAGAAAGCGAGCTGCTGATTATTGGTGGATCTGGCGATGAATTTTTTAAGAACATGGGAGAAGAAATCAAACAATATGAGAAGCTAAGAATAAGAAAAAAAATCAAAGTCCGTTACATAGGAAGTCAAGATCAACTTGAATATCTGGCAAATAATGTAAAAAACAGGCAATTATTTGAATATAAAATACTTCCCGGACTTTTTACTGGAATGGTAAACACCAATGTCTGGGCAAACGCTATTGGTTTTAATATGTTCGGAGAGCCTGTGACCAGTTTCATCATATATAATCCAGTTTTAGCTGGTTCGTATAAGCAATTTTTCGAAACTCTCTGGAAATTGGCTAAGAAATAGGAATTTGATAAGCAGGGAGATTGACAAGGATGATTTATAGTGATATTATATCACTATAATCAGCTAACAATACCTATGAAAAAAGAAAAAGATAAAAAAGAACCAAAAAATAGAGGTGAAATTGTAATCTATAAAGCCAAAGATGGCCAAACAAAGCTTGAAGTTAATCTTCAGGATGAGACTGTTTGGCTGACACAGGCGCAAATAGCAGAATTATTTGGAACTCAAAGGCCAGCTATAACTAAACACCTCAAAAATATATTCAAAGAGGGTGAATTGAAGGAAAATTCAGTATGTTCCATTTTGGAACATACTGCCAGTGATGGAAAAACTTATAAAACAAGCTTCTATAATCTAGATGCTATTTTGTCAGTAGGTTATCGAGTAAATTCTGGGAGAGCTGCTCAATTCCGCATTTGGGCCACAAAGACTTTAAAAAATCACTTAATCAAGGGTTATACAGTTAATGAAAAAAGATTAAGGCAAAGAGATATAAAATTGCAGGAATTGGAAAAAGTTATCCGGCTATTTCAATATACCAGACAAAGTAAGCTGCTCAGTCAAGGCGAAGCGAACGGGCTTTTGCATGTGATTACGGAATATGCCAATTCCTGGGTGCTGCTCAATAAATTTGATCAGGAAAAACTGGCTATCAAGAAAGAAACGAAAGAGAAAAGTATCTTGGATTATGAAAAGGTCCAGAGAGAAATTTTTGAGCTCAAAAACAAACTGACAAAGCAAAAAGAAGCCACGGAAATTTTTGGCCAGGAACGTGGCCAAAGCCTTGAAGGAATTTTAGGAAACCTCAATCAATCATTCGGTGGCAAGTTTCTTTATCCGACTGTTTCCGAAAAGGCGGCTCATCTTTTATATTTCTTCATCAAAGATCATCCATTTGTCGATGGCAACAAGCGCATTGGGTCATTTTTGTTTATCGCTTATCTTTCTCAAAATAATTATCTTCTCAATAAAAAAGGCGAGAAGAAAATCAATGACAATGCTCTTGTGGCTTTGGCACTTCTCGTTGCCCAAAGTAATCCAAAAGACAAAGATCTAATGATCGCGCTGATTACTAATCTTTTATAATAACAAGATGAAAAATAATATTTTCAAAATTTTTCTAAATTCAATTCCGATTTTGATTATGATTGGATTAATTCCTGTTGTTGGGAATGATTATTGGTTAGCACTTATATATTGTCTTATAATAACCATTTCCTTTTGGATAAAATATGAAAAAAGAGAATATATAATAATACTTTTTGGATTATTTATAATGATTATTTGTGAAGCTATATTTCTCAGTACAGGAGTGGAGGTTTTTAACAGAAACACACTTTTTGGAATAATGCCTATATGGCTGCCATTGCTTTGGGGATATGCTTTTGTTGCAATAAAAAGAGGAATTAAACTATTGGAAATTTAAAAAATGCCGGAACTACCTGAAGTCCAAACCATAATCGATGATCTGAACAAAAAAATCAAAGGTGACGCGATCACTGATTTTTGGAGTGATTGGGGAAAAGCGATTAAGGGAAAATCTATTAAAGAGTTAAAAAAAGAAATCAAAAACCTGAAGATTCTGGGAGCTAGGAGAATCGGAAAAAATATTTTTGTTGATCTTTCTGGCGGAAAAACGCTATACATACATCTCAAAATGACTGGTCATTTATTAGTTAAACCGAATATTGGCTCCCACCTCTCTGTCCCTTCGGGACATCTCTCCTCAGACAGGAGAGAAGGAATAAAGAGCGATTATTTTAGTGATAAGGTTAATCAATACATCCATCACATTTGGAAACTGAAATCCGGGAGGACTTTGGAATTTTCTGATCTGCGGAAGTTTGGAAAAATTGTTCTGGACAGCACGGACAAAATTAACAGCCTTAAGGAAATAAAATCTTTGGGGATTGATGCAATGGATCCCAAATTTAATTTTCAAAAATTTTCTGATATTTTGGACAAACGTTCGAAGTCGCCAATAGGCCTTGTGCTTATGGACCAAAGCCTGATTTCCGGAATCGGCAATATCTATCGCAGCGAAATACTTTTTGACGCGAAAATATTGCCCGGGAGAAAAACAGCAGACATAAGCAACAAAGAAAAGAAAGTTTTATTTAATTCTGTTAAAAAAATCCTGAAAAAAGGCATAAAATATCGGGGAACCTCGGACAGCGATTATCGCGACACTTCTGGCGCTCCGGGGAATTATCAAAAAGTCATTTCAGTTTACAGGCGCAGTGGCGAAAAATGCAAAAGGTGTGGTACAATAATTGTGCGAAAAAAAATGTGGCAAAGAAGCATTTTTTTCTGTCCTAGTTGTCAAAAATAGTAATTCTTTACGAATTACGAATCACATACGAATATACTAATATACGAAAAAATAAACTTTTTGTATATTAGTATATTCGTAAAAGCGAAGCGTATTCGTAATTAGTAAATATTTTATGAACAAAGTGCAAAAAATCATTATCGCAGTTATTGCGATAATCGTGATTGGAGGGGGAGCTTATTATTTCTCCAAATCCAAAAGCAAGCAAACTAATAGGCAGATAAGCGTCGGAGGCAAAACAGAGACAACTGGTCCGGCTAACACCGGAGATGTCAGCCCGATTTCAGGATTAGCCTGCTCCGATTGGAACAGAAGGCCTTTCGCCGTCATGCAGCCGGCAGATGTTTCAGCTCGTCCGGCAGCCGGATTTTCTGATGCGGATATGGTGGTTGAAATGCCTGTGATCACAGCTTCAATCACTCGGCTCATGGGTGTTTATGTTTGCGGCAATCCGGATGATGTCGGATCAATGAGAAGTTCTCGCCATGATTATCTGGCGCTAGCCCAGGGGCTGGATGCTATTTATGTGCACTGGGGCGGATCGCATTATGCTATTGATCTGATAAAAGAAGGTGTTGAGAAAAAAACTGTAGATAATATAAATTGCAATAATGATGGAGGAAATCCCGGCCAGCCGGATTATTGTTATAGGAAAGAAGCGACTGGGACAATGCGGGGAGTGGACACCGGATATGCCAAATTTGCAAAACTGATTGAAGGAGCCAAACATTATGGATACAGGCTGGAAAATAAATTTGCAGGCTATCCTCATCAAGAGGAAGCGCCAGAAGATCAGCGAGGCGATGATAAAGGGCATCTCAGAGTGGCTTTTGCCGGACCCTTTGCAGCCGAATATGATTATGACAAAGCCTCAAATTCCTATCTCCGAACCTGGGGTAATGTGGCAGATACGGATCGAAACAATGGAAAAAGACTGGCACCCAAGAACGTAGTTGTTATGATTGCTCAGTCAGGCCAGATCGTTGAAGGGGAACAATACAACAACGTTCAAATAGGCGATCCATGGTATGATTCAAACGACAGCGGAAAAGCTTATTATTTTATGAACGGACAGAAAATGGAAGGCTCTTGGAAGAAAGACAAATCAAAGGCAGATAGCAAATTATTTTTCTATGATGGAAGCGGCGCGGAAGTGAAATTTGTTCCAGGCCAGGTTTGGCTGGAAATTTTAGAGCCAGGACAGACGCTTCAGTGGGGCGCTGAAAAGATGAATGTGTAAGCGTGAAGGGTAAGCTATGAATTATACAAATGATAATTTTTCTCTACGGCGAGGATTCTTTTAGATCTCACATAAAACTTCTTGAAATAAAGGATAAATATCTTGAAAGCGACAAGTCCGGATCGGGCTTGTCTTCTTTTGAGTGCGATGAGAAAGTTTTGCCAGATAAAATAATAAATTCCCTTGAAACTGCCAATCTCTTGGCGCCTAAAAGGCTGGTTATAATTAAACGAATTATCAGTTCTTTCCTTGAAGCTGATCAGAAAAAAATGCTGGATTTCTTAAAAAAACATGAAAAGAGATTGTTGGAAAATAAAGATTTGGTGGCGGTATTCTGGGAAGAAAACCAGCCCAAAAAAAATAATGCGATTTATAAGTTTCTTGAAAAAAACGCAAAGAAGCAAAACTTTGAAAAATTAACTGGGGCGAAGCTTGATTCCTGGATTATCGGGAAAATTAAGAAAATAAACCCGGGAGCGAGCATTTCAAAAGCAGCGCTTGAAAAGCTCATTTTATACGTCGGAAGCGATGCGGCTATTTTGGACAAAGAGCTGCAAAAATTGGCAGATTATTCAGGAGAAAATATGATTATTGAAAATGATGTTGATGCACTGGTAAGCGCCAATCTCGACAGCAATATTTTTGCGACAGTCGATGCCATTGGCGCGAATAATAAAAAAGAAGCGCTTCTGCTTCTCCATAGGCATCTTAAAAAAGGCGACGATCCGTTTTATATTTTTTCCATGTTTCTCTATCAATTCCGAAATCTTCTGAAAATCGCCGATCTTAAGGAAAGCGGAATTTCCAGCGAATATGAAATTTCCAAGATAACTAAAATGCACCCGTTTGTTATCCGCAAAAGTCTTGGGCAGATCAGAAATTTTTCATTTTCCAAATTAAAAGAGATTTATCAAAAGCTTGGAAGTGTTGATACTGAAATTAAAACCGGGAAAATAGACATAAAACTGGCGCTAGATAAGCTTGTAGCAGAACTTTAGCCAATAGCCAACAATCGGCTACAATACGATTTTCTGGCTTTCGGCCGCGGCCTACCAATCGCTGGTTTGGATTTTCTTTATAAACCCGTCAAAGCTGTCTCGGTTATCCACCCTTCTCCTGGGCAGCTTAAAAGGATTTTTTGTAAGGCTTGCCGTTCCCGATTTTGTTGTTATGCCGAGTGAATAGTCAAGATTTTTCAATTTTTCCTCGATATTTTCGTCGAACTTTCCATAAGGATAGACGAAAGTCTCCACTTTTATTCCGAATTCACTTTCAAGGACATCCTTGCTTGTTTTTAATTCATCTTCAAGCTCTCTGCTGTCGAGCGCTGTCAGGTCTGGATGATTCATGCTATGTGATACAATTTCTATCCCAGACAAGACGAGTTCTCTGATTTGATTTTTTGAAAGATAATGCGGAGTGTCAATTTGGTTTACAATAATCGCGCAAGTGGCGCTGAACCCGTATTTTTTCAGCCGCGGCAAAGCTTCGATGTAAAAATCTTCATAGCCGTCGTCGAATGACAAAATAATTGATTTTCTGGTTATCTTTTTTTCAATAATATCCTTTGTTGATACGCTGTGGTATCCATTTTCTCTTAGCCATTCGAGCTGTTCGCTAAAAGCGTTTGGATCGACCGAAAGCTTATATCCAAGCGGATTGTCTTCTTTTTGGACTTTACGGACATAATGATACATCAGGATTAAAACTTTTTTTGCCGGTTCTTTTGCATCAGCGCTGTCGGTATTCGATAAGGGATACTTAAAGGCCAAGCCCTGGTCTGGCCTTGAATTTTCCTTGCGGCTGAATATGGAAAATTTGGCGCAGAAACAGCCAGAAATGAAAAGAATAGCCAGGGCCAAAAAGAAAAGCTTTTTCATGGCTACATTATAGAATAAAAAAAGCTCCAAACCTAATGCGTCAGGTCGAAGCTTAAAATCTTGGAAAGAGCTATATGAGTCCGGATTTGATAAGAGCTTTTTTTATCTCTTCGCCCAGTTCGGTGGAATCTGTCCTTTTAAACTGGTGAATAACTAACTCACCATTTCTTTCACAAACGGAAACCATCTCATCTCCTTTTGCAAGAGTGATGTTTGTTCCGAAAAACGGATTGACTCGGCCATTTTTCTTTCTTCCCCAGGTTCTTCCAATAAGATCTGCGTTGCCGTCCCAGATATGGCGCAGTGCGGCGCTGGCTTTGACTGTTATATCATCTTTGCTTCCCATAGCAGTTCTCCTTTGCTAAAGTACCGTTTTTAGATAAAAAAACATCCTTGGATTTCAGGATGATTTTTTATATGCTAACCTCATTATTTCTTAGCAATATTTTTTACCAGTTTGTTAAGCCTTGATTTCATTCGGGCAGCGGTGTTTTTGTGGATCACTTTCTTCTGGGCGGCTTTGTCCAGGGCTATTTGAACTCGCTTAAAAGCTTCCTTAGTCTTGACTTGGTCGCCTTTGGCTGCGGTTTCACGAACTGCTTTTATGGCAGATCGAAACTGGCCTTTGATTTTTCGGTTCTTTTCGGTCTTCCTTGCGGTTACCCGCATGTATTTTTTGGCTGATTTTTTAATAGGCATAAATCATGGAACATGAAACATATAACATGGAACAAATATTTATTCCAAAAACAGATGCTTCATGTTATGTGTTACATGTTATATGAACTGAGACTTTATTATTTTTAGCACGGGATCTGGTTTTTGGCAAGAGAGGAATAAGATGATAAGATTAAGCTGTGATTGCCAAACTCAAAGGAAAAATCGAATATGTCAGGGATAATTACGCCGTGGTGGATGTGCATGGTGTCGGATATAAAGTCTATCTATCTGCTTATACTTTCGGAAAAGTGGCCGGAATGCAAGAGATAAATTTATTTATCCATACTTACGTCCGGGAAGATACTCTGGCGCTTTATGGCTTTTTGGCTTTTGAAGAGCTGGAAATGTTCGAACTGCTAATCTCCATTTCCGGAATCGGCCCAAAAGCAGCCACTGGCATACTTTCAATTGCAACTCCCAAAACCATAAAAACCGCCATTCTTAATGAAGATCCGTCTATTCTTACCAAAGTTTCTGGTATTGGCAAAAAAACGGCTGAGAGGGTTATACTTGAACTAAAAAACAAAGTGGCTGACATTTCAACCGGTGAAAAAGAGAAAGTGGCCATTGACAGCGACGCAATTGAAGCGCTGGTGTCTATGGGCTATACTAATTCTGAAGCCAGAGATGCGTTGAAATCAGTGCCAAATGATGTGAAGGATGTGGGGCAGAGAGTCAAGCAGGCGCTTAGGAATATGGGAAAAAGATAACACAAAACCATCTAATTAATTATTAAAACAAACCAATGAAAAACATGCAAAAATTATTGGCTGGAGGAATACTTATTTCTTCAGTGCTTGTTCTTTCCGGCTGCGGATGCACCGAATGGGCAAGCAAAAAAGTAGGGGAAAAAATTGTGGAAAAAGGAATTGAATCCCAAACAGGCGCGAAAGTAGATATTAATTCGGACGGAGGAGTTTCGACTATTGAAACCAAAGAAGGGAAAATGACTGTTTCTGAGGAGGGCGGAGCCAAACTTCCGGATAATTTTCCTAAAGACATTTTTGTCTACAGCGATGCTAAGATAAATATGGCTATTTCCAGCTCTTCTCAAGGCGAGGGGTTTTCAGTCAGTTATACCACAGCTGCCATTGAAAGCGATGTATTTTCCAAATATAAAGAAGAAATGGGAAAAAACGGCTGGAAGAAGGACACTGAAGCTGACATGGGAGAAAACGGAAAAATGCTTAATTTCAGCAAGGGAAAAAGCAAAGTTCTGGTTATGATAGGAAACGACGAAAGAGATAATAGTTCCGGAAAAACCGGCGTGGCACTAAATGTCACAACAGAAGAGTAATTTTTTAGCGAGCTTCCGCTCGCTTTCGCGGGTATCGTATAGCGGCTATTATGTGACCTTCCCAAGGTTAAGATGGGGGTTCGACTCCCCCTACCCGCTCAGAATGCATAATTGCGGCTTGTTTAAGCCCTTTTTCGGTAGATAGATGAAATAATGAATATGCATAGGTATGCATAGGTAAGAATAATATGCTATCGTGCAACCATGAATAACATTACAAATAAAAAATTAATACCGATTGGAGAAGCTGCTAAAATGATGCAGATATCAATCGATACTCTAAGGCGCTGGGATAAAAACGGGCAGTTTTCCGCTGTTAGAAAGAGCGGAAAGCGCTTTTATAGATTGAGTGACATTGAGAAGTATTTGCAAAAAATGGGTATGCTAGAGATAGATTTGTATGCAATGGCCCAAAAATGGATATCGGCGATTTCGACTAATGAGCCTGAAGAGCTCTTTTATTGCCAAAATAGCGCGGTATTTCAGGCTAAACTCATAAAGCTTCAGAAAAAACTTAGCTATATCAACAACTTAAAAAATACATTCCCGCTAATTGTTGCTATAACCGGTGAGATCGGCAACAATTCTTTTGATCATAATATTGGACATTGGCATGATATTCTTGGAGTATTTTTTGGATACGATACCGATCGAAGAGAAATTGTTTTAGCTGATCGCGGACAAGGAATTTTGAAAACCCTTAGCAGAATAAAAAAGGATTTGAAATCTGATGAAGAAGCATTGAGAGTGGCATTTACGGAAATAATTTCCGGTCGATCGCCGGAAGCGAGAGGGAATGGATTAAAATTTGTCAGAAATGTTATTATTGAAAATAATGTGACTCTTTTTTTTCAGACTGGAAATGCCAAGCTGGAATTAAAAAATTAATATTACCCAAGAAGATGAAATTGTTCATGGCTGTATTGCAAGAATTAAATTTTAAATTAAAGATATGATAATCAAACTAAAAAAATTTGGAACAACCTTAGTATCCAGACAATCAGGCAAAGAGGCCTTTTTGGCTTTCGGCCCAACACTAGAATCAGCAGCTGATACGGATGATATAATTATTGATTTTGTTGGTGTTATTACATTTTCTCCTTCCTGGGGGGATGAGTTTATAACTCCTATATACAAAAAATACAAGGACAGGCTTGCTTTAAAAAACATTTCTAATTCTTCGGTTGTAGCAACATTGAAAATATTAGAAGATATTAATAAAACCAGTTTCAGGAAAGTGAGTTAGTATTAATAAACCTGGTTCAAACTACGCGCGCTAAAGAGCTCCGCGTAAAATTTGCTCGTGGTATGGCAATATAATGCAAGAAAATATAAAAAAATTTATTCAGCAAAATTCTCCCGATGGGGGATTTTTGCAGTCTCCCGAGTGGCGGAAATTTCAGGAAAGCGTGGGAAGAAAAACTTATAATATTCCCGGAGAGAATTTTAGAGCATCTATTATTGAGCATAGACTTCCAGTAGTTGGAAAATATTTTTATATTTCGCGGGGACCAATTGTGTCATTGAACATGGGACATGAAACATATAACATAAATTCAATAATTAATTTAGCGAAAAAAGAAAATGTCGGCTGGGTTAGGATTGAACCAGCAATAAGTGAAATTTTAGAAGTAATAAAAAAAAATATTAAGTATAAAATTGTTAAAGCGCCGCATGATATGCAGCCTAAAGAGATCTTAGTAATGGATATCGCGAAATCTGAAGAAGAAATTTTGTCTCAGATGAAACCGAAAACAAGATACAACATAAGGCTTGCGGGAAAGAAAGGCGTGAAGGTTTTTGAAGATCGAAAATATATGGATGAATTTATAAAACTTACGAAAATTACGGCCAAAAGACAGGGGATAATCGCACATCCAGATGAATATTATCGAAAAATGGCAGAAATAATACCAGAAAATATGCTGAAGTTGTATATAGCCGAGTGCCAGGGCAAAATAATTGCAGCGAATCTGACGGTATTTTACGGAAACACTTGCACCTATCTCCATGGCGCATCGTATAATGAGTACAGGAACGTTATGGCGCCGTATCTTCTTCAGTGGAAACAGATTCAGGATGCCAAAGACGCGGGATGCAAAAAATACGATTTTGGAGGAATTAAATCGTATAACATAAAACATAAAACATATAACAATAATTCCTGGGAAGGAATTACGCGGTTTAAATTGGGATTTGCGTCGGATACAAGGCCGGTTGAATTTCCGGGGTGCTATGATGTTGTCATAAACCATGGTAAATATTGTATGTATAGATTAATTCAAAAATTAAAAAGCCTTATCCGATAAAAAATATGAGAATAAATAATTTGCTTCCTCAAAAACTGAAAAATGTTTATCATCTTTTTCAAGCTATGCTGGCCAATTTCTTTTACGGCTCTCCTTCCAAGAAAATAAAAGTTATCGGCGTGACAGGCACAAATGGAAAAACAACTACCTGCCAGATGATTGCGAAAATACTGGAAGAAACGGGAAAAAAAGTCGCTATGGCATCAACAATTAATTTTAAGCTGGGGAAAAAAGAATGGGTCAATAGAACCAAATTTACCACCCTTTCCAGTTTTCAGGTTCAGAAATTTATTAACGATGCAGTCACGGAAGAATGTGACTATATGATTTTGGAAGTCTCTTCGCATTCCTTGGATCAATATCGTGTGGCTGGCATAAAATTCCATACGGCAGTCATTACAAATATAACCAGGGAACATCTGGATTATCACGGAACAATGACGGAATACCGTTTGGCAAAAATAAAATTGTTTGAGGATGTCAGAGTGGCAATTGTGAATTTAGATATGGAAAATCCGGAAGAGTTTTTGGAATTTGGGGAGGAAAAATACGGATACTCCATAAAAATTTCAAATTTCAAATTTAAAATTTCGAATAAACATAATAATCCAAATTCAAAAATTAAGGAAATAACGGCAGAAGATATCGAAACTAGCGCAAATTATTCAAAATTCAAAATTCAAAATTCAAAATTCTATCTTAATATTCCGGGTTTATTTAATATTGAAAATGCGCTGGCGGCGACTTGTGTGGGACTTTCAGAAAATATAAATTTGGAGACTATCAAAGGTGCTTTAGAAAAAATAAAAGGAGTTTCGGGAAGATTAGAGAGAGTGCTGAATAATAAAGGTTTTGAAATCATCGTAGACTATGCCGTTACTCCTGATTCTTTGGAAAAGCTGTATGATTATATAAAAACCATAAAAAAAGAAGGTTCAAAAATAATTTCTGTTTTTGGTTCTTGCGGAGAGCGGGATCGAGGAAAGCGCCCGATTATGGGAAAGATTGTAGGAGAAAATGCGGATTATGCGATTGTAACCAACGAAGATCCTTACTATGAAGATCCGGAACAAATAATTAATGAAGTTTTTTCGGGAGTTGTCGGAATTAACGGGGACAAAAATAATACAAGCCACAAGGAGGAAAAGATAAACTGCTGGCGGATAACGGATCGCCGCGAAGCGATAAAAAAAGCTCTGCATTTGGCAAAGCCTGGAGATATTGTTGCTGTCACAGGAAAAGGCGCGGAAGAAATGATGGCTGTTGGAAAGAAAAGGATTCCATGGAATGATAAAAAAGTTATCTTAGAAGAATTGGAAAATATCGGGTAGATTTAGGGGATATTTTTCCAGGATTTTTGCAAGAAAAATAGTCAGAAAAATTCCCAGCATTCCGCCAACGATCACTTCGCTTATTTTATGTCCCGTTCTTTCTTTCATTTTTGGAAATTCTTCCTTCCCTAGATTTAAATGCTCGGCCAGCCGATTAAGATACATTCCCTGGTCTCCAATGTACATTCGAAGCCTTATCGAGTCGTCTATAATAATGATAGCTAAAATTATCGCCACGGAAAAAGCGCCTGAATCCATGCCTTTATAATAGCCTATGGATGTGACAAGAGACAAAACGAATGCTGTATGAGCAGAAGGCATATGCCCATGGCCTACATGTGCCAAAGTGTCTTTTATATCCTGGTTCCAGCCGTGTTTTAATGAGAAAATTATTATTTTCACTCCAAAAATAAAAATCCAGATTATTATAGGGAGGATGAAGGCATAATATTTTGATATATCCAGCATAATTTTTTGTATTATTCATTGTTCGCAACTTTATTATAGCACATTTTTTGGGTTTTACATAAAAAGATTAGGGTGGTAGAATTAATTTGATAATTAACTAAAAAAGCCAAAATCTGGGGATTTTTTGGCGAGATAAAAAAATGGGAACGGGATTAATTTTAATTATTATTCTAGCATTGATTCTTATTGCTATAATCGCTATGTATAATGGCTTGATTAAGCTTAAAAATCGCGTTGATGAAGCGTGGAGCGATATTGATGTTCAGCTCAAAAGACGATATGATCTGATTCCTAATCTGGTTAGCACTGTGAAAGGTTATGCGGCTCATGAAAAAGAGGTTTTTGAAAAAGTAACTGAAGCTCGGACACGGGCTATGGGAGCCGGAACAGCAGCTGACAAGGCCCAGGCTGAGAATACGCTTTCTAATACTTTGAAAAGCTTGTTTGCTGTAGCCGAAGCTTACCCGGATTTAAAAGCTAATCAGAATTTTTTGGAGCTTCAGCGGGAGCTGACCGACACGGAAGACAAGATTCAAGCTGCTCGAAGGTTTTACAATGGTAATGTGCGCGACTTCAATACGAAAATCCAAGTCTTTCCGAACAATATCTTTGCCGGAATGCTGAATTTCACCAAACGGGATTTTTTTGAGGCAGGAGAAGGAGAAAAAGAAGCGGTAAAAGTGGAATTTTAGTCATACAGCATATAGCATGGAGCATATAACAAATTAGATCGTTTTTTATGTTCCATGTTTTATGTTCCATGTTTTATGACCTTATACAATCAAGCTGATAAAAACACCCGCCTCACCTGGGTTTATATAACCGGGTTTTTGGTATTTGTGATTGCAGTCGGTTACGTTTTCGCCGGAGCGATGGGAAACAGCGCCATTCTTTACGGTGCGGTTATTTTTTCCATTGTTATGAGTTTTAGTTCATATTGGTGGAGCGACAAAATTGTTCTGGCTATGAGCGGAGCAAAATTGGTTGACCATAACAGCGGACGCCAAATATATCATTTAGTCGAAAACCTTTGCATCACAGCTGGTCTGCCGGTGCCAAAAATTTATATCATCCAAGACAGTGCTCCGAATGCTTTTGCTACCGGACGTAATGCGGAGCATGGAGTGATTTGTCTTACGACCGGAATAATAGACAAATTGGAAAAAACAGAACTTGAAGGCGTGATTGCCCATGAACTTTCTCACATTGGGAATAAAGATATTTTACTTTCAACAATTATCGTGATTTTGGTCGGTTTTGTTACCCTTCTGGCAGATTGGTTTCGCCATTGGGCGTTTTTTGGAGGAGATGATGACAATAACGGGGGACCATTTCGAATTGCTATGATTGTTCTAGCTCTAGTTCTTTCAATTCTGGCTCCGATCGCGGCAATGCTAATGCAGCTGGCGATTTCAAGAAAGCGCGAATTTCTGGCGGATGCGGATGGAGCGCTGCTTACCCGCTATCCGGAAGGGCTTGCGAGAGCTCTTGAAAAGATATCACAAGATGCAGAACCGCTTGAAGCGGCTAATCGGGCCACTGCCCATCTTTACATTGCCAATCCATTTAAAGGAAAAAAAGTATCTAAGTTATTTATGACCCACCCTCCTATCGAAGAAAGAATAGCTGCTCTTCGGGGCATGGAAGTTAAATAAAAAATGATTGATATAAAATGCGGAAAATGCACTATTTGTTGCGGAGTTGAATGTTTTAATCCGGTGCTTTTTCCGTTTGAAGAAAAAAGGTTCAAAAAATATTCAATAAAAATAAAAACTCCTTTTCAGGACATTTTTATTCTCAAAAGAAAAAAAGACGGGCAATGTATTTTTCAAAATAAGGGCAACACCGGATGCCGGATATATAAAAAAAGGCCGGTAGATTGCAGGCTTTTTCCGATTTGCCTTAAATTTGATAAAAAAGGGAGGTATAAGTTGATTATGGATAAAGATGTTTGTCCGATAGTGGAAAAGGGAAAAAGCGGGAAGAAAAAAATGGAAGAATACTTGAAAAAACACAAAATACCGGAATTATACGGAAAAGCTTATTATTATTACATCCATAACGATTAAAATGCGCCTAAACTTCCCTAAAAATACGGAAAAATACTATTGGACGGAGCATGCGAAATATAAAATGCAATATTATAGTTTAAGCGCCCAGAAAATCTTGGGCGTTGTTCGTCGTCCAAAAAGAAAAGAAGAAGGAATAGTCAAGAATACTATCGCCGTAATGCAGCCGGTTTCCCCCAAACTAATAAATAGAAAGGAGATTTGGAAGCAGGAAATCTGGGTAATGTACCAGCTCCGCTATCACGGAGCAATTTCCAAATCCCAATTTCCAACCTTACCTACCGGCAGGCAGGTTTCCAAAAAAATTCGAAATTCGAAATTCGAAATTCGAAATTCGGCGAATCGACTGATTCGCATCATTAGCGCGTGGAGGTATCCCGGGATAAGCCCGAAAAAAAATCCGATTCCAGAGAAAATCATTAATGAACTTTTGGACTTAAAATAGCTGCTTGTGAATTTTAGAGAGACTATGCTAAAATTAAACTAGAGGAAAATATTCTTAGTAATAGAAAGGCGGTGACTTATGGACGAACAAACAACCCAAAATCAAACTCCTCCGGCTCCTCAAGCTGGCGGGAATGACGCAGAAAAAAATAAGGCAATGGCCATTGTTGGTTACATTATTCCTATTTTATTTTTTATTCCTTTGGTAACTGATGCAAAAAATAGCCCTTTTGCTAAATTTCATGCCAATCAGCAGCTTCTTCTGCTTATTGCCGCAGTAATTGTGAACATTTTAGGCGGCGCCATACCAATTTTAGGCTGGTTTATAATTTTGCCACTCGGATGCATTTTTCTTTTAGTTATGGCTATTATGGGAATTATCAGCGCTGCCAAGGGAGAGATGAAACCGTTGCCACTCATTGGAAGCATCCATGTTATCAAATAATTGCTTTGAAATAGATTTTAAAACAGGCAGCTTTTGGGTTGCCTGTTTTGCTTTATTATGAGAATATAGAAGTATACCAGTTAAGAAAAAAATATGGATAAGCGGACAAAAATCGTGGCCACTATCGGACCATCTTGTGAGAAATCGAAAATATTGGAAGAAATGATAAAATCAGGCATGAATGTAGCCAGGATAAATTTTTCCCATGGAACCCATGAATCAAATGGAAAATTGATTGATAATATCCGCCATTTAAGCGAAAAATTGAAAATACCGGTCGGGGTTATGGCTGATCTTCAAGGACCGAGGATCAGGATAACAGTAGATAAAGAAGTAGAAATCGAAACGGGCGAGTATGTAATGATTGGGGATACATCGCTGCCTGCAAATTTTCAATTTTCAATTTTAAATTTTAAATCAATTTCTAATGATAAAAATTTAAAATTTATAAAACTTGACTGGGACAACATTATAAAAAGCATAAGTGTTGAAAATGAGCTACTTATTGAAGATGGTTTGATGAAAATAAAGGTAGTGGAAAAAAAGGATAATTTGCTTTTAGGAAAAGTGATAAACGGCGGAACTATAAAAAACCATAAAGGAGTCAATATTCCGGATGCTAGTCTGAAAGTAAGCGCGCTTACCGAAAAAGACGAAAATGACCTTAAATATGCTCTTCGCAAAAACGTTGATTTTGTAGCGCTTTCCTTTGTAAGCAATGCAAAGGATATAAACAGCGCAAAAGAAAAAATAAAGAAAATATTGGATAGAAAAACCAATCTTCCTAAGATTGTTTCCAAAATTGAAAGAAAGGAAGCGCTTAAGAATATTGATGAGATCATAATGGCATCGGATATAATCATGGTAGCTCGCGGAGATCTGGGGATTGAGATTGAGGAAAGCCGGGTGGTAATTTATCAAAAAGAAATGGTAGCCAAATGTCTTCGGGCTGGAAAACCGGTGATTGTGGCGACGCAAATGCTCAATTCCATGATTGAAAATGCCCGTCCGACTCGCGCAGAAGTGAGCGATGTTTCCAACGCCGTCATCGATCACGCGGACGCAGTGATGCTTTCCGGGGAAACGGCTAACGGCAAATATCCCTTAGAGTCAGTGAAAACCATGGTGGAAATAATCAATCGCACCGAAGAATCGCCTTTTGATGATCTGAAGCATGGATTTTTGGGGGATAGCAAATCTTCTGTTTCCGCCGCGGTAGCTAATAGCGCCCATGAGCTGGCTAAAGACAGCGGAGCAGTGGCGATTGTGGTGGCCAGTGTTTCGGGATTCACGGCTCATATGATTGCCAGGCACCGCCCGCAGCAGAATATTTTGGTTGTGACCAATAGCGAAAAGACGCATAATCAATTATCTATTCTTTGGGGAACAGAAAGTTTCATTCTGCCTGATTGCCGGACGCTTGACGAACTGATCGATGAATCCAAAAAAACACTCCTTAAAAGCGGCGTTCTAAAAGAAAAAGACCGGATAGTGATTGTTACCGGCCGGCCGCACGTAAAGCGAGAGCATATGAGTCTGGTTAAAGTCGAAGAAATAAAATAAAATTAATTTGTTTATAATACGAAGAGATAGCCATACTGTCCCTTTTGTTTTTTGTGGTATAATAAAATCATAAAATAACTTCTTTAAATTTTTTATGTTTAAAACAAAAAAATCAAAATCAAAATCAAAAAATCAAAAAAACATCCTCTGGTTTAGCGAAATTGAAATAAAAGACATTCCGCTGGTTGGAGGAAAAAATGCGTCGCTCGGCGAGATGTATAGCCAGCTTCGTAAACGTGGGATAAATATTCCTGATGGCTTTGCGGTGACGTCAAATGCTTATCGCTATTTTATAAAGCATAATAATCTTGATGAAAAGTTTAAAAAGATATTAAAAGGCTTGAATACTGGAAACATGCGCAATTTATCTGAGCATGGATATCGAATGCGCCAAGCCATATTAGCCGCAGAATTTCCGGAAGATCTGCACAATGAAATTATCGAAGCCTACGCCAAAATTTCCAAAGAATATTTGAAGGGCAAGAGTTTTAGAATTACCTGGGACAAAGAAGATCACACCAATCATTTTGTCGGCGGAGTGGATGTGGCGGTCCGTTCGAGCGCTACGGCAGAAGATCTCGCCGATGCTTCTTTTGCGGGCCAGCAGGAATCTTATTTGAACGTTAGCGGAGAATACCAGCTAATAGAATCCATAAAAAAATGTTTTTCTTCGCTTTTTACTGATCGCGCTATTTCCTATCGCGTGGACAAGGGATTCGGGCAGTTTGATGTGGCACTTTCTGTGACAGTGCAGAAAATGATTCGCTCCGATGAAGCTTCGAGCGGTGTTATGTTTACGATTGACACGGAATCGGGATTTCAGGATGCGATCGTGATTGATGGTTCCTGGGGATTGGGAGAAAATATCGTGAAAGGCAAAGTTAATCCGGACGAATTTATTGTTCACAAGCCCACTCTCAAAAAAGGTTTTCGGCCGATAATCGGAAAAAAACTGGGAAGCAAGGAAAGCAAATTGGTATATTCAGTCGGCGGAACAACTACAACTCAAAACGTTTCTGTTCCGCAGGAAGACCGGAGAAAATTCTGCCTTACGGATGATGAAGTGTTGAAGCTAGCTTCTTGGGGAATGCAAATCGAAGAGCACTACCGAAAATCAATGGATATCGAATGGGCTAAAGACGGTCGATCGGGAGAAATGTATATCGTGCAGGCTCGTCCGGAAACAGTGCAATCGCAAAAAGACAAGAATGTTTTGGAAGAATACATCTTGAAGCAAAAAGGTAAAGTTCTTTGCTCTGGCAGTGCTGTTGGAAACAAAATCGGATCAGGAAAAGCTAATGTGATAAAGGACGTGGCGAAGATCGCGAGCTTCAAAAAGGGTGAAGTGCTGGTAACGGAGATGACTGATCCGGATTGGGAGCCGATTATGAAAATTGCGAGTGCCATCGTAACCAACAGCGGCGGACGCACATCGCACGCGGCCATTGTCAGCCGGGAATTGGGAATTCCTTGTGTGGTGGGAACCGGAAATGCGACCAAATCCATAAAAGACGGGAAATATGTGACCTTGAGCTGCTCGGAAGGCGAAGTCGGACAGATTTTTGAAGGAGTTTTGAAATATGAAATCAAAAAAACCAATCTCAAAAGCATCAAGAAATCCCGAACCAATATTATGATGAATGTGGGAAATCCAGATCAGGCTTTTGAATTATCCTTCATCCCCAATGACGGAGTGGGGCTGGCGCGCGAAGAATTTATTATCACGGAATATATTAAAATTCATCCGATGGCGCTGCGCCATTTTGAAAAAGTCCATGATAAGGAAGAAAAGAAAAAAATTGAGGAAATGACGCATGGATACAAAAACAAAGAAGAATTTTTTGTGGAAAAATTAGCAGAGGGCATTGGCAGAATCGCGGCGGCTTTTTATCCGAAAGACGTGATTGTCAGGATGAGCGATTTCAAAACCAACGAATACGCGACACTCATCGGCGGAAAAGGATTTGAGCCGAAAGAAGAAAACCCGATGATCGGCTGGAGGGGAGCTTCCCGCTATTACGATCCAGATTATGTCGATGGATTCCGTCTGGAATGTATGGCTTTCAAAAAAGTCAGGGATGTTATGGGTCTCACCAACATGAAAGCGATGATTCCATTTTGCCGGACAATTGAAGAAGGAAAAAAAGTGCTGGTCCAGATGGAAAAATTCGGACTCAAGCGCGGAGTAAATGATCTGGATGTTTATGTAATGTGCGAAATTCCATCCAACGTAATTTTAGCCCATGAATTTTCCAAAATTTTTGACGGATTTTCCATCGGTTCGAATGATCTTACACAACTGACTCTAGGAGTAGATCGCGACTCTGCTAAGGTAGCTCATGTATATGACGAACGAAACGAAGCGGTCAAAGAATTGATCAGGCAAGTCATCAAAAAGGCGCACGAATCGAAGCGAAAAGTCGGCATTTGCGGCCAAGCCCCTTCCGATTTCCTTGATTTTGCTAAGTTTCTCGTCGAAGAAGGCATTGATTCCATTTCTCTCAATCCCGATACGGTTATAAAGACGACTATGGAGATTTCTAAGATGGAAAGATAAAGGTTCATCCTGTTGAGTAATTTTTCTTTCGGAAAAATAATTTTGCTTCGCAAAATTTACTCAATAGGGTAAAAGTTGAACAAATACAAAATTACTGATAGATTAAAAGCGAGGCCAAAAGCCTTGCTTTAGCTTAATGGAGGCGTCTCATAGTGGTCTAGTGAGCTTGCTTGGAAAGCAAGTGTGTCTTAACCGGCACCGAGAGTTCGAATCTCTCCGCCTCCGCCAAATGCAACTTTTTGCCTATTTTCTTGTACTATAGTACGATATTTACATGGCAAATGATCTTGAGGAAATAAAAAACAGGCTTAATATCGTTGATGTTTTGGGAGAATATATCCGGCTTGAGAAGGCAGGGAGCAATTATCGAGCTCTCTGCCCTTTTCATAATGAAAAAACGCCTTCATTTTCAGTCAATGAGGAAAAGCAGTTCTGGCATTGCTTTGGATGTCAGAAGCACGGGGATATTTTTAGTTTTGTTATGGAGATGGAAGGATTGGAATTTCGAGAAGCTTTGAAAACTCTGGCTGAAAAAGCCGGCGTAAAGCTTCAGGGATACAGTCCGCAAAAAACTCAGGAGAAAAATAGGACGCTGGAAATTCTGGAGCTGGCGACAAAATGGTACGAATATCAGCTATGGAATGGTCCGGGAAAAATAAAAATTTTGGGCTATCTTCGTGAGCGAGGGCTGAAAGACGAAACAATAAGGGAATTTCGTTTGGGATACGCACCGAAAGGATGGCGCAATATTTTGACTTTCTTAATAAAGCGAGGATTTAAAGTCAATGAAATATTTAAGACGGGAATACTTGTAAAGAAGGAAAATAAAGCAGATTATTATGATCGTTTTCGTGAAAGAATTATGTTTCCCATTGCGGATTATTCCGGCCGTGTTGTCGGATATAGCGCGCGGGTGGCGCCGGGAGGCGATGAATCACAGGCCAAATATGTGAATACTCCGGAAACGGAAGTATACCATAAAAGCAAAATTCTCTACGGAATAGACAAGGCAAAAGGCGAGGTCAGACAGAAAAACTCGGTTCTTCTGGTGGAAGGAAATATGGATGTGATTGCAGCAAGTCAGGCCGGCATCAAAAATGTCATGGCGGTTTCCGGGACGGCCCTCACGGAAGATCAGATAAAAATCATAAAAAGATATACGCCGAATATAAAAATGTTTTTTGATATGGACAGTGCGGGGGAGTTGGCTACCAAAAAAAGCATCAAGATGGGCCTAGCCAATGAGATGAGCATTTCTGTTGTAACTTTGCCGTCCGGAAAAGACGCGGCTGATCTTGCCAGGGAAAATCCTGAAGCGCTAGTCAAATCAGTAGAAGAATCTCTGCCGGCTATGGAATATTTCTATAAAAAAACATTTTCTAATTTTGATAAGAGTAAGCCTGAAGATAAGAAAAAAATCTCGGAAATAATCTTAGATATGATTTCAAACATTGGCAGCGCCATAGAAAAAAGTCATTGGATAAAAAAGTTAGGAGAAGATCTGGATGTGGCTGAAACTATATTGACTGGACTTCTTAAAAGAGCTACTCTTGAAGGTAGAACGGCAGAAAAAACGGATTCTTATGGAAAGGATGATGAAAGAGGTTTTAGAGGAAAAATAGAAATACTCGCTGATGAAATCATTGGTCTTATGCTGGTTTCAGCAGAAATTTGGAAGAAAGCGGCGAAAACCAAAAAAGATGAAATAACCGCGCTAAAAGACAGTCTTCTGAATTTTATGCTTGAAAAAGGCCGAGAGGCTGGTTTTAGTTTTGATAATTTAATAAAGCTGCTCAAAACAGATAAAGAGAAAAATAGGGCGGAAAATCTTTATTTTAAAAAAAAATACAGATTGGATTTAAATAACAATCTTGAAGAAATAATCATAGCCGATCAGGATAGAGAATTGGACGAAATCATAGTTGAGATAAAAAGGGAACTTAAAAAAGAAAAGCTTCAAAAAATTACACATGATCTGAAAGTTGCCGAAGAAAAAAAAGATCAAGAGGCCATAAAATTTTTAAGGTCCGAATTTAACAAAATCTGTCAGGATTTGGTTTAAGTTTTTTCAAAAATTATGAAAAATAAATCAAAGAAGAAAAAAAGGAAAAATTCGGCAGTAAAAAAGAAGGCATCCGGAAAGAAAAAAATGGAAAAAAGAAAGAAGAAGATAAATCTGCGGAATAAAAAGAGTCTGCATAAAACCGAGAAAAAAAGAAGAGAGAAGACAGCAAAAAAAACCAGAAAGCAACGTTCGGATGAAAAAGAGCAGGCGGAAGAAAAAAAGAAAGATCTTTTAGAAGATTTGATTTATCGCTCCAAGCAAAGAGGATTTATTACGGAAGACGAGATTTTGAATGCTATTCCGGATGCAGAGAGGGAAATTGAAAAACTGGAAAAATTGTATGAAAGGCTGGAAAAGAGCAATATAACGGTAATTAGTTCCGACGAAATGCTGAAAATGGAAACGGATAGAATTTCGGAGGGAATGGAAAAATATAAAACTAGAAAATCTTCTAAAAAAGAAGCTGCCGAAGTTTCAATCGGCGAAGACGCTTCCTCAGATCTTGTTCAGATGTATCTTCGGGAAATCGGGAGAGTTAATCTTCTGACTACGGAAGAAGAAATATCGCTGGCAAAAAGAATAGAAAAGGGAGATATAGCTGCCAAACAGCGGCTTACCGAGGCTAATTTACGCTTGGTTGTCAGTATTGCTAAAAAATATGTCGGAAGATCGCACAATCTCTCTCTTTTGGATTTGATTCAGGAGGGAAATATTGGTCTTTTTCGGGCAGTGGAAAAATTTGACTATCGAAAAGGCTATAAATTTTCCACTTATGCTACCTGGTGGATAAGGCAGGCGGTGACGCGTGCGCTGGCTGATCAGTCTCGAACTATTCGTATTCCTGTTCATATGGTAGAAACAATCAATAAATATACCCAAGTAACAAGGCGCCTGGTCCAGGATCTCGGAAGAGAGCCGCTTCCCGAGGAAATTGCCGTGGAGATGGGGCTGGAAGTGGAAAAAATCCGCCATATCCAAAAAATTTCCCAGGAAACAGTCTCACTCGAAACTTCTGTTGGCGATTCTGATGACGACTCAGTTCTGGGCGATTTCATAGAAGACACTGAAGGTGTAATGCCGAATCAGCTGGCTTCCCGAAAAATGCTTAAAGAGCACGTGGAAGAAATTTTAAAAGACCTTACTCCCCGCGAGCAAAAAATTCTCAAAATCCGATTTGGGCTGGAAGACGGCGTTACGCACACTCTTGAAGAAGTAGGACAGGAGTTTGGCGTGACACGGGAACGAATCCGGCAAATCGAAGCCAAAGCGCTTGAAAAGATTAGGGAGCACGGAACCGTGAAGAAATTAAAGGATTATTAGAATCAGAAAACGAGCCTGTTTGACAAATATTTTTGAGGGTGCTAAATTGTAAATTGTAAAAGATGATTAATTCACAAACTAAAAACCTCTATAGCTTTTATTATTTTTTCTTCTGGTTTTTCCAGAAGGTCGGTTTTGGTTTCGTGAAAATTAGGGCGTAGAATATAAAAACATTTTCAGTAAACCAAAACCGACCTCGCGTGAGATCGGTTTTTTTGTTGGTTTGAAACAGTTCTTTGTTAACTATGTATACGAAAGGAGGTGAAATTAGTGTCGAATTCGGAGCTTAAAATTATTACGTTCGCCAATTTTGTGGAGGCGAACAATTTTCACGGAGCCAAAGAAGCTTTCAAAGGAGCTGCCAAAGAAGATGAAATTATGATGAAGGCTATTTTGATAAAAGCTTCTACAAACAGTTCCATGAGTCCGGGGATGCGTGAATTTGTAGACAGTGTAATTGGGAACTAAAATCGAAAGGGAGATTTTTATGAAAGAAGAAAATCCGGTTGTGGTCGTGTTTAAAATGTTTCCGTCTAATGGCACTGGAGCAAATGTTATCCGGGAACAGGTGGCAGCATCCTTTATTTGTCCTGAGATTTTTTTTGGAGAAAGGGAAATCTTCCTGTCTCTTAAGCCGGCTGTGGAAAAGCAAGAGGTAGGAGACTTAATCGAAAAAGCCAGCAAAATCAAGGGAATAGGATTTGTTTATCATTTCTCTGACTGGAGCCAGCAGGATTGTCAGGCGGCTCTTTTGCGAGACGGTTTTGATCTTCTTATCGGCGCATGATTGCGATGGGCAAGCGCAAGAATCTTTGTGTTTGCCCTCTTTTTTTATCCAAATCATCACCAAAAAAAACAAAACAAAAAAGGCGCCGGCGCCTTTTTTAAATTTATTTAATTCGCTTTACGCTCCCATTCCTAAAACTCTCTTTACCTTAAAAACGATGTCGCTTAATTTTACTTCTGCTTTTACGATGTATTCAACCACGCCGATTTCAAGCGCTTCGGATAACTTTTGACTGTCGCTTAAATTAGTAAGAATAACAACCGGCGCAAATGCTCCCCATCTATCTTCCTTTAATTTTCGAAGCATGGAAAGGCCGTCCATCTTGGGCATTATTATATCCAGAAGTATAATATCCGGATGTTTGGATAGCGCCAGTTCTAGGCCTTCTACTCCGTTTCTTGCTGATAATACATCAAATTTAGAGGAGCTGAATTTTTCGACTAGGGCTTCAAGCATGGATCCGTCATCTTCTACGATAAGAATTGTTTTTGATTTGTTCTCTTTGCTCATGATGTTGGCGCATTAGATTAATTTTTTGCTTCCCTTTACGTTTTTCATGCCGGATAAGGGATATTCAACGTAAAAATTCGTGTTTTTATTTTCAATTGAATCAAACCATATTCTCCCTCCGGAATTTTCAACTACCGATTTTGTTATGTAGAGGCCCAGTCCTGTTCCTTCAGTTTCTTCCTCTCTTACATTATCAGCTCTGAATAATTTTGTAAATATTTTATCTTCTTGATTTTGGGGAATTCCATAACCGCTGTTGGATATCCGAATAAGTACGCTTTTTTCATTTTTGCTTACGGAGACTTCTATTTTTCCATTGAGGTTGGCGTATTTTACGGCGTTGGAAAGCAGATTTTGGAAAATAATCCGGAGCATTTTGGGGTCAGCATTAAAGCTTTTGAGATCATCAAAGTTTTTTAGAATTTTTATTTTTTTATCTTTTATTTTATGGGACAATTCGCTAATTGCGTCCAGCATCAGCTCTTTTATATTTGTAGGCCTTGTTTCAATTGAAAATACTCCCATTTCGATCCGGCTAACATTGAGCAAATCTTGAACCAGTTCTACCATTCTTTGGGTGGAATTTTCTATTTTTGAAAAATATCTTTTCTTTTTATCTTCAGAATATCCATTATCTTCTAAAAGCATTTCAGTGTACCAGCGTATGTTGGCTAGAGGCGTCAGCAATTGGTGGGAAGCCAATGAAACAAACTCACTTTTTGCCCTGTCAACTTCTTTTTCTTTGGTGATATCCCGGAAAACTATTATCGATCCAATTATCTTGTTTCTGAATATTACCGGAGCAGCGGTAATCATAACCGGAAATTTTGTTTTATCTGCTCTTTCTAAAAAAAGAGAAACAGTTGTCTTTTTGGCATGGCTAAGGGCGGCTATTTCAGGCCGTTTTTCGCCGCTGATGATATTTCCTTTGTCGTCGGATAGATTGCAAATGGATGATATTTTTTTGTTAGTTATTTTATCGGCCGAAAGCCTTAAAAATATTTCAAATTGGCTATTAGTGATAATTATTTTTCCATTTTTATCAGTAGCGATCATTCCTTCTCCGATGCTTGTCAGAAGCGCCTCCTCTTTGGCGTTTTTTTCCTCTATCTCGTTGACTTTTTTTTCAAGACTTCTGGTTTTTTCTCTGACTTTATCTTCCAAGCCGGTATAAAGATCCTGGAGTTCAGAAGCCATGTTGTTAAATGTCCGGGAAATTATTCCGAACTCATCTTCCGATTTAATGGGAAGCCGGGTAGAAAGATCTTGCCCGAAATTTTTTATTCCCTTAATGATTTCAGATATTGGTTTTGTAATAAAGGCAAGAAACAGGTAGATGACCAGAGGAAGAAAGACAAAAAGAAATCCAAGTGTCGCGAATATAGCTATCCTCGTATTTTTTTCAAAATCAATAACATCTTGCGCTCTGATGTCTACGGCGGCAATTGCAACTGTCTGGCCGGATTTATTCTTTATTGGGGCATATCCCGAAAGAAAGCAGCCCCATTTGTCGCATCCCATTTCATAATCCGCTGAAGGATTGTTAAGAGCGTTAAACAATTCTGGGTAAGGGCTGGCGTCGAAAGGCTCTCCAATTAAAGCTGCCATTTCATCTTCAGCTATTACTCCGTCTCCATCCAGATCTTTGGTTTCATATCCCTCTGCGACATAAATCCAGCTTCCGTCTTCCAGCTGCTTCAAGGTATAGATGTCATCCAATTCCGGGTTGGCTTCCATAATATTTTTAAGCACTTCATGAATCTCTCGGTAAGCATTGGATTGCTGGTCTTTTTCTGATTGAATTTCCTCATGTTTTTCTCCCTCAATAAAATAGGCAGTAGTAGAAGCCAAGGCTATAATTTTTTTGCGGGAAATTTCGCGTACCAGAAAACTTAACTCCTTCCATATAAAATAGCCCAATATTGAATTGATAATTATAACAATGATTTCCAGGAAAACAAGTACTTTTATTTTAAAACTTATCCTCTTCATGCTGATTATTTTTATGAATATAAAATAGCATAGAACCAAAAAAAATTACAGCTGCTTTAGCTGTAATTTTAAAATAAATTAATTTTTTTTATCATTCGTATCTTAAAGCTTCAATCGGGCTTAAGTTGGCCGCGCGCCGGGCCGGATAAAAACCAAATACAATTCCTACTCCGGCGGAAACGCCAAAAGCCAACATGATTGCCGAAAAAGAAATACTAGTTTTTAGGCTGCTTACAAAATGAGTGACGGCGAGAGAAGCGATCCATCCAAGCACTACGCCTAATATTCCGCCAAGAAGCGTAAGAACCACAGCTTCAGCTAAAAATTGGAGATTAATATTGATTTTTTTTATTCCTACCGCTTTTCTAAGGCCTATTTCTCTGGTTCTTTCAGTAACAGTCGTCAGCATCATATTCATAATGCCGATTCCTCCAACGAGAAGCGATATTCCAGCAATAGAGGAAAGCAGGATGGTAAAAGTGCTCGTTATGCTGGAAGCGGTAGAAAGAATGTCATTTTGGTTCATTAGGCTAAAATCAGCTTTGGTAGGATCAGAAATTTTATGGCGCTTTAAAAGAAGGTTGGTAATATCTTCCTGGACTGATGCCATGGCATTTTGGTCTGATGCTGCGATGCTGATATTGTTGACATATTCATCTCCGGAAAAATAATGCTGGGCGCTAGTCAGCGGCACATAAATGACATCATCCTGATTATTAGGTCCCGATCCGCCCTTAGCCTTGGTCATTCCAACTATCTGAAAATCCATATTGTTGATGCGTATCGTCTGGCCGACAGGATTGACATTTTCCCCAAAAAGATCATCTCTGACCGATGGGCCAATTACGGCTACCTTGGCTGAGCTTTTCATCTGCTGGGTATTAAAAAAGGATCCGGCGTCCATACTCACATTTCTAGCAACCATATAATCTTCTGTTGTGCCGATGGCCTGGGTGTTGGTATTATTTCCTTTGGCCGTAACTTGATAGCGCTTAGTGATTGAAGGAGCGACTGCTTTAATGCTCGAAATCTGGATTTTGATTGCGTCGGCGTCTTCAATGGTCAAAGATTGGGCGCTTCCACCGCCCTGATTAATGCCGCCTACTCGCTGGGATCCCGGCATTACTATAATCAAATTAGATCCGATAGCTTCAATGCTGGAAGAAATGGAATTTTTAGCTCCTTGCCCGATAGCGACCATAGTGATGACTGAAGCAATGCCGATTACAATGCCAAGAATAGTCAGTCCGGAGCGGACTTTATTGCTGGAGAGCGACCAAATAGTTTCTTTAAATAAATCAGAAAACATAGTTTTTTACCAGTACTTAAATAATATGGTCATTTGGATTATTCGGAGTATCTTTTTCAATGATTCCATCTCTCACATGAATGATTCTGTTGGCGTAATCGGCCACATCCATTTCGTGCGTGATAAGAATGATGGTGTGTCCTTTTTTGTTCAATTCCCTAAAAGCTTCCATAACAACGCGGCTAGTTTTGGTATCAAGATTTCCCGTAGGCTCATCGGCTAGAATTATGGACGGGTTATTGATAAGCGCTCGGGCTATGGCGACTCTTTGCATTTGTCCGCCAGAAAGCTGGTTGGAAAGATTCATAAACTTGCTTTCTTCCATGCCGGCATAGCTCAGACATTCCCTGGCTCTCTTTTCTCTTTCTGCCTTGTTTACACCGGAATAGAGGAGTGGGAGCATAACATTTCTTAGCACTGTGGTCCTGGGAAGCAGATTAAAAGACTGAAAAACAAAACCAATTTTATTTTTGCGAAGTTCGGAAAGTTCGTCGTCATTAAGTTTGGATACTGCATGGCCGTCAATAAAATATTCTCCTGAAGTAGGCGTGTCAAGAGCTCCCAGAATATGCATAAGTGTTGATTTTCCGCTGCCAGACGGGCCGATTATGGAAACAAACTCGCCTTTTTTGATTCCAAAAGAAACTCCATTCAAAGCATTAGTTTCAACATCTCCATTTATATAGGTTTTTACAAGGTTTTTGCATTCAATCATCTCGGTAGTGAAATTTCGATATGATAATCACACATTGTTTAACATAGAAATTCCTTATTGAATAAATATTAAGATTATTATAACCCGTATTTTTGGCCGAATTCGGCCAATCGAAATTTCACTACCGGGTCATAGTTTTATAAACCGGGGATGCGCATTCCGCCGCCTTTATTGCTGGATGAGCTGGAAGTCGAAGCCGTGCTGGATGAACCGATAGTCTGCGTTACTATCTTATCACCAGTTTTTAGTCCGCTTGTAATTTCTGTTTCCGTGTCGTTAGAAACCCCAGTTTTTACTTTTATTTCAACAGGAGTCTGCCCGCTGTTTAGGACTTCTACATAATTTTCTCCGTTTTGGATTTTTACTGCTCCGCTGGGAACTACAATAACGTCTTGTTTAGTTTGGGTGTTTATAGAAGCTGAAACGCTCATCTCCGGCTTTATTCTTGAATCAAGGGTGTCAAAATTGATTGTTACGTTATATGTGACGACGCCAGAGCTCAATGTTCCTATGGAGT
The DNA here is from genome assembly GCA_022711335.1 of Patescibacteria group bacterium. Lineage (GTDB taxonomy): Bacteria > Patescibacteriota > Minisyncoccia > Moranbacterales > UBA2206 > JAKLFF01. The sequence continues at coordinate 379,679 of JAKLFF010000001.1, read as the reverse complement.
CAATCTTTTCTACTTTTCCGGCGACATTCAATCCGTCAATAGCACTGAATGTAAGGGCAACTTCTTGTCCGATATTGACATTTGCAATATCTACCTCATTAATTTGAACCTGGGCTTTCATAGTTCCGAGATCCCCGATGATTATTGGAACTTCCCGGGAGCTTCCCGATGAAAGCTTGCTTAAATCGTCTCCATTTTTGATATTGATTTCATTGACTGTTCCAGAAATGGGGGCAGTTACTTTTCTGTCGGAATAGTTTGATTTTTCATTCTGGTAGTTTTGCAAAGCAGATTTTACACTTTCTTCGGCCGCAGAAACCGCAATTTGTGCCGCTTCATGTTTTTTTTTCAGAGCTGATTTATTTGTCGAATTTGCTTCATCAAGATTGGTTCGAGCTTCTTTTTTGTTGGCCTTAGCCGACTCTAATGATTGCAATGATGAAAGATAGGAAGCATATGCTTTAGTAACATTTAAACTTAAATCATCATTTTTGATATCAAAAAGAAATTGCCCTTTTTCCACTTTATCTCCGACAGAGACCGAAAGATTCTGAACTGTTCCGGTGATTGTGGGATCGATATTGGAACTTTGATCGACGATTACATTTCCAGATCCGGAAACAGAAACAGCCAATGTTCCTTTTTCAACTGTGGCAGTTTTGTATTGCACCGCAGTATTTTTGGAGCTGGATTTGCTATACCAATAGTACCCCCCGGCTATTAGTATGATTGTGGCGATTATGATATATTTTTTATTTTTTTTCGCTAATTCAGATAATTTCATATTAATTTTGTGGATTATTATTCGGATTATTGTCAAAAACTCGGATCAGGTCAGCATTAATAACCCCATTGTCTCCTGGCTTTCCGAGAACTACGATTTTTTCATCCCGTTTGAGATCGGTTATTTTTATATCATCCCGTCGGTCTTTGATGGCAGTTTTGTCATTCACTGCAATGGAAGTTTCCTTGTTTTCCGAATCTTTAATAATGATAGTGTTATCAGAGATTGACACTATGCTGCCAGCAATTCCATGTCCGTTTCGAAAATCCCGGCCTTCCATATCGCGGAAAAATCCCATTGGTTTTCCCATTGGTCCTTTGTCTCTTGGCCCCATAAAATTTCTTTCATAGTTTTCGCCGAATTTGTACGAAAAGCGGGCTTTATGGATTCCGACTGACACTCCGGCGCCGAAAATAATAAAGGCCAGGATCAAGGCCCCGACAATTCCAGAAGCCATTTTGAATTTTTTAGATTTTAATAGTTCGTTCATAAAATTTAACTTAAAATTTAGAATACTTATTAATTGTCATTCCTGATCAAGTCGGGGATGACAAGCTGGTGTATATTATATAAATTTATAATGATTATGATTGATCGCCTTGAAATACGCGCTTATTAACATAAATAAAGCAAAAATAGGAATTAATATCGCAACAATTCCAAATATTGGCAGAGTTTCCATAAGCGAATAGGCGAAACTACTCCAATTTTGAATTATTAATCCGGTATCCGAGAAGAAAAGAGCGGCCAAGTCCCAAAAAGCTGACTGATAAATAACTTTTCCAAGAGTGAAAATAGCCCAGATAAAAACTCCAGATGATGCTATAAAACCGGTATAAATAAAGGCCAATTTTCGTCTCAAGGCCAATTTATTTTGCAAAGCAATTTTTTCAATAATTCGCTTTTCTAAGCCAATAGATGGTTCAAACGCGGATATTTTTTTGAAGATAGTACGAAGAGTATTCATGCTGGTAGTACGATTAAATTGTTATTCGAGACGCAAACAATATTTTTTAAAATTTTAAAAAAATGTATCTTTTAGTATTTTTAACCCTCTTTGATGCTGGCTTTTTATGGTATTGTAGGGTTTCCCTAGAATTTTTGCGATTTCCTGGAGGGAAAAATCTTCTTTATAATGCATAATGAGAATTATCCGGTAAATATCCGGAAGTACTTTTAATTTTTCCTCGAGTATTTTGGCTGAGTCGGCGCGGATTAAGAGTTCATCGGAAAGGATTGATTCATCCCCGATGTTATCCAATTTATTGTTGCCTTCTTCGTCGGTAAAATTTGAAAACGGAATAGTTTTCTTTTTTTTGAGCCAGTCGTAAGCGGTATTTTTGGCGATAGTAAAAATCCAAGTCTTAAATTTTTTTTCTTGGTCGAATTTTCCGATATTTTTCCAAGCTTTTATAAAAGTCTCTTGCGTGATGTCATCCAGCGCTTCGCGATCAGTTACAAAATGATAGAGGAAATTATAAACGGGTTTCAAGTATTTTTTTACGAGCTCGGAAAAAGCCGAGTCGTCTCCGGCCAGAAAATTTTCAATAAGATCATTATCATTACAATCCATATTAGCAAGTATAATACATTATCGGATAATAAAAAAAGCCAAGACAATTTTTTGCTTACCTGGCAAATTTGGATATCTTAGTTTTTTCTCCCAGCTCTTTTTCTGTCTATTTCGGTGAGATGCTGTTTTCGAAGGCGTACGGATTTGGGGGTGATTTCCAGATATTCATCGTCGGAAATTATTTCCAGTCCTTTTTCAATAGTAAGAATTTGAGGCGGAGTAAGTTGGATAGATTCATCTGTTCCGGAGGCGCGCATATTGGTAAGTTGCTTTCCCTTTATGGGATTAACAGCCATATCGGCGCCTTTTGAGGTATTTCCAATAACCATGCCTTCATAAACTTCCGTGGCTGGTTCAATATAAAGCGTTCCGCGATTTTGAAGGTTGGCAAGCGAGAATCCCAAAGCTTTGCCGGATGCCATGGAAATCATGGATCCCAAATCGCTCTTTTTTATTTCTCCGGCGTAAGGCCCGTAGCCAATAAATCTCGAGCAGAGTATTCCTTCTCCGCGAGTATCAACAATAAATTCGCTGCGGTATCCCAGAAGCCCTCTGGTTGGAATTTCGAAAATCATTCGGGTCTGCGAGCCTATATTTTTCATATCTTTCATAATGCCTTTCCTTTTTCCCAGCTTTTCGATAACAGTCCCAGAAAGCTGAGCGGGAGAATCGATGGTTACTTCTTCATGAGGCTCAAGTTTTCCATCTTTCGTTTCCTTGATGATAACCTGGGGTTTTGAAACTTGGACTTCATAGCCTTCGCGCCGCATGTTTTCAAGAAGGATGGCTATATGCAATTCTCCTCGGCCATAAACCTTGTATGAGTCAGAAGAAAAATCTATTTTCAGGCCTACATTTACTTCGATTTCTTTCTCCAGGCGCTCGCGAAGTTGTTTGTTGGTAACGAATTTTCCTTCGCGTCCGGCGAAAGGGGATGTGTTGACCAGGAAATTAAGCGAAATTGTCGGTTCGTCTACGGTTATGGCCGGAAGAGCATCTTGGCTGGCGCTTTCACAAAGAGTTTCTCCAATGTCAATTCCGGGAAATCCGGCGATCATTGCAATGTCTCCGGCTAGGGCCTTTTCCACTTCTTTTCGTTCAAGGCCGTGAAAAGTAAAAAGTTTGGTGACTTTTCCAGCTTCGGCTTCGCCGTCATTTTTTTTGAGAACCAAATTTTTTCCAATTTCAATCGTTCCTTCATGTATTCTTCCGATAGCCAGCCGTCCCAAGAAATTATCATATCCGAGATTGAACGGCTGAAAACGGAAAGGAGCGTCAATTTTGGACGGCGCGGGCTTTACTTTAAGAAGAATAGTGTCAAGCAGGGGAGATAAACTGTCAGAATTATCTCCAAGATGAATTTTAGCAATGCCCTGCTTTCCGATGGTATAAACTACGGTAAAATCAAGCTGTTCGTCACTCGCTCCCAAATCTAAAAATAATTCAAAAACTTGTTCTTGAACGAGATCAGGGTCGGCTGCCGGTTTGTCGATTTTGTTTATCACAACAATCGGCTTAAGCCCCAGCTCCAGCGACTTTTTGAGGACAAAACGAGTTTGAGGCATCGGCCCTTCCTGGGCGTCAACTACAAGCAATACGCTGTCTATTGAACGGAGCACGCGTTCAACTTCCGATCCAAAATCGGCGTGGCCTGGCGTATCCACAATATTGATTTTTGTTCCACGATAAAAAACCGAAGCGTTTTTGGAATAAATAGTTATTCCGCGCTCCTTTTCAAGATCATTGGAATCCATGCTGGCGGCTTCATCGCTTGTCATTCCGGTTTGCTTCATGATGGCATCAGTGATAGTGGTTTTCCCATGATCTACGTGGGCGATAATGGCGATATTTCTAATTTCCATATCTTCCGAGTCTAGCACTTAAAAACTATTATGGCAATAAAAGGCAAAATCCGGACGCAAAATCCGGATTGAAACGCTGATTGTTTTTTATTATTGTCTAAAAAATAATTCTTCTGCCAGGCCGCAAAAGGCGCTTTTCTGCTCCTCTTTGCTAAAAAGTTTTTTTATCACTTTCATATAGGGAATTACGAGCTTAAGATCGGTATTTTCTCCGCTGTAATCAGTTGCAAACATAACCTTTCTTTTTATATCAGGATAGTAGTTGAAAACTCTTTTTAAATCAGCCACATATTGTTTAGCCAGGTTTTTTTATTTCTTTTTTCGATATCTCCCAATCATCAATGGTTCCTGAGATATCGGTATAAACATTTTTATTTTTGGAAACTATATTGGCGGTTTCTAAAAAATAGGGAAATCCGAAATGAGAAATGATTATTTTTGTCCGAGGAGATTTTACGGCCAGTTCGTCTATGTGGGCAGGATGGGAATATTTTAAAAAACTTTTGTTTTCCGGATCATAAAAATCACCGGAATGGAAAATAAGAGGCCGGTTATATTTTTCGCAAAGCCTGGCAATAAAAAGTACTTTATCGTCAGAGGGATAAAATTGCTGATATCCGGGAAAAAGTTTCACGGCGCAAATTTTTTCTCTCGAAAATAGCCTTTCGTGAAATTCAAGCTGGCTTTTGAGGCCGTTTTCCATGTTAAAACACCCGGTTGGGAAAATAGACGGCTCTTTCTCTGAAAACAAAAGAAGATTTTCTATTTCCTCTCCGACTTTCGGAGGATTTTCAAAAAAAGGTATGGCAATAATTTTAGAAACCATATTTTTTGATTTTTTTCTGTAATCTTCCAGGGTTTTCGGGCTGCAAACGTGAGTGTGAGTATCGATGATCATATGTTTGTTTGTGTTATTTTTTTGAATCAGAATAACATAAAAATTCTAACCTATATTTCATAAACAAACAACAGGCTATTGAATAAGAGTCAGTTGCAATTTTTGGCAAACTGGCTAGAATTAACTTGATAATAGAACTAATCTTAATAATTATGCCACAAGATAAAAAAAATATTGGCGCCAATTATAATTTCGGTGAAACAAACGCAAAAAACAGGTGCAGCATTTTTAGGAAGGCAGTAGTTATTTTTGCCGGCCTATTTATTCTAGCGCTGATTTTTAACGCGGTTGTATTTATTGTCAATGTCAAAAGAGACCGCTGGGCAGGCGACCAGTATTTTGGAAAAATTATTGAAATAAATAGCGATATTTTTACAATTCAAGGTCGCAGCAATGAAAAAAAGGAAGTTTTAATTGACGGGAACACCGTTGTAAAAAAAGGGGCAGGCACTGTAAAAGATGCTTTAAAAGTCGGCGATGAGGTAATTGTTTTCGGCCGTCTAAATGAAAAAGGGCAGATTGAATCCAGGCTTATTCGCGTTTTTGACCAGAATGATCGTCGAAATCCGGGAGATTTTTGGCCTCATTTTTCGAGATAAATCCTAAATAATAAGCATGTTTCCAATGGAAAAGAAAAAAATACTAAAATATTTTCCGAGAATTGCATTGATTCTGCTTTTTATCAGTTTCTCAGTTTTTTCCTATCTATACTCTTCGCCAGAGAAGCTGATTGCCATGATTGGCGTCGAAAACGCCTATTTGCTTATTTTTATTCTGGCTTTTTTGGGAGGAATAACCACTTTCAGCGGAATTCCCTACCATTTAGTTCTGGTTACTTTAGCTGTAGGAGGGCTTAATCCTCTGTCTCTTGGATTTTCAACTGCGGCCGGTGTAATGCTGGGAGATTCAACTTCATATTATATAGGATATCAGGGAAGCGTTATTATCCCCAAAACGTTGCATAAGGTTTTAGAGTTTGTCCGTTCGCTGGCCCTTCGATATCCCAAAATTCTGCCCCTGTTTTTTCTGCTTTATGGATCTTGCTCTCCTTTTTCCAATGATTTTATCGTTATCTCTATGGGTATGTCGCGCTATCCTTTTTGGAAGGTAATGGTGCCGTTGGGAACGGGCAATTTGATTTTCAATATTGCTCTTGCGTATTTTTCAACACAGGCTTACGATTTTCTTAAAGGCGTGCTTATTTGAAGTTTTGGACAGAAAAAAAGGCTAAATATGCTTATTCTATCAAAAAAGAGGCAACCACCTCTTTTTTAGCACGCTTTGCATTTTGGAAGAAGTCAGTCCCTACTTCAACTTTTCTCTAGTTTCGCTCTTGTTAACTGACCGAAAAATCCAGTCGGCTCGATTCCATTGTCGGATTGGAATTTCTTGACTGCTTTAGTAGTAATCATTCCATAAGTGCCGGTGATATTTTCTTTATCTAGATATCCTAATTTGTTCGTGGTAAAATTCCAGGTCGTTGTATCGCTTATTCCAGAATAATAATCTCCGGAACCATTATAGAAAGCATTGGAGCTGATTTGGATGTAATAATTGGTTAAATCAGCAAGTGTTACGGAAGGGTTAATTGTTATAGTGGATGGCCCGGAGCCGGAGACTGTAGCGTCTTTAGTATAGATAGTTTCAACTGTTGAATTATCAGAGGCTTTTTTAATAACAATATCATTGTTGTCGGAATCGGAAGTATAGACAGTTTGATCGAAGCTTAGCTTTAATTCTGTGGTCGGGCTGATGCCGGTGGCATTGTCGGAAGGGGAGAAGGTAGAAATGCTGGGGTTTAATTTGTAATAGGAAAACCGGCAAACAGCGTCGCTGCTATTTTCATAATACTCTACTTTAACGGTATGAGAACCGGCGCTGATGGTTTTTGTGTTGCTGTAAGATGTCGACCCCTGGTCTATCCAGGAGTTAAATATTTCCGTGTCGTCGATGTATGCTCGGATGCCGTCATCAGCTGTGGCGGAAAAATAATAGATGCCGGCGGAAAAAGTTTTTGTTTCTGTTCAACGGGTAGTAAAGCCGTTGGCATTGATTATGCCGTAGACTGGTGAAAATTCTCCCCAGTTGAAATTGATATCGTCAGTTGTAGTTGTATATTTGGGCGAACTAGTGGGAAAATCTGGTGAAGAACCAGCGGCAATATTCCAGTATTGAGCGGTATAGGAAGCCTGGGCCGAGTGAGAAAAAAGAAAGGAAAAAACAAAAATGGACAAAACAAAAAACAATATTCGAAAATTTCTTCGAACACTAAAAAATGTTATGGCTTTCTGAACCATTTGAGATATGTAAATTTTTTATTTTATGATTTTATTATATCCTAAATCGAGCGTGTTTTAAAGTTGTTTCATAGGGAGCAGAAAAGAGTCAAAATACCTTTTTTTGATAAAAAAATTACGTAAGCAATTCGTAATTTTTATTGGCTCGCTTGGCAGGACAGCTTTCAAACTTTTTCTTGGCTAGAAGAATTGCCTGATCCTGCAACTGTTATTGGTCAATTACAGCCCCTTCTAGCTCTAGTGATAAATAAAAAAAGTCCGTCTCAATAGAATTGCATTAAGACGAACTTCGAGCTGGATGTAGTTGCTATGCCCTTTCTGACATTATAAAATCTTTGAATTTCAGCAGGGCAATCTTTCTCATAGATATCTCATTTTTTTCATCCGCAGTCATTTCGGCATAAGTTTTGTCGCTACCGTCGGGGATAAAAATTGGATCATATCCAAATCCATTCTCTCCCATTAGGGATTTGGACACTCTTCCATTGACTGTTCCAGTGAAAACAAAAACTCCGTTTTGATCAGCGTAGGCGATGCAAGTGCAAACAGAAGCTTTGCGGTTTTCTTCATTTGCCAAAATCTTGAGAATACCTTCTGGCTTAAGGTTATCCAGAAACCAAGCTACCAATGCCCCTGGCAATCCATTAAGGGAATCGATGCTCATTCCTGTGTCATCAACAATAACAGGCGAGTTGGTGATTTCGAAAGCCGACAAAGCTTTTGCCTTGGCGACTTCTTCGACGTCCAACGATTGAATTTCTGGGATATCCAAATTTCTTGCCGATACATCAAGCCCTGTTATCGCCTTGACTTCTTCAGCCTTTTTGGTGTTTCCAGTAATGAATAATATTTGTTCTTTCATAAGACGTTCCTTTCTTCTATTATTTTTGAATTGTATCCGCAACAAAACCTTTTGTCAAAGCGACGAACAAAAATTAGCGCGAACCCCTCAGTTTATTCCAATGCTCCTTCGCTAGTCTATTCGCCTGACTGTGAACTGCTTTGAGCGGATATGGAAAATCGTTGTTGCTTGTGATCGTCTTTATGATGTCGAGTGATTCTGGCAGGGTTATTTGATGTCCGGGTGACATAAAAAATGGTTCGCAGGTATTTCCAAAAGATACACAATACCCGATCGTTCTGTTAGTTTTTGGATGTCTCAAGTCCGTGTGGTAAGTGCCTCTTGGCGGTATGGAATAATTACCAAAAAGAGATTTTCTGGTAATGCCTATGGACGGCTTGTTAAACAAGACACCAATGTGTGATGCTAGTCCAAAACCGACGGGATGAGCTATGCCTTGTCCGTCAAACAGAAGTAAATCAATTTTGCCAACAAGATCGTCGATGGCTAGGTAAATCGCAGGCCCTACTCTAAATGCCAACAATCCTGGAATATAGGGAAAATCAACTTCCGTGCTGGCATAAGCAATTTGGCTTGTAATTTTCCCATTTCTATTAAAGATTGCGCAAGTTGCGAAGGCTGTTTTGGTGTTGGCAGGTACCCCATATACTAGACACGGATTCTCAGATATAATCCAAAGTATATGGGCAATACAAAACACAATTATCGCATCAGTAGCGATGTCAAAGAACAAGTTTTAAAAAGAATCAAAGAAGAAGGAATTTCCGTAGTAAAGGCTTCTGAAGAACACGGCATTTCCACGCATACCATTTATCGCTGGCTGACCAATAAAGTAAGCACTCCTACCATCCAGGAATTCAACAAATTGAAAAAACAAAACCAGGAGCTTTTGGCCCTGGTTGGAGAGCTGACCATCAAGCTATCCCAAGCCCAAAAAAAGATTTAGTTCTTTCTTCGAGCAAAATGAACAAGAAAGAATTAGCCGAAGCCTTAGGAGTATCCCGTTCGCTTCTGTATTACAAGCACAAGCAAAAAGATAAGGATTGGAAGCTGAAAATTGAAATTGAAAAAGTCCTCCGCAAAAAGAAAAGTTACGGACACAAAAGAATAGCTTTGGAATTGAGAGCCAACAAGAAAAGAATCCTTCGGGTAATGAATATTTATGGCATCAAGCCATACAGAAGAAGAGGCAAGAAATGGCGGAAATCAAAGAAGAACCCGCTAACCGCTTTCACCAATTTACTTTTAACCGAATTCCCGAAAAAGCTAAATCAAATTTGGGTTTCCGATTTTACTTATCTGCCGTTTAAGGGAAGCTGGATTTATTTGGCTACGGTTATGGATCTATTCAATCGGGAAATTGTCGGGTTTTCAGTTCTTAAAAATCATTCGTCCCAATTGACTATCAGCGCCCTGCTATCGGCAATTCATAAACATCCTCCGGCCGAAATAATACACAGCGATCAAGGATCGGAATACTTATCCAAAGATTATATAAGCTTAGCAAGAAGTCTTGGCATCCGTCTTTCCATGAGCGAAAAAGGTTCTCCATGGGAAAACGGATACCAGGAATCATTCTATTCGCAGTTTAAAGTTGATTTGGGAGACACAAACAGATTTGATACTTTAGGCGAGCTGGTTTATGAAATTTATCAAACCATTTACAGATATAACAATGAGCGGATTCATACCGCTCTCAGAATGTCGCCGATTCAATTCGCTAATCATTTTTTAATCTCAGAGTTCGTGTCTAAGAAAATGGGTACTTGACAGAACGGCCACGGATGATCCTCCAGTCGAGATACTTCCAAATGGGACAAGAATTGTTAGGCCATTGGTTGAAGTGAGTGAAAAAGATATCATTTCTTTTATTGGAGAGGTTGGATATCCCCATGTAAGCACCAATTGTAAATTCAGGCAGGATCCTAAGGCTACGCCATTAAGACTGATTGTTCAATGGGATCTCATTGAGAGAATAGAGGAGGATTCTGACTTGGAGAGCAAACTTTCTTATTTAGCAAACGAATCAATAAAAGAGGACGGAACGCTTCGATTTAGACCGAGAAATCATATTCGTGAAAATTACCCGGGATTTAACCCAAAAATTAGGCCAAAGTTATAATATCAAAAATGTCAACTTTTAGAGCTTCTTTGATTCAGAGAAGCTCTAGTTTTTATTTAAACCCATTTATTTTTTGTGCTTTTCAATAACTCTTTAAAATGCTAGGATATATACAATAAAACGCGTTAAATATTATTTTAAACATATGCTCAAAGTCTTATTTTTAGAAGACGATCCTGATCAGATTTTTCTTTATCAGAAGGGCTTCCAGCTGGAAAACATTGAAATGATTGGAGCGCAAAATAGCAGAGAAGCTGAAGAAAAAATCAAGGCGGAAAAGCCAGACATAATGCTGGTCGACATTCTCCTTAAAAACGAGAATGGTTTGGATGTGGTCGAAGAACTGCAAAAAAAGAATATCCTGGGGGATATTCCGGTCATCATCTTCACCAACTATGAGAAAAAGGAATTTCAGGACAGGGCGGTGAAGCTTGGGGCGATTGATTATTTCCTGAAAGCCGAGCATGTTCCCGAAGACATGGCCAAAAGGATCAAATGGATCGCGTCTGCTAATGGAGTTGATGATGAAAAAAAATTGGATGACGAAAATTAATTTTAGATAAATGTATTGCACTGACTTTCAGCCACAACTAAATTTTTTGTTGATTTTATCATCTGCCGATTATATTCCCAGAATCCTTTATTATTTCTATATTCCTGCTATGATAGTGTCCCTTTTTTTGGGATTTTTTGTTTATTTTAAAGCGAAAAAAAAGGAATTACTTGTCAAATTATTTTTGGCGATTACGGCTTCCTTTTTTCTTTATTCCTTTTTTGTTTTAGTAACGTGGGTAAATTTTTTCAGTAATTATGTCGTTATCTCTTGGGTTTATTCAGTTTTCTTCAATTATTTATTAGTTATATTTATTTTTCTTTTCTTCGAAGCATTTATTGATAAGTTAACGTTTTTTTCAAAAAAAAGACTATGGCCGATGATTTTTTCCCTTCCATTACTACCCCTCTGGGTTTCTAATTATTTTGTTATATCGTTAGAAGCTGTTAATTGCAATGTTATTGAAAACAGACTTTATTTATTTTATGAATATTTTTTTGAATTATTTATTATTGGTTATATTTTATTTCGAGGGATATCCGAATGTAGAAATAATAAAGGTCAGTTATTTAGAAAAAAGATAGCTCTTCTCCTGTTTGGCATAAGCAGTTTTCTTATTCCGTATTTCTTTTTTTGTGCATTAGCATCATATTTTTTTTACTCTGGAGAAACTGTGTTGTACGAAGTGGAACCATATGGTATTTTGGGCTATCCAATTTTTCTTGTGAGCATAGTTTATTTGATAGTTAAATATAAATTATTCAACATAAAAATTCATGAAGGGCAGGCTCTTGTTTTCGGATTGTTTTTTTTGGTGGGAGCACAGCTTTTCTATATGAGGAATTCAGGCGATCAGGTCATAGTAATTATAACTCTAGTGATAGCCTTCATCATTGGCTTTTTTCTGATTCGCTCAATTAGAAGAGAAGAGGAGAAAAAAAGAAAGGAATTAGAAGGGGTTAATAGAGAACTTTTAAAGCTTGATCAAACCAAATCGGAATTTATAAACATTGCCTCACACCAATTACGAACTCCAGTTACAGTAATAAGGGGTGTGGCATCGCTAATAATGTCGGGAAAGATGGAAAAACTTTCCGAGAAAGAAAAGAGCCAATTCTACGAATCTGTATGGAATAAATCCAATAAGCTTGAGGAAATAATAAAAGATATTCTGAATGCAGCTTCTCTGAGCAACAAAAAATATGTATTATCAAAAAATCATACCGAGGAGGTTGATTTGAGCGAATTGATATCCCAAATTGTAAATGATTTTAGATCTGAAAGTGAAAGAAAAGGAATAATTATTGATTATGATAAGAAAAAAACAGGCGAGTTTTCTGTAAGAGGAAATAAAACAGATTTAAAAGAAGTTTTTAATAATATAATTAATAATGCTTTGAAATATACGCCTTCAATTGAAGATGGTGATATTTTTGAAGACAGCAAGAAAAAAAGAGGGAATATCAAAATTATTTTTAGTAGAGAGGAAAATAAAATATTAATTTCTGTTAAAGATAATGGAATTGGAATTCCCAAAAACGAAATTTCTTATTTATTTGAAAAATTTTATAGGGCTAGCAATGCGAAGAGACTGTATACAGATGGATCAGGACTTGGCTTGTTTATTGTCAGGGAAATTATTGATGGGCATAGAGGAGAAATTTGGTTTGAAAGTGAAATAAACAAAGGCACAACAGCTTTTGTTAAATTACCGATAAAATAATATAATTCAATCTAGGAGATAGGGGTAGCTGTACTTTTTTAGTTCTTCAATAATATGTTATAATACACCTATGGTAAATAGAAGAATGAAATCAAAAAATGTTTTCTCTTGGACAAATCCAAAATTGAAAGTCAATGAGACAGCGAAATATGGCAGAGGAGTTTTTGCTAAGGAAAATATAAAAAAAGATGAACTGCTTGTTATTTTTGGAGGATATGCTGTTCATCTAGAAGAATTCTATAAATTATCTCCGAAGGTTATGCATTACCTTTCCCAAATAAGTGATGATTTTGTATTTGGGATAAAAAAAATCAGTGAGCTAGAGGATGCATGCTATTTTAATCACAGTTGTAACCCAAACGCAGGATATAAAGGGCAAATTTTTTTGGTTGCAATGAGAAAAATAAAAAAGGGAGAGGAAATTACTTTCGATTATGCGATGGAGCTGTCTTCATCAAAGATTTCAAATCCAAAGGATGTCGACAGGTTTGATGAAATGAAATGTAATTGTGGAGCAAATAATTGTAGAAAAATAATCCGAGATGACGACTGGAAAATTCCTAAATTGCAGAAAAAATACGACGGTTATTTTCAATGGTATATACAAAATAAAATTAATGAAATAAAAAAGAAAAATGGATTTTAATTTGGTAACAAATATCGAAACATGTTCTCAATATATTAACAATACAGTTCCTCTTAATATGGTTTATTATTCACATATTCCAACTGCTGTAGTTTCTCTGCTGGTTGGTTTTTTTGTTTTTATCAAAAATAGAAATAATCTATCAGGCAAGTTGCTATTTTATATATCAATAGTATTCTCTATTTGGACATTTTCTGATCTAATATTATGGACTAGCTATGATAGCAGGATGTATATGTTTTTTTGGGTGTGTACAGCATTATCTGAGATACTACTTTTCTTGGTTAGTTTGTATTTTGTTTATGTATTTATAAAAAAAAGAAGTATTTCTCTAAAGTTTAAATTAATTTTCGCTTTATTAATAGCGCCTGTTCTTGCATTGGTAAACACAAAATATTACGTGACTTTTTTCAGTATATCAGATTGCATTCCTATTAATGGACCATTGTGGAAAAATTATATCTTACCCTTTGATTTAATGGTGATTTTTTATATTACGATATTCTCTATTACGAAATATGTAAAGGCAGAAAAAGACTTTAAAAAACAAATATTATTAGTTACTATAGGAATTGATTTATTTTTAATTATTTTTATTTTGATGGGGTTTATATCTGATTATTTAATTGAACACAATGTTACTGATGCAACCAGCGCATATGGCTACGAACTATATGGTCTTTTTGGAATGCCTATTTTTTTAGGTTTTTTGGTTTACCTCATCGTCCAATATAAGGCTTTTGACATTAAAATTCTTTCTGTCCAGGCTTTGGTGGTCGCTCTTGTCATTCTTATCGGATCGCAGTTTGCTTTCATTCAAAATCCGATCAATATGGTTCTCACCGGCATCACGCTGGCTATTGCGGTTGGTTTTGGCTGGACGCTTATCCGCTCTGTGAAAATGGAAGTGCAAAGGAAAGAGGAGCTTCAGATTATGACCAACCGTCTGGCGCAGGCGAATGACCAGTTAAGAAAACTCGACAATGCCAAGTCGGAATTTATTTCCATCGCCTCGCACCAGCTGCGCACTCCGCTCACGGCCATAAAAGGCTTCATATCGCTCCTGCTTGAAGGATCTTATGGGAAAATAAACTCGATGCTGAAAGATGTCCTCAACAAAATATACATCAGCAACGAGCGGCTCATTGATTTGGTTGAAGATATGCTCAACCTGTCCCGGATCGAATCCGGCCGGATGGAATATGACATCAAAAAAGTGAATATGGAGGAAGTGCTCAAGGAAATCTGCGACACTTTTTCAATCCGTTCCAAGGAAAAAGGCCTGAAGCTGGAGCTGAAGCTTCCTGAAAATCCGCTGCCTGAAGTGACGACGGACCGCAACAAGATCCGCGAGGTCATTTCCAATCTGGTCGATAACGCCATCAAATATACCCTGAAAGGCTGGGTGACGGTCAAACTTTCTCAAAACGAAGATAAGGTTCGGATTGCCGTGATTGACACCGGAATCGGAGTTCCCAAGGAAGAAATGCCTTATCTTTTTGAAAAATTCTCGCGGGGAAAGGACATTAACCGGCTGAATACCGGCGGAACGGGGCTGGGACTCCATGTGGGCAAGAAAATGATCGAATCTTTGAGCGGAAAGCTTTGGGTCGAATCTGAAGGCGCCGGCAAAGGCTCGACTTTCATTGTGGAATTGCCGGTGGAGATAAAGGAGGCGAAATAAAAAAGCTTTTTTTGAAAATAAGCGGGCTTTCAATTCGGCCCGTTTTATGCTATAATGGCCTTATGGATACGCTTAAAAAACGCTCTCTTTTTTGGGATGTTGAAGGTGTTGATCCCCAAGAAAATGAACAATTTGTTATAGAAAGAATACTTGATTTTGGAGACGAAAAAGACTTTCGTTGGGCTTTGAAATTTTATGGAGAAGATAGACTCAAGGCGGCGATCCTCAAAAGCCGGTCGATTACCGGGAAGTCTTTGTATTTTTGGTGCCAATTTTTTAACTTGAAAATAAACAAATGTTTAGCGAATCAATCAATCTTGAAACAAAGCGCGTTCTCGAAAAGATAGGAAAAAGCGCTTTTGTTTCCAATTTTTATCTGGCTGGCGGAACCGCCTTGGCTATTCAGTTAGGACATAGAGAATCAATCGATTTGGATTGGTTTTCGGAAAAAGAATTTGCCAATGAAAAAATAAAGAACGAATTGTCAAAAATAGGCAGTTTCGAATTGAACAGTGAAGAAGAAAACACTGTCCATGGTGCGATTGATAATGTAAAAGTAAGTTTTTTGCATTATCCTTATGGCCGACTTTTTCCATTGGTTGCTTTTGAAGGAATAAATTTAGCCGATGAACGGGATATTGCCGCTATGAAAATTGATGCTATCTCATCCAGGGGAAGCAAAAAGGATTTTATTGATTTATTTTTTTTGCTTAAAAAATATTCCTTGGAAGAACTTCTAGGATTTTTTGAAAAAAAATTCAAAGATATCCGTTATAACAAGCTGCATATTCTTAAAAGCCTTGCATATTTTGAAGCTGCCAAAGATGAACCGATGCCTAAGATGATTGAAAATGCCGGATGGGAAGAAATCCAAAAAAAAATTTCAGAAAAGATCAACGAATTTTTAAGAAGGCAGACGACGTGATTGCTAATGAAAAATATACTAATGCAAAAAGGGCGAAGGCTCTTTTTTTGCTGCAAATTTCCTTAGTTGTTGTATTATTTGGCAGATACCCCATATACTCTATTAAAATGATATAAAAAGGTGCCAAGCGGGACTATAAAAAATCGATAAATCTTTGCGCGATTCTTGCGCGATTCTTGCGCGATTTCCCAATTGGGTGTATAATAGCAATATGCTAAAGCCTCAATATACAATCACCAATAAAATACTCAAGAATCTGGCAGAAATTGCGGAAGCCAAAGGCATAATTGCCAAGGCCAGACTTTTGCCCAAGCAGGAACTCAAACTTAAACGCCAGGCAATAATCAGGATGTCTCATAGTTCGACAGCTATCGAGGGCAATGTTTTAGATATTCGCCAGGTAGAAGCTTTATATGCCAATAAAAAAATCGATGCTCCAACCAGAGATATTTATGAAGTGCAGAATTATCTGAGGGCATTGGAGTACATCGGAAAATTTGTCAAAAGCGGAAAACCCATCACTGACAAAACACTTCTTAAAATTCACTCTCTGGTTACTGATAAAACTTTGCCGAAAGAACAGTCCGGGCATTTCAGGCCTGGTCCGGTTTATGTCGTAAAAAGAAGACTAGGATTTTCAGATGAGATAGTCTATGCTGGTCCGAAAGCGGTTAATGTGCCTTATCTTTGCGCTGATTTGATTTCTTGGATAAACCAAAGCGAAAAAGAAGAAATCAACCCGGTAATTGTGGCCGGAGTAGCTCATCTGGAAATAGCAGCTATTCACCCTTTTAACGACGGCAACGGCCGGACAGCCAGAGCTTTGGCGACTTTGATCCTATACAAGCGAGGATATGACTTTCGCCAGTTGTTTGCTCTTGAGGATTATTATAACAAAGATCTGCCAAATTATTATAAAGCCGTGAATATAGGAAGGAATTATGAAGAACGTGAAACAGAAATAACCAGATGGCTGGAATATTTTGTGGAAGGATTCAGGGATGAAATTATGAATGTCAAAAATCAGGTGACAATGCTGGCTCTCCGGAAAATAGACAAAACCATCAACAGCCAGGTCTATCTAACTCCCAAGCAGCAACAGGTTCTGGGTTTTATTGATCAATTAGGGAGGATAAGGGTTAATGATGTAATGGACATTTTAAAATGTCCTCAGAGGACTGCTCAAGCTGAGCTTCAAAAACTCAAAAAGCTCGGAATTATCAAATCAGTAGGCAAAGGACGGGCGACAAGTTATGTTCTAAAATAGGGAATAACTAATTTGCTAATAACCAAATACTATCCTAGAATGCAAGTGCGAAATTTAACAATTATTTCTAGGTAATAGCTGAAGATAAGATAAAGTGTTCATTTTTTACGTGCGTTTATCCGTTCCCGATCACCTCCCAAATAGGGAATATGTAAAATTTAATTTGCTTTAGATAAAGTAAAAAACAGATGCCTGGAGTAAGGTGTTTTTTCGTGTGTTTCTGGGGAGTATTGGTTATTAAATATTTACATGGTAATATAATGATATGATTAAATAAGGATACTTTATATTAAAAATATGGAATCAAAATTATACATACACTTTCTCAAAACAGAAAGTAGGATTAACCCTGAACTAAAAGAGATTCTAGAGGAAACAATTAAAATTCATGCCGCGAAGGCCTGCGATCTTTTGGGTATTTCTTATGTCAACATAACTGTTTATTCTAATCCGAATTTTGTAATTCCTGAAACTGGAGAGGGCGGTTATGCCGTTTCCGGCGATTGGTTCCAGATATACATTGACCCAACCAGACCGGAAAAAGATCTAGTGAAAATAATTAATGAAAATATACCGCTTACTACTTATCACGAGCTTAATCATGTAGCTAGGTGGAATAGTACCGGATACGGTTCGACTTTTCCGGAGGCAATCATCAGCGAGGGACTGGCTTCGGTTTTTGCCGCAGAAAATTGGGACAAAGCAAACTCGCCATGGGTCAAATATTCTCAAGAAGAAATTGAAAAACTGATAGAAATTTATAAAAATCGGGATAAGAATTTGGATAGTGGCTATAGTCATGATGACTGGTTTTATGGAACGGGAGACTTGCCAAGATGGATCGGGTATAAATTGGGTTTTCAGATAGTTAAAATAGTCTGTGAAAACAATCCTGAAATCGAATGGAAAAAATTGGCAAAAATGAAAGCGAAAGAACTGATGAAAATTTCTGGAGTCATTGGAGTTTAAAAGACACTAAAAAATATTTTCAGGAAATGCTTGAATATTAATAGCTGCAAGTTATCTATATCATAAACATTAATCAATACATTATGAAATCACAAATTTACGATCAGGCTAAATATTATGAGATTGCTTTTAGTTTCATAGATGCCAAAAAACAGGGGGATTTGTTTGAGGAGTTCATAAAAAAGTACAGCAAAAGAAAAGTGAAGACGGTCTTGGATTTGGGTTGCGGGACGGCTTTGCAACTGAGAGAAATGGCAAAAAGAGGCTATGGGGCAATCGGGCTGGATGCTAGCGCTAAAATGCTTGATTATTTAAGGCGCGAATTATTGGCAGATGGGGCCAAAATAGAAACAGTCAAGGCTGATATGAATAAGTTTAGCTTAAAGCAAAAAGTCGATTTTGTTTATATCATGATGGGCTCGATTTCTTACACTAAAAACAATAAGTTATTTCTTTCTCATTTAAATTCAGTGGCGGAATATTTAAATTCCGGCGGCCTGTATTTAATCGAAAATCTAACTATCAATTGGGCGGATCCGAAATTTTGGAAACCGCAGATTTGGACAATGAGGCGGGGGAAAATAAAAGTAAGAACTACTTATCAGCCAATTCCCAAAGATCTTTTATCACAAACTGTAACTCAAACAATTAAGCTTAAAGTTGATGATAATGGAAAAAGGATGGAATTTATTGATAAAGACGAGCTGAAGATTATTGCTCCGGAAGAACTAAAACTGCTGGTTGAGAAAAACGGCAAGTTTGAATTTATCGGATTTTTTGAGAGATACAAAGCGCGACCGCTCAGAAAAATATCTTCGGATAATATTGCGCTTTTGAGAAGAATATAAATGTTTTTTGAATTAATAAAGGGCACCATTCTTTTCGAGGAAGGATGCCCTTTTCTGTTTAAGTTTTCCCCCTATAATTGAATTTCAAAAACAGGGGAATAGAGGCGATGAGAATGGCAGCAGAAGTTTGCCAAGCCAGGGTGATGGAATAATTTTTCCCTAAGTATCCACTGATCAAGAGTCCTATCACTGCTCCTCCTTTTACCATCATAGCACTGAAGGAATTGACAGTTGCTCTGATTTTTTCATCATTAATCCGATGATTGATGAATGTTTTTTTGAGCGGTTCCAGCATAGCTCTTCCCGACTGATGTATCATCAATCCTGCTATAATGATACTGAAATCGGAAAAAAAAGCCGCGATGCCAATTCCAAATGCAGTGATTGTTTGTGACAGAATGATCGGCACTTCTTCTCTTCGGGAAATTTCAGAGAACTTTTCTGCCAGCCGGTTTCCAATAAACATAAAAACTGACATAAAAAAGAAAGACCAGCCTAAATTAAGGACACTCATTTCAAAACTTCCCTCAAGAAGTATCTGCCATTGCATGTTTATGGCTTGCAAAACCAAAGTGGAGACCAGCCCGAAAAGCGTTATATAAAAAATCGCTTTTCTTTTCCAGCTGTAAATGCAGCCTTCTTTGGCTATCTGAAATATCTTTTTGCGCACTTTCTCCTTTTTGAAATATTCTTCTTTGAGAATAAAACTGAAAGCAATTGCCATAACGAAGAAAGAAATTGATCCGGCCAGCCATGGATAACTCAAATCAAAGTTTCCCAAATACGCTCCAAATAGCCCTCCCAATCCATACCCGATAATCCGACGGTCTCCTTCCTGTATGAAAACTTTTTTCCATACGCCGTTGAAATTATTTTCTTTCAGTGTGCTGATAACCCAAGCATCAAGCGCGCCGCTGATAAAAGCGTTTGCTAGCGCTCCGATTAGTTCAGCAGCGACGAAAAGCCAGAAGCTAAACGACAGGAAATAAACGAGAAAGCTTGCTGAAAACAGAAAACATCCGGCAAGAATTGATTTCTTTCGCCCGAAACTATCAGCAAATACGCCTGTTGGAATTTCAGAAAAAACAGCGAAAAGCATGAAAAAAATGTTCACACTGTTTAGTTCCATTAGATCCAGTCCGCGAGAAGCCAGAAATAACGAATAAGTCGCGAAGAAAAAGGAATGGGAAAAGTTAATGAGAAACGTTGCCAAAAGATAAACTTTCAGAATTTTTGTTGACATTTTTTTCTCCTCTTGTTGATGTGTTTAATTGTGAATGTGCCGTCCAGATCAGAATAAAAAAACTCGGCTTCTGATCTAGCCGAGGTGGTCTAAAATGTATTATTCAAACAAAGTTTATGTGATCAAATTACGTTTAAGCGCATAAACCACCTGGGTTAGATAAGCGTCTCGAAAAGACGGGGAAATGCCAAAAAGGGCTACGGTATTTCCGTAGTTTTCGGCCATATTTAGGTGATTTTTGCGCTGATTATTACGCATCGTTTTAATGAGTTATTTTCCGTCCTGAAAATAACATGCAAAGGGGAGTTTGTCAAATTTTGACAAATTTACTCTTAACAAACCCTGTTGTTTAAAACACTTTTTTTGCCACAATGTTTACAATTCCATGCTTATGCGGTTTAGGATTTCCGAGATGGCCTTTGTCATTTAAAATTCCTTCAAAATAATAATAAATTTTAAAATCAGAATCAGAAAATAATTTCTTCATTTCTCCCGGCTTAAAGCGGGATTTATTTTTATCCAAAGGTTGGGTGTGGGCGATAAAAGAAGTAAGAATAATAATTCCACCCGGGGAGATATTTTTCTTGATGTTTTCAATGGTTTTCAGAGCACTTTTTTTAGGGAGAAATTGAAGGGCATTTTGGCAGTTGATAAGGCCGAAAATCCCAGGTTTAATTTTAAACTTTGCGATATCTTTGCAAACCGGCCAAATATTCTTTGCATTTTTTTCTTTTATGGCTTCTTTTATTTGCACGATAGCTACTTTGGAATTATCAACTGCCGTAACGTGGAGATTTTTTTGAGCTAGATAAAAAGAATCGCGGCCTTGCCCGCAGCCCAAATCTAAAACTTTCTTGCCTTTCGGCAATTTTTTCAAAAATTTGGCCAGTAATTCATTTGGTTTTTGATTGCAAAAGTTTGTGTTTTCTTTGTAGATGGAATCGTAATAGTTTGGCATAAATTTAACACTTTACTTTATATTAAAATAAAGCTAAATTTGGCGCAAACATAACTTATATCTTGCATGCTTTTTACCCATCTGTTGTTTTGTGCTAAAATTGCCAGGTTACGAGCTCATTTAACATTGACCTCGCTTTGTCATTCCCAACTTGATTGGGAATCCAGTGAATAAGCCAAAATATCAGACTAGATTCCCGCTTTCGCGGGAATGACAATTAAGTACAAACTTATTTTTATATAATGGCTTATTTCAGATAAGGAGTGAGAATTAATTAAAATCAGTTATACCATTAAATCAAAAATTATGCCGGAAAAAAAGAACAAAATCATCACCATTATCGGCCTTGGCTATGTCGGACTGCCTCTGGCCATCCGCGCGGCGGAAAGGGGATATGAAGTTTTTGGATTTGATCGGGATGAAAAAAAGATAAATCTGATAAAAAAAGGAAAAAGCCCGTTCAAAGAAAATTTTATTTCTGAAAGGAAAGAGCTTCTTGGAAAAATCACAGCCACATCTGACGCGGGAGTGATAAAAAAATCGGATATAGCCATCGTCTGCGTTCCCACGCCGGTGGATGAAAAATTTTTTCCTATTCTCGACCCACTGATTTCCGCTGCTGAAATTATCATCAAAAACAGGAAGCCGGGCCAGCTTATCGTCATTGAATCAACCATTAATCCTGGAATTTGCGAAGAAGTGATCATGCCCATATTCCAAAAAGCCGGACTGAAGGAAGGAAAAGACTTTTATATCGCCCATTGCCCGGAGCGCATCAACCCGGGCGATCCGAAATGGAATGTGACCAATATCCCGAGAGTCCTTGGGGCGAGCTCCAAAAAGGGTTTGGAAATTGCCAAAGATTTTTATGAATCGATCATCGATGCTCCTATAAAATTAATGGCTTCGATAAAAGAAGCGGAAGCCTGCAAAGTGGTGGAAAATTCTTTCCGCGACATCAACATCGCTTTTGTGAACGAACTGGCGAAAAGTTTTGACCAAATGAATATTAACGTAAAAAACGTGATTGACGGGGCAGCGACAAAGCCGTTCGCTTTTATGGCGCACTATCCCGGGCGGGGAGTGGGCGGGCATTGCATTCCGGTTGATCCGTATTATCTCATTGAAAGAGCCAAAGAATCGGGATTTGACCATAAGTTTTTGCGCGTGGCGCGGGAAATCAACAATTCCATGCCGAACTATACTGTCGAACTGATGCAGGATCTTTTGAATGGCGCCGGACTTGCCATGAAGGGAACGGCCGTCGGAGTCATGGGTCTTTCCTATAAAGCCAATGTGGACGATCTTCGCGAATCTCCGGCGATAAAAATAATTTCGGAACTTAAGAAAAAAGGGGCGAAAATCGTCCGCTATGATCCGTATATTTTGAAGCTTTCCGACGTGAAAAATCTGAAAACATTCCTCCAGAAATCGCAGGCGATAATTTTAGTCACCAATCACAAGGAATTTATGGAAATTGATCCAAAAGAGTTTAAGAAGAATAAGATCGTGGCGATTGTGGACGGCATGAACGCTCTTCCTGCTGAAAAAATCAAAAAGCTGGGAATAAAATATCACGGAATCGGGAGAAAATAATCATTAAAGAATATGTAATACTCGATAATTTGATTAATTTTTTGCGTTTGGTATAATAAGCTCATGAAAAAACTGGATAAAAAATCTAAAAGCTACGAAACTGTCCTCTTGGAAGAAATGCAAAGCCAGTTCAAAGCGTTTGGCGAAGGTTTGGGTGCTTTAAGCGAACAGTTTGAAGAATTTGGAAAAGAACAAAAAGTTTTGGTAAAAAAAGTTGACAGGTTAGAAATTGGCCAGAAAGTTTTATTTGATAAAACAGGAAAAGTCGAAAATAGACTGGATAGAGTCGAAGACAAATTGGATAAGGTTGAAGTCAAATTAGGCAAAGTCGAGGATAAAGTAAACAAGGCTGAAGATGATTTAGGCAAGGTTAAAAATAAACTGGATACGGTAGCGGAGGATGTGGTTGAAATAAAGCACAAGCTGTCTCAAAAAGTTGATCTTGAAGATTTTCAAAAACTGGAAAGAAAAGTTTTGAAGTTGGAAAAACTGGTTTTATCCAGAGCGGCTTAAACAATCTTTTTAATTTCTTTCAAGAGTTCGCGCAAAGCGTCTTTTTCCTTGACGCTTTTTATTATTTTTCCTTTGACAAAAATCGCGTAAGCGCCTTTTCCGCCAGCAAGTCCGATATCAGCTTCACGGGCTTCGCCCGGGCCGTTTACGACGCAACCCATCACCGCCACTTTTATCGGTTTTTGGATATGGGAAAGCGCAGATTCGACTTTTTCTGCCAGATTCAGCATATCGACTTCCGTGCGCCCACAGGTCGGGCAGGAAATGAGTTCCGGGCCGATTTTTCTGATTCCCAAAGCTTTCAATATGCCAAAGCCAGCCCTAACTTCTTCTTCCAATGGTCCGGTAAGGGATACGCGAATTGTCGCTCCTATTCCTTCCAGGAGCAATGTTCCGATTCCCATGGCGTTTTTGAGCGTTCCGATAAAAGGCGTTCCGGCGTGGGTTACGCCGAGATGCAAAGGATAAGGGACTTTTTTGGCGAGAATCCTATACGCTTCGATCATGGGAAGCACGTCGCTGAATTTTATGGAAAGCAAAATATCTTTGAAATTAAGTTTTTCTAAAATTCTGACATGGCAGAGGCAGGACTCAACCGCAGCTCTGGGCGATGGGCCGTATTTTTTGAGCAGGTCTTTTTCAATCGATCCGACATTGACTCCGATCCTGATTGGAATTTTTTTAGCTTTGCAGGCTTTGACTACGGCAACAACTTTTTCTTCGCTGCCGATATTTCCCGGGTTAATTCTCACTTTATCAATTCCTTGCCTTATGGCTTCCAGCGCCAAAAGGTAATCGAAATGAATGTCAGCCACAAGAGGGATGTGGATCTGCTTTTTTATTTTTCCAATCGCTTTGGCGGCCGCCATATCCGGCACGGCGACGCGGATGATTTCGCACCCGGCTTTTTCCAAAGATAAAATCTGTTTGACAGTCGTTTTTACATCGCGGGTATCGGTAGTGCACATAGATTGTACCCGCACCGGATTATTCCCGCCGAGCTTATATGGCCCGACTTTGACGACCGAAGATGCATGCTTTTTCATAATTTTTTACCTATTTAGCGTCTTTAGTCTAGCGAAGAATTTAAAAAAAAGAAAGGCAATAGCTTTGTTGAACTATTGCCATGTTGAAATGCCCGAATTTATTTTAAGTATGTTTATGACTGCCGTCACAGGAAAGAACTTCCGCAAGAATCCTGATAAAACGCTCATCTTCTGATTCTTGCAGATACTTAGCTTTACAATTGACAACAGTTACGATTGATACTGTGCTGGATTTCCGATCTTCTAGAAGAGGCAGCTTATTCTGATCTCCGCACATAAATTCCTCCTTTTTAAATATGTTTGCAGTAAAAAAGATAGATCCTTGGCAAAACAACAAATATATAATACCCTAAATCATATGGAAATCAACCTTTCAAAATATGCCGGTTTTTGCGATGGAGTGAAGAGAGCCTATAATATGGTAGATTCTTTGGATCTAGAAAAGGCCAGAAGGCCTGTTTTTATTTTGGGATCTTTGGTCCATAACGATGAAGTCAACAAAAAAGTTGAAGAAAAAGGCATAAAAAAAATAGGAAGAGAGCAATTGTTCAATGCGAAGCCGGGAGAGATTGGAACGCTGATCATTACGGCGCATGGATCCGGTCCGGATGTTTATGAAATTGCCGGAGTGAAGGGAATTGAAATTTTTGATACGACTTGTCCGAAAGTTACAAAGGTGCAAGGATTGGCGAAAGTTTATGCTAGCAGGGGACACAAGATAATTATCGTCGGCGACGAGGGCCATAAGGAAGTCAGGGGCATAAACGAATGGGGAGACGGCAACGCTCTGATTATTTCGAAAGAAAAAGATCTAAAAAGCATAAATTATAAAACAGATGATAGAATCGCGGTTCTGGCGCAAACAACTCAAAACGAAGATTTTTTCCTGCGCGCGGGGGAGGGGATCAGAGAAAAATATCCGAACGCGGAAATTATAAATACAACCTGCAGCGCTACGCACGAGCGGCAGGAAGAAGCGAGGGAAATGGCAAAAAATAACGATGCTATGATAATTATCGGATCTGTTGTCAGCGCCAATTCCAAACGGCTTTTTGAAATTTCCAAGAGCATAAATCCCCTCTCGTATTTTATTGAAAAAGCGGCTGATCTCAAAAGGGAATGGTTTAGCGGTATTTCAAAAACAGGAGTAACGGCCGGGGCTTCCGCCCCGCATTGGATAATCGAAGATGTCATTTCAAGCCTTAAAAAAATTTGATTTTCTGCTTGTTTTAAGATATGATTTGAATACGGATTAATTTATTAGAAATAAGGAATTTAACCAAATTTTATGACCAAAATAGTCATCGTTGAAGACGATCCGATGATATCGGAGATTTATCAGAGAAAATTCTCTGAATCTGGTTTTCAGGTTTTTGCCGTTGATTCAGGAGAACAAGTCCTGTCTTTGGCGAAAAAAGAAAAAATCGATGCTATCCTTCTGGATCTGGTCATTCCCAAGATGAGCGGATTTGAAGTGCTCGAGAACATCAAAAAAAGCGGGAAGTACGATCCTAATATAAAAATCATAGTTTTCAGCAATTTAAGCCAGAAAGAAGATCGGGATAAGGCGCTTAATTTGGGAGCAGACGGTTTTATTTCCAAATCGGATTATACGCCGAGTGCTTTGGTGAAAGAAGTTGGGAGGCTGCTCAACGCATTTTATGAAGAGGAAAAGAATGAAAGGAACGGATTTTTGGACAGTTCCGGAAAATTTTTCGCCAACGGATCAAATGGAGGAGGCAGCCACGAGAAAAAGATTCTTATGATTGAGGACGAAGATATTTTTGAAGAAATGTTCGGCGGAAAGTTAAGGCAGGACGGATATGATGTAACTTTTGCAAAAAACGGAGTTTGGGGACTCAAGGAAGCGATGAAGGATAACTTTGACCTTATAATCATCGATATGATATTGCCTGGCATGACCGGAGACGAAATTGTCGCCAGGTTAAAAATGGAAGAAAAAACAAAAAATATTCCCCTTATCATTCTTTCAGCATCCGTTGATGAAAGGATGGAAAAGAAGGTCTTGAAAATGGGCGTGGAGGCGTTTTTTGTGAAAACTCAGCTGATTCCGAGCGAACTTTCCAAAAAAATTACGGAAATACTTAAGGCATAAAAAATATGAAAAGAACCCTAATCGGCGATACTCCAAAATTGATAGGAAAAAAAATAAAGCTCTCCGGCTGGGTGAATGTTCGGCGCGATCATGGGAAGCTTATTTTTATCGACCTTCGCGATCGGACCGGAATCATCCAGATGGTTGTAATTCCGGATAAAAGCGAAGCTTACAACACTGCCAGGGAAATAAGAAACGAATTCGTAATCGAAGTGGAAGGCTTGGTGAAAGAACGGCCGGGAAGCCAGGCAAAGGATGATTGTCCGACGGGAAAAGTGGAAATCGAAGTCGGCGAGATGAAAATAATTTCCCGGGTTGAGGGGGAGCTTTCTTTTGATGTTTCCAAAAAAGAACTGGATCTTACTTTGCCGACATTATTGGACAACAGAAGCCTGTCCTTGAGAAACAAAAAAACCAATGATATTTTTCGTGTTTACAGCCAGATATTGAAATCATATGGGGAAGTTATGCGGGACTATGGTTTTTTGGAAATAAAAACTCCCAAAATTCTTTCTTCGGCAACTGAAGGCGGAGCTAATTTTTTCAAAATAAAATATTTCAAGCGCGATGCGTTTTTGGCGCAAAGCCCCCAGTTTTATAAGCAAGCCGGAGTGGGAGCTTTCGAACGGGTTTTCGAAATCGGCCCGGTTTTTCGGGCGGAACCGCATTTCACCAGCCGGCATGTCAATGAATATACGGGACTGGATGCAGAAATGGGTTTTATCAGCAGCTATAAAGACGTCATGAACCAGCTGGAAGTGGTGATGAAAAGAATTTTGAGGGACGTCGAAAGGCATTGCAAGGATATATTGGCCGAATGCGGATCAGAATTTTTTATTCCCAATAAATTTCCTAATGTTAAGCTAACCGAAGCTCTGGAAATTCTAAGAAAAGAATATGGCAAGGAGTCGGAAGGAATAGATATCGATCCGGAAGGAGAGCGCTTGATTTCGGAATGGGCGAAAAAGACCTATAACAGCGATTTTATTTTTCTTACCCATTATCCGTCCAGCGCCCGGCCATTTTATGTCATGCCGAGTCCTGATCACCAATATACGGAAAGTTTTGATCTTCTTTTCAAAGGCGTAGAGATCGCGACCGGCGGGCAAAGGATTCACGAATATGGCCGTCTTTTAGCCAATATTCGGCGCCACCGGCTAAACCCGGCTGATTATAAAGATTATCTGGAAATTTTCCGCTTGGGTATGCCGCCGCACGGAGGCTGGGGGCTGGGCTCGGAAAGAATTTTGCAAAAAATCCTCAGCCTTCAAAGCATAAAGGAAGCGATTTTGTTTCCGCGGGATGTAAAGCGGCTGACGCCGTAGAAAAACCAAAATGCAAAAATCAAAAATAAAAACAATAAACGAAGAAAAAATAAGGCATCATGAAAAATATAGCGCCGGAAAAGTAAATGCTATCGGCACTATTTCTTTCCTTATGGGCTTCACCCAGTCGGTGATTATCTATATGATGTCGTCGTATTTTAAAATGGCCACAGGCAGCGAAAATGTGGGCCTTTTTTATTTTATCGCCTATCTTATTGTTCTTTTCGCGTTGCTCAATTTTCATAAAGTCGTGAAAATTTTTGGAAAATCGAATGCTTTTTATTTTTCACTTTTGTTCAAAATAATAACAATCGCGGTCATTATGATAGCTCCGGTATCACCCTGGACGGCGGTTCTTCTGGTTTTTTATCTCATTTTCAGCGGCCTCGAATGGGCCAGCCTGGATGTGATACTTGAATCTTTCTCGGTGGACAAAAGATCCGGAAGGATCAGAGGGGAGCATCTGACGCTCATTAATGCCGGCTTTCTGTTTGGTCCGCTGCTGGCGACAAAGCTTTTGGGCCATTTTGATTTCAGCGGGATATTCATATTTATCTTTATCGTCAATTCCGTAATTTTGATTATTACTCTCGCAAGCTTCCGAAATATAAACCATCGTTTTGAAGGAAGTGTTACTGTTCGGGATCTCATTGGAAAAGTCAGCCAGAGAAGAAATATTTTGCGTATATATTACATTTCCTTCATATTGGAATTTTTTTACGCGGTAATGGTGGTTTATTCTCCGATTTATCTTCGTGATCTCGGGCTTTCCTGGGACAAAATCGGGATAATCTTCACTTTGATGCTTGTTCCTTTCGTGCTTGTCCAATACCCGATGGGTTTTTTGGCGGACAAAAAAATGGGCGAAAAAGAAGCGCTGATTGTTTCTATCGCTATTATGGGAGCGTCTTCGGCCGCGGTGTATTTTATTTCAGGAACTAGCGTGTTTGTCTGGGCGGCGGTTCTTTTTGCCACTCGGATCGGAGCCGCTCTCGTGGAAGTGCTCCGCGATTCCTATTTTTACAAAAGAATTGATGCAAACGACGTTGATCTCATTCATTTCTACCGCACGGCCATGCCGGCCGGCTACATTGCGGCATCGTTGCTTTCTATCGCAATGCTATTTTTTTTCCCTTTGAAAGGGCTGTTTCTGCTTCTGGCCATTTTTGTTTTTTCATCTCTTATTCCGGCATTTTTTCTGGTGGATAACAAATGCGAGAAATAAATTCTAGAACGGAAAAAGCCAAGTTTTTTATAAAAATCCGGCTCATAAGCCTTTTTTTCAATTTGAAAAAAATGTGAAATCATGTTAGTCTGTAAAAGTAACATTTAACTCCAGAAAATATGGCTATACCTAAAAAAATTTCCAATTATCTCGACTTGAAAAAATATAAATACCAAATAATCGGGCATAGAACCACTTTTACTGCCTGGGATACGGCTCAGACGGAAAAAGTGAAGCCCCAGCAAGTGGCGAAAGCGCTGGTTATGAAAGCGGACAATGATTATCTTTTGGCTATGGTTCCGTCGAACAGAAATTTGGACAAGCAGAAGCTTCTAAAGGCAATAAACGCTCGGAGAAAGAAGAACAAAGAAAAGCTTTTCAAAAAAATAGATTTTGCGAAAGAGCTTTGGATGAAAAAGAATCTGCCTGGAAAAGTGGGAGCGACTCCGCCGTTTCAGGAGATTTTGAAACTGGACGTTTATGCTGACGGCCTGCTTTTGAAAAATAAAAAAATATATGTCGGATCGGGAGAATACACGGAATCGCTTCTAATTAATACGAGCCAGTATGTCAAAATTGAAAATCCGGTGAAGGGAAGCTTCAGCAAGGCCAAAAAATAATTTCTAATTTTCAATTTCTAATTTCTAAACAATTTTCAATGTTTCAATGACTAAATTTTCAAATCAATTAATAAATTTAAAAATTATTAAATTGAGAATTGTTTGAAAATTGTCTGCCATAGGCGGATTAGTCTTTGGCTGAAAAATTGAAAATTGAAAATTTTGCGATAGTGTATCAAGTAAAACTCGAAAAATTTGAAGGCCCGATGGAACTTCTTTTGGAGCTTATTGAGAAGGAAAGGCTCGATATTAACGAGCTTAGCCTGGCGAAAGTGGCCGATGAGTATCTTAATTTCATAAAGGACAACGACAAGATAGACCTTGGCCATCTGGCCGAGTTTTTGTCCGTAGCTTCAAAGCTTATTCTGATTAAATCCCGGTCAATTCTTCCGGCACTCAAGTTTACTGATGAGGAGGAAGAAGAAATAGTCGATCTCAAGCGGCAGCTCGAACAATATAGAAAATTCAAAGAGGCTTCGGAAAAATTGGGAAAAATGTCAAAATTAAAAAAGCAGGCTTTTCCAAGAAGCGGTTTTGTCGGCATAGAAGCGGTATTTTATCCGCCGGAGAATGTCAATATATACGACCTCAAGAAAACTTTTTTGAAAATCCTTTCGGAAATACCGCTTATGGAAAAATTGCAGGAAGAAATCGTCTCGGAAGTCGTCACTCTGGAGGAGAAAATAAATGATTTGGAATCAACTCTTCGGAAAAGAATCGAAACTTCCTTTTCCGAACTGGTTTCCGGCGCGAAAGAAAAAATCGACGTGATTGTTTCCTTTTTGGCGGTGCTGGAGATGGTGAAACAGAGGATTGTAAACGTCGAACAAAAAAGCCTGTTTGAGGATATAAAATTGAGCATGAAAAACGCGTAATTTAATTAGGTAATTAAATTTCCAATTTCTAATTTCTAAACAATTTCCAATGTTTTAATGACTAATTTTTTAAACTTTCAATAATTTCAAAATTAAGAAATTAAAAATTGTTTAAAAATTGAAAATTAAAAATTGAAAATTTTTATTTGTGGATATTGATAAACTTAAATCTATTATCGAAAGCGTCCTGTTTATTTCCGGCGAGCCGGTAAAAATTTCCAAAATTTCCAAAATTTTGGGAGCGCCGAAGCCGGAAGTAGAAAATGCCCTTATGTTGCTTGGAGCTGAATATTCAAACAGAGGTTTGGCAATAATCAAAAAAGAAGATATGGTTGAAATGGCGACTAACCCCGAAAATTCTGGATATGTTTCCGAACTGGTTAAGGCCGAAATTCAGGAAAATTTAAGCCAAGCGGCGCTGGAAGTCCTGTCAATAATCGCTTATAGAAGCCCCATATCCAGAGCTGAAATCGAGTCAATTAGAGGAGTAAATTCAAGTTTTACGATCCGGTCTCTCCTTATGCGCGGACTCTTGGAACGAACCGACAATCCCCGGGATGGACGCGGCTATCTTTATAAGGTTTCTTTCAAATTTTTAGAGAAATTGGGAGTGGAAGGCGTTGAAAAGCTTCCGGACTGGGAGGTACTTTCTAAAGATGGGCGGATTGACAGCATAGTCGGGAGCCATCAGCTTGGTTCGGATAATAATTCACAGAAATAAGAAATAAGAAAAAAGAAAAACCGTTATGTTTAATGCGCTTCTAGCCTATTTTTTCATTCCCTTTGTTCCATTTTTTTTGTATGGAGGCTTTTTTGCTGATGCGGAAATTCAACTGCCTGGCGCCAGGAACACCATGATAATAAACCGCGTTCTTGGGGAAGAGAATAAAAAGCCGGAAGATAAAAATAAAACAGAAAATTTTCGAAGCTGCAATCTTTTTCCGACTGATTTTCCGGCAAGCGAATATATGCCGGTTAGGAAAAAGGGCTATTATGACCTCAAGGTCTGGGCGGGATCGTCTGTGGCGATAGATGTCGACAGCGGAACCATTCTTCACTATGAAAACGGCCGAAAAAAAACCCAGATAGCGTCGCTGACAAAAATAATGACGGCTATTTTGGCCGTAGAAAAGATAAAAGATCTTAAAAGCGAAGAAATTGTGGTAACTCGCGAAGCGCTTTTAGTTCCCGGAACGGTGGTGGGATGCCCGAGGTCCGGATATTGCGTCAGCAACAGAATGTATGCAGGGGAAAAATTGAAAGCCGTTGATCTTATGAAAGCCATGCTTCTAAACAGCGCTAATGACGCGGCAACAGCCATTGGCGTCCATATTGCAGGATCTACGGAAAATTTTTCCAAAATGATGAATGACCGAGCCAAAGAATTGGGGCTCAAAGACACAAACTTTTGCACCCCATCCGGATTGGAAATAGACGGGCAGGAAGACCAGTGCTATTCCACGGCTTATGATATAGCCAGGATCGCTTCTTTGTCGTTGCAATATAAGGATATCTGGAACATAATGAAAATACCGGAAGAACAGATATATTCCATTGATGGAAAATATATGCACCAGCTGAAAAATACGGATATTCTTTTGGATGATATGCCTAACTGTCTTGGAGGAAAAACAGGTTTTACGCCTTTAGCGGGGAAATCACTTCTTCTGGGGGCGACTGATTCGAGCGGAAAACACCGGATTATCGCTGTTGTTCTCAATGACGAGAATCGATGGGAAGACATGAAGACTCTGATTGGATGGGTGTTTGATAATTATGAATGGCGGTAGAAAAATCAAAATGCAAAAATCAAAAATTAAAATTTTGGTGCTCACTTCGTTCGCAATTTATTTATAAAATAATTTGTCGCGAAACCTGTCTGCCGCCAGCTCCTTAATTTTTCATTTCCTGCCTGTCGGCGGGCAGGTGAGGTTTTATTTTTAATTTTAGCGAAGCGCTTATGTTTTCACAAATCCAAACCATACCGATAGTGATAGATATTTTAAAAGTCCTGGTAACCGGCCTTGCTGCTTTTGTTTTAGCATTTTCATTTACACCCGTGCTTACCCATTTTTTATATAAGAAAAAACTGGGAATAAAGATAAAGCAAAAATCAGTCGATGGCAAAGAGCTTGCTTATGTCAGCAAGCTCCATGCCCACAAAGCCGGAACGCCCACCATGGGAGGAGTCTTGATTTGGGCGACGGTGGGGGTTTTGGTTTTGGCTTCACATTATTTTTTTCCGATTGTTGCTAAATGGACGGATACCAATTTCATCGCCCGCTTGGATTTTTTCAGCCGCTCCCAGGTCTGGCTGCCGCTTTTTGCTTTGGTTGCGGCGGGAATTTTGGGGCTTTTTGACGATTATATGAGTGTCAGAGGATATGGCAAAAATAAAGGCGGGGGAATGAGATTTTTTTCGCGCTTTGGCTGGCTTATCGTAATTTCCATTCTCGGCGCCTGGTGGTTCCATTGGAAGCTGGGCTGGGATGCCATTCACATTCCAGCGGTGGGAGATTTTAGCATCGGCCTTTGGTATGTTCCGCTTTTCATATTTGTTATTCTTTTTACGGCTATTTCATCCAATGAAGCAGACGGCCTTGACGGTCTTGACGGAGGCGTGCTGCTTATGGCTTTCAGTTCGTTTGCCTTCATTTCTTTTTTTCAAAACAAAGTGGACTTGGCGGCTTTTTGCGCGGCTATTTCCGGCGCTCTTTTGTCATTTCTTTGGTTTAACGTTTATCCAGCTCGTTTTTTCATGGGAGATACCGGCGCGGTTTCTTTGGGACTTACTCTCGGCGTTGTGGCGATGCTTACCAATTCCGCTCTGGTTTTATTTCTCATTGTTTTTGTTTATGTTTTAGAATCGGGATCGGTGATAATCCAGCTGACTTCCAAAAAAATATTCGGGCGGAAAGTTTTTTTGGCGGCGCCGATCCACCATCATTTTGAGGCCAAAGGCTGGCCGGAAACTAAAGTGACGATGCGCGCCTGGATTATTACCATAGTAACGGCGCTTATTGGAGTGATTATCGGAATTTTGGGAGCAGGGAAGTTCCATCAATGAAATCTCTACGAAATACGAATTTGTACAAATGTACGAATTACGAATAGGCGGTATATTATTGATAAATATTATTTAATTCACATTGGTATATTCGTATTAATTAGTAATTTGTAGATAAATGCGAAAAATTCAAGACGCTGATGTAAAAAATAAAAAAGTGCTTTTAAGAGTGGATTTTAATTCCGGAATCGAAGGCGGTGACGCCAAAGAAGCGTTCAAAATCGCGGCAGCCAAAGAAACTGTTAGCTATCTTTTGGAAAAAGGTGCAAAAGTAGCTCTTATTTCTCATTTAGGAAGGCCTGAAGGGAAAACAGATCCGGAATTTTCCCTGGGACAGATTGCAGATGATGCAGAAAGAATAATCGGCATAAAGACAAAATTCGTCGATGACTGCATCGGAGAAAAAGTAAAAATCGAAATTGGCGGATTAAGTCCCAGAGAGATGCTGCTTTTGGAAAACGTCAGATTTTATCCAGGAGATGAAACTAATGATGAGGTTTTTGCCAAAAAACTTTCAGAAAATTTTGATATTTTTGTTAACGACGCTTTCTCTGTTTGCCATCGCAATCAGGCGTCGGTGACTGGAGTGGCAAAATTTTTGCCAAGCTTCGCAGGCTTGTGGCTCCAAAAAGAGGTTGAAGAAATGGAAAAGGTGAAAAATAATTTCGTCTGCCCCGCGGTGGCGATTGTCGGGGGCGCTAAAATAGAAACTAAACTACCGGTCATCAAATTTTTTGAGGAAAAATACGATTTTGTTTTGGTTGGCGGAAAAATCGCCAATGAGGCGATTGACCAAAAAGTGAATTTTGGCGGAAAAGTGGTTTTGCCGTTTGATTTTGTAGATGACCGGCTGGATGTCGGTCCGAAAACAGTGGAAAAATTTAAAGAAATTATCAAAAGTGCGAAAACTATAGTTTGGAACGGGCCGATGGGGAAATTCGAGGAAGAAAAATATTCGTCTGGAACTAAAAATATTTTTGAATCCATAATTTCAAGCGGCGCGCATATTATGGTCGGTGGCGGGGAAACTCTCGAGATTCTCGAAAAAAACAACGCTATGGATAGAGTCAGTTTCGTCTCTACTGGCGGAGGAGCGATGCTGGAATACCTTTCTGGCGGCAAAATGCCCGGGATAGAAGCGCTGGAATCATAAAACATAGCATAATTAAACAAATTATTCAGTGTTTTTTGAAAAAACATTCCTTAAGTTTGATTATAGGTCAGGATATGCTAAAATGTAGAGACTGTTCAGAAAACAAAGAACTGGCACGGCCAGTCGAAAAATAAAAATAAATTTGATTTGGATTAAAAAGCATTTTGGGATGCTTAGGTTTTTGTTTTGTAGCGCTTTCTAACTATGAATAAAGTTCGAAAATTTTTCAAAAAAATATCCGGCAATATATTCGGCAATCTTTCCAAGGACATCGGCATTGACTTGGGAACAGCCAATACGCTGGTTTATGTGCGCGGAAGCGGAATTATCATCAATGAACCATCTGTGGTGGCAGTCAACAAAAAAACCGGCCAGGTTCTAGCTATTGGAAAAGAAGCCAAGCGGATGGTGGGAAAAACGCCGGGACATATCGTGGCGACGAGGCCTTTGGTTGACGGCGTGGTCAGCGATTTTGAAGTTACGGAACAGATGCTCAAATATTTTATCGACAAGGTTCATAAAGGGAGCTTTACCCTTTTTCCGCGCCCGCGTATCGTAGTCGGGATTCCGTCTGAAGTAACGGAGGTGGAAAAAAGAGCGGTGATTGATGCGACGCTCAATGCCGGCGCGCGCGAAGCCTATCTTATCGACGAACCGATGGCAGCGGCAATCGGAGCGCGCCTTCCAGTGCAGGAAGCAGCCGGAAATATGGTCGTTGATATCGGCGGCGGAACGACTGATATCGCTGTCATATCATTGGGAGGAATAGTTGTTTCCAGAAATTTGCGCGTAGCCGGAGATGAAATGAATGAAGACGTGGTCCGCTATTGCCGGGATGAATTCAACTTGCTGATCGGCGAAAAGACGGCTGAAGACGTGAAAATGGCCATCGGGAGCGCTTGTCCGCAAAAGGAAAAAATGCAAATGGAAGTTCGGGGGCGCGATTTGGTAACCGGTCTTCCTAAGGAGATACTTTTGACTGACGAACAGGCCAGGATTGCAATTTCCAGATCAATCCGCATTATTATAAATAATATAAAAACAGCTATTGAAGAAACTCCGCCAGAACTTCTTTCTGACATTATGCAAAGGGGGATAATTTTGGCGGGCGGAGGAAGCTTAGTGCGGGGACTGGACCGTATTATTGCTGATCAGACGGAAATGCCGGTTCGAATGATGGAGGATCCGCTGACTGCGGTGGTGCGGGGTGCAGGAATAGTCTTGGAGGATATAGAGACTTTGAGGGAAGTTCTGGTGGAGAACCAGCATGAGAAGTCGCTCCGCTAAATTACAAATTCAAAATTACAAATTTCAAATAAATTACAATTTTAAAAATATAAAATTAAAACAGTTTTAGATTTTGGTTATTTGAATTTTGATATTATTTAGGATTTAAAATTTTGGATTTGGTGCTCGCATAGCTTATGCCTAGGAAATATCTTTCACCCAGATTAATAAAATTAATGGCGATATTGGCAGTCTGCAGCCTGCTGGTTTTTTTAAACCCAAAGCAGGCTTTTTCTCCGCTGCGCAATTTCTTTCTGACTGCCGCCTATCCTTTCCAAAAAATTTTTTACATTTTGAGCAAGAAAACGGGCGATACGATGGAATTTCTCGGCTCCATATCCAATCTTCACGCTGAAAATGAAAGGCTGATAAAGGAAAATAGCTCTTTGATTTCAGAAATTTCGAATTTGCGCCAGGAAAAGAAAGAAAACGAAAATCTGCGCGAGCAGCTAGGGCTTATCCCGAAAAAAAAGTTTGATTTGGAAGCGGCATATGTTATCGGTCAGGATCCCCAAAAATTTGGCAGTTGGCTTATTATCGACAAGGGTACCTCTTCCGGAATAGAAGCGGGAATGCCGGTCATCGTTTTTCAAGGGATTATTATCGGCAGAATCAGCGAGGCGTATTTAACCAGCTCCAAAATAGAACTGCTTACCAATTCTTTAAGCTCTATTAACGCTTCTGACTCGGAGACTAATTCCCGAGGAATAGTCAGGGGGGAGTTTGGGCTGGGAGTGCTTCTGGACATGGTGGCGCAAACAGATGTTCTGAACGTTGGCGATGAAGTGGTGACATCAGGGCTTGGTAGCGATGTTCCCAAGGGGCTTCTTATAGGGAAGATCCAGGAAATTAAAACAACCCAGGACAAGCTTTTTCAGCAAGCGCTGATTGTTCCTTCGGTAAGATATTCCAACTTAGAAACAGTCTTTGTTATTAAAAAAAGCATCAATTAATGTTCCAAAAAATAATAATTTTGCTTATAATATTTTTTTCTGCCGTGATCCAGGTTTCTGTTTTTCCCAGATTGTTCCCAAGCGGATTGTCTCCGGAAATAGTTCTCATGCTTGTTATTTTCTGGACATCCCGGGATGGATTTGAAAAAACCTGGCCAAAAGCTGTTCTTTCCGGTTTTATGCTGGATTTATTTTATTTTTGGCCGGCGGGAACCAATATTATCGCATTTGCCTTAGTGTCTTACGGCGTTGGATTTTTTGCCAGGAGATTCACGATATCGCAGAAAAACATGGGGCTCCTTGTTTTGCTTCTTCTTTCAGCGATGGGAAGTGCGGCCAACAGCCTGATCCTGCTTATTCTTGCAAAAATCTATAAAGGCCTGGGTTTAGAGCTCGGGATTTTTTTGCCGGATTTTTGGAATCGGATGATTTTTTTGAAAATTTTGATCGATATGCTGCTATTCGTGATGATTTATTGGCCCCTTTCAGGCTTGGAAAGATTTTTGTCTTTTTACGGAAAAAAATCTATGCAGGGAAGGTTTTTTAAATAAATAAAAAATTTATGCTGTCTTTTAAGCGCAATTTTAGAAAAAAAGGAACGGCCAAAGGAGCGGAAATCGAGGATTCTATAATGACAATAACCGAAAAGGAAGAAGCCATAATCGAAACTCCTTATAAGAAAAAAGGATTGAAAATAATCTGGATTTTTATTCTATGTTCTCTCTTTTTAATTTTAACCCGGGTTTTTTATCTGGATGTCATCCGGGGCGAATATTACAGTGAAGTATCGAGGGAAAATAGGATCCGGTCCATACCTATCAATGCTCCTCGGGGGAATATTTTGGATAAATACGGAAATTTTTTGGCTCACAATATCCCCAGTATCGATGCCGTTTTGGTTCCATATTATCTGCCTAAAGATGATTCGGGAAAAGAAAAAATTTCAAAAATCGCAGCCGAAATTCTCGATATGGATCCGGGCAATGCCGAAGCGATTATTGCCAGCCAGGACGAGGAATCGCTTGATGCAATTTTACTCAAGGAAAATATTTCCCAGGAGCAGTCTCTTTTATTTTTGGAAAGAGAAAAAGAACTCCCCGGAATAATGCTGTATAAAACGGCCATAAGAAAATACGAGAACAGCCTGATTTTTTCGCATGTGATTGGATACGACGGAAAAATAACGCGGGAGGAAATAGAAAAAAACAAGGAGTATTTAATGACTGACTATATCGGAAAATCAGGAATAGAAAAAAGCTATGAAAGCGAGCTTAAAGGGAGATACGGAGCATATCAGGTTGAAATAGATTCAATGGGAAAGGTCAAAAAGAATTTGGGAACGGTAAATCCGATATCCGGAAACGATCTGATCCTTAATATTGATGAGGGGCTGCAGAAAAAAATCTATGACAACCTTTCCTCGGTGCTTGAAGAAAGTGGCACGAAAACAGCGGCGGCGGTAGCGATAAATCCTCAGACCGGAGGAGTGCTGGCCATGGTCAGCCTTCCGAGCTATGATAATAATTTATTTGCCAGGGGGATAACTGACAATGAATATAAGGAAATCATACAGAACAGGGACCTTCCTCTTTTTAACCGGGTGGTTTCTGGCGAATATCCCCCCGGTTCGACTTTGAAACCTGCGATTGCCGCGGCTGCGCTTTCGGAAGGCACTATTACTCCGTCAACTATTATAAACGGGTTAGGAGGGCGGCTTGTAATTGGAAATTTCAGTTTTGGAGACTGGAAAGCGCACGGGCCGAGTGATGTTAGGCAAGCGATTGCGGAAAGCAATGACGTTTTTTTCTACACGATAGGCGGAGGATACGGCGGGATTGAGGGGCTGGGAATGAATCGGATGAAAAAATACGAAAATCTTTTTGGGTTCGGAAGCCCTCTTGGAATTGATCTCCCGGGCGAATCAAGCGGGCTTATTCCAGATGAACAATGGAAGCTGGATAAGATTAAGGAAAAATGGTATATTGGAGATTCCTACCATTCGGCCATCGGACAGGGATTTATCACGACAACGCCTCTTCAGCTAGCCAATTTTACTGCTTCAATTGCCAATGGCGGAACGCTTTATTCTCCCCGGATTGTCAATCGGGTGAGAAATATCGACGGAGAGGAAAAAATAATCAGCGCTGAAATTATACGAAGCGGCTTTATTTCAAAAAGCGCCATGGATGTTGTTCGGGAAGGAATGCGCCAGACGGTGGAATCAGGAACGGCCCAGACGCTCAAAAATTTGCCGGTAGCTGTGGCGGGAAAAACCGGAACGGCTCAATTCGGAACAGAAGATAAAACGCATGCCTGGTTCACTTCTTTTGCGCCATATGATAATCCGGAAATTGCCATGGTAGTGCTGGTGGAAGGCGGAGGAGAAGGGCATTCCAGTGCTGTGCCGGTAACGAAAGAAGTCTATGAATGGTATTTTTCCCAAAGTCAGAAATAATGAGCGATGTTTTTTGCGCCCTAAAATCAAGCGCGGGTCGATGGTCTGTTTGACATGATTTTTTTTTCTGCTACAATTCCCTCTGTTATCCGCATTTCGGGTAATTTTTTAAAAAAATAAAAAAATAGTTATGGCAAAATTCATAACCGAAGAAGGGCTTAGAAAAATTAAAGAAGAGCTTTCAAAAAGAAAGACAACAATTCGACAGGGCATTGCCAATGCGATTAAGGAAGCTAAGGAACAGGGAGATCTTAGCGAAAATGCGGAATATTCAGAAGCCAAACATCAGCAGGCGGAAAACGAAGCCAGGATTGCCGAGCTTGAATATACTCTCAAAGAATCGACCGTAGTCTCATATAACAAATCCAATGGCGGAATAGTTCAGATGGGATCAAGCGTGAAAGTCAAATTCAACGGCTCTGAAATGGAATTTCAAATAGTTGGTTCCAATGAAGCCAATCCGGGAGAATTCAAAATATCCAATGAATCGCCGATGGGAAAGGCTTTTATGGGACATGCTAAGGGGGATAAAGTGGAAGTAGACACGCCAGGCGGAAAAGTTAATTATGCGATTTTGGATGTGAAATAATTTTTGGCTGGTTACTCTTTGCCAGCTGGCGGATCAAACAGGATAAATTTCTTAACGCTCGTTTCGCTTGAATTTGTTGCGGCGCATTTCGCAAGGCTGAATTATAAATTGAATACTTAGAAAGCTAGCTCTTTCTATTTCGCAATGGCGGAATATATTATTTGAATCAGTGGACACCCACTGTTTTTTAAATTACAATAAAAATACCTTAAATGCTTTAATATTATAAAAATCTATGCGCGAGGATATACAAAAAACCAAGCTGGACAAGCTGGAAAATATAAAAAAATCCGAAATGGAAGCTTATCCGGAAAAAACGGAGCGTTCCATGACAAATTCGAAGGCCCTAGAACAGTTCGACAAGCTCACTGCGAGTGAAATTCATCTGGTCGGGAGAGTTAAATCTTTTCGGCCGATGGGGAACGCTATCTTTGCCCACATTGAAGACGGCAGCGGTAAAATCCAAATATTTTTGAACAAACAGAATTTGGACGGGAAAGAATTTTATTTGTTCGCGAGTTCGGTGGAAATAGGCGACTTTATTGAAGTAGCGGGAAATCTTTTTAAGACCAGAACGGAAGAAAAGACTTTAAATGTGAAAAGCTGGAAAATGCTGTCCAAAAACATGCGGCCGATTCCGACTGAATATTTTGGTTTGAAAGATACGGAAGAATTATTGCGTCGAAGATATTTGGATTTAATGATGAATCCGGAAACACGGGAACTTTTCCGGAAAAAGAGACTTTTTTGGCATACTGTAAGGCATTTTTTGGTAAAAGATGATTTTTTGGAAGTGCAGACTCCGGTGCTTGAGCATATTCCGGGAGGCGCCGAAGCCGAACCATTTTTGACGCATCACAATGCTCTCAACCAGGATTTTTTTCTGCGCATTTCTTTGGAGCTTCCGTTGAAAAGGCTTTTGGTCGGCGGTTATGAAAAGGTTTTTGAAATCGGGCGGGTTTTTCGAAACGAAGGAATAGATCGCGAACATCTTCAGGAGTTTGAGCATATGGAATTTTATGCGGCTTATTGGGATCTCAAAAAGGGGATGAAGTTTTCCGAGAAGATGTTTAAAAAAATTGTTTTGGAAATAACCGGCAGTTTGGAAACTGAACATAATGGCGAAAAAATAGACTGGAAAAAGAAATTTCCGGCAGTTGATTATTTCAAGGAATTCAAGAAAGAGACCGGAATAGATTTAAAAAAAGAAATAACCTTAGAAACGCTAAAGAAAAAAGCGGACGAATTAGGGATAAAATATGAGCCGAATTATGGCAAAGGGCGGATGATCGATACGATCTATAAGAAAACCGTGCGCAAGAAACTGATCCAGCCGTGTTTTCTTGTCGGCCATCCCTTGGAAGTTTCGCCTCTTTCAAAAATTGATCCCAAAAATCCCAAAAAAGTTCTGCGCTTCCAGATTGTGGCGGGAGGGTCCGAACTTTGCAATGCCTTTTCCGAGCTCAATGATCCGATCGACCAAAAAAACCGGTTTTTGGAGCAGATGAAGGCCCGTGAAGCCGGAGACGCCGAAGCGCAGATGATGGATGAAGATTTTGTAGAAGCTTTGGAATATGGCATGCCGCCGGCTTTCGGCTTTGGCATGAGCGAACGATTTTTTGCCTTCATAATGAATAAATCAATTCGGGAAACAATCATTTTTCAGCCGGTGAAGGAGAAATAATTTGACTTTTGAGAGTAAAAAATATATATAGAAATATAACTTGTTTAAATTTAAAAGGATAATGTTCTTTCAATAGTGAAGAAAGGAGGGTCTTTATGTCTTTGCATACTTTGGGCTGCATGGAAGAAAGTTTTCTGGCCGATCTTTTTTATTGTCCTGCTTTCAGGACAGAAATAATCAAACTGCATCTCCGGAAGTGCGCAGAAGATGGCCGGCCAATTGAAGAAGCGCTGGCGCATATTTACAGAAAATACGGGGCAGTTGCCAGAAGAGAAGCTGAAATTATATTAAGATTATTAGGGAGGGAGATATAATGGCATACAATATTAGACAAGCGAAGAAGGGTTGGATGGAACGGCAGCATAAGCCATTATCGCTGGGCGGACTGTTGCAAATCATAAACTCAAAGCCGGGAACCTGGAAAAGGATTCTTGAATATCAAAAAAATGCCATGTTTTCAAAACAGGAGGAAGACGATGCCGCTGGACAATGAAAGAAAATATTCATATTCAGAGCTCGGGGATTGCCAGGACAGTGTTAAAGAATTTACTCAACAAGACATTAGGCGCTGTCTGGCAATTCTAGTCCTTCTTGTCCAAAGAAGGAGGCCTCTTTCGATGGCCATTAAGGATATAGAAATGGCTAGAGGCAAGCTTCTTGCGAATGCAGTGCGAAAGGAAATAGAAGCTGCCGAAAAGGAGGTCTTGTTTGGATAATGTTTACCGGGCTGCTGGAGAAATTTTCTCCGGCGGCCTTTTTGTTTTCTCTACGAATTACGAATTAAGTACGAATATAAGAATTACAAATGATGGAAATACTGGATAAATTTTGTATGGCGTGATATATTTAGATTACAGAAATAAGCTAATTTTACTGTGTTTTTAATCATTTAACCATTAAACAATTTAAATTTATGTTAGACATAAAATATATCCGTGAGAATGCGGAGGCGGTCAAAAAAAACTGCGAATTGAGAAATATAAAATGCGATGTAGGCGAACTTTTAAGTCTAGATAGCAAGCGTAAAAAATCACTTCAATACATTGAGGAACTGAAAGCGGAAAAAAATAAACTTAATGATCTTATTCAATCAGCGAAAGATGATGAACGCAAATCGCTTATTGAGCAGGGAAAAGCAGTGAAAGAAAAATTGGGGGCAGCTGAACCGGAGTTGGAAAATATTGAAAAAGAATATCGCGAATTGCTCCTCCAAGTTCCTAACATGACTCATCCGGATTCTCCTGTTGGAAAAGACGACAGTGAGAACAAGGAAATCGAAAGATACGGCGAACCGCCAAAATTTGATTTTGAGCCAAAAGGGCATGAAGAGTTGATGGTTAATTTAGATATAATCGATTTCGAAAGAGGTGCAAAAGTGGCCGGATCAAAATTTTATTTTCTCAAAAATGAGGGTGTTTTTCTAGAACAGGCGCTTATTAATTTTGCTTTTCAAAAACTGGTTAAAAAAGGACTCGTTCCTTTTTCTACGCCGGATCTGGCCAAGGATAAGGTTCTGCTTGGCATCGGATACAACCCACGCGGAGCAGAAACGCAGATTTATTCAGTGGAAAATACCGATCTAAATTTAGTCGGAACAGCTGAAATCACCATGGGAGGATATCATATGGACGAAGTAATTCCGGAAGATAAATTACCTTTAAAATATGTCGCACTTTCCCATTGCTATCGGACCGAAGCCGGATCTTATGGTCGCCACAGCGCCGGGTTATACCGTGTCCATCAATTCACCAAAGTGGAAATGTTTGCTTATACCTTGCCTGAAGAAAGTGAAAAGATGCATACGGAAATAAAAAATCTCGAAGTGGAAATTTTCAAAGACTTGGGCGTGCCTTTCCGTGTTGTTGACATTTGCACTGGCGATCTTGGCGGACCGGCGCAAAGGAAATATGACTTGGAAGCCTGGATGACGTCAAGAAATGACTGGGGAGAAGTAACTTCCACTTCTGACACCACTTCCTATCAAGCCAGGAGATTAAATGTGAAAGTTGAGCGAAAAGACGGCAAAAAAGAATATCTGCATATGCTAAACGGCACAGCCGTTGCTATCTCCCGCGCCTTAATTGCTATCATCGAAAACTACCAGCAAGCCGATGGCAGTGTATTGATTCCGGAAGTCTTGAAACCATTTATACCGGATGGGATGGAAAAAATAGAGAAAAATTAAATGTCTTTTGAAAAAACGGAAAAATTCAGCGAGCAGCTGAAAAAATGTCTGATCAAAAAAACTGGATGTGCTTTGTAATTTTTTTAGTTCGGAAAAAAGCGGCTTAAAGTTTCAAAAAATAAAAATGAAAAAATGGCTTAAATTATCTTTGCTTTTTCTTGCTCTATTTTTTATTTTTGCGGTTTTGCATAATGTGATCTATGCTGTGTTTCATTTTGAAGAAGGAGTGGCTTTTATTTTGGCGTTATTGTCAGCCGGGTTGCTTGTGATTTCAGTCTTATACACTTTAATTTTATTCATAAAAAGCAAATGTCGGAAAAGCTAAAATTCCCAGATAATTTTTTATGGGGCGCGGCGACTTCTGCGCATCAGGTTGAGGGTGGAAACCGGAACGA
This sequence comes from Patescibacteria group bacterium, assembly GCA_022711335.1. GTDB lineage: Bacteria > Patescibacteriota > Minisyncoccia > Moranbacterales > UBA2206 > JAKLFF01. Next base: position 335,381 of record JAKLFF010000001.1, on the reverse strand, counting down.
TTGGAGCGAATGGGAGAAAGCCAACGCCGAAAGGCTTGCCAAAGAAGCAGGAAGCAAATGGGAAAAATGGCAGCAAGACAAATTTCCGGAAATGTTTAATTCGGAAAATTATGTTTCCGGCCGGGCTTGCGATCACTATAATCGATACGAAAATGACCTTGATATTGCGAAAGAACTGGGCCATAACGCCCATCGTTTTTCCGTTGAGTGGTCGAGAATTGAGCCGGAAGAAGGAAAATTCGATGAGCGGGAAGTCGAACATTACCGAAAAGTAATCCAAGCTATAAAAAACCGGGGGATGGAACCGTTTGTAACACTTTGGCACTGGACAATTCCTTTGTGGCTGGAAAAAAAAGGCGGGTGCGAAAGCCGGAAATTTCCTGAATATTTTTCCAAATACTCCGAATATGTGGCAAAAAAATTGGGAAAAGAAGTAAAATTTTGGATAACTTTGAACGAGCCGACATCTGTTATTGCCAGTTCTTATTTGACGGGAGTATGGCCTCCGCAGAAAAAAAATATTTTAAAAGCCTGGAGGCTTTATAAAATCTTTGCGCGCTCTCATATCAGGGCTTATGAAATTATCCATAAAAATTGTCCAGATGCGCAAGTCGGCTTTGCCAATATTCTCCATTCTTTTGAGCCTTACAGAAGAAAATGGTTTTTGGATGAGCTGATGGTCAGGATCGGAAAATATCTGACAAATCGGAGAATGCTTAATTTGACCGAAGGATATAATGATTTTTTGACGGTGCAATATTATTTTCATAACCGTTTCCGGTTTCCTAAGAAAGTGAGGACAGAACATTTGCCGGTAACGGATATGAATTGGGAAATTTTCCCCCATGGGATTTATCGCATAATCAACAAACTCAAAGAGCATAATTTGCCGATATATATCACCGAAAACGGCTTGGCGGATGCGGATGATTCCAAACGCCAAAGTTTTATTTTTCACCATCTTTGGGAAATGCAAAGAGCAATTCAAGATGGAGCTGATGTACGCGGATATTTTTATTGGTCGCTACTGGATAATTTTGAATGGGACAAGGGATTCTGGCCGCGGTTTGGATTAGTCGAAGTTGATTATAAAACGCTAGAAAGAAAGATTCGCCCAAGCGCCTTAAAATACGCTAAAATTTGTAGGAGCAATGAGCTTGAAGTTTAAATTTAACGTATTTTTTAAGATGATAAAATTAGGGGTTGACAGCATTTGTGTATTTGCTAATATAGATATCACGAGTTGCATATAATTATTTAAGACCAAAACGGCAGTAATTAAAGGCTCAAAATTACTTTAAAATTCGGGTGATATAAAATACATCCTTGCGTGTAATAAAATTGCGCATAAGGATGTGTTTTTTGTTCGCTGTGAGCTTGTCAAACGGTTCGACACAAAAAGCAAGAACTTTTAAAATTAAATAGTTCAAATCTTTTTAAGTCATTGGAAAGATTTGGACGAAACCCCGTAAAATCGCGCACGCGATCACGGGGTAAATCACAATTTTTTGCGATTAGTCCTCGTCTGGTCCCGCTAAGCGGGATCGGACAATTAGAGTCTATTCAATTTATCCCGACCTTTGCGTCGGGAACTCAAAGAATTTATTTTCTTTTAATATCTGGTTTTTTGACCCCGTAAAATTCCGCTCCGCGGAATCACGGAGTCTAATGAAACTAGCGAAATTTCTGCATCGCTTCGCGATTTGAAATTTCGATTTTCATTGAGAGTTTGATCCTGGCTCAGGATGAACGCTGGCGGCGTGGATAAGGCATGCAAGTCGCATGGGTTTAGGCCCATGGCAAACGGGTTAGTAATGCATAGGAACGTACCTCTAAGTCATGAATAATTCTTCGAAAGGAGAAATAATACATGATAAGCTTTACGAAGTAAAGCCGTATATAGCACAGAAATCCGAAGCGCGAAATTCGAAATTCTAAACAATATCAAAATTCTAATTTTCAAAATTCAAAACAACTATGTTTTGGACATTTGAATTTAAGTATTTGAATTTGTTTTGGATTTCGATATTCAAATTTCGAATTTTTGCGCTGTATACAGCGCTTAGAGAGCGGCCTGTGTCCTATCAGCTTGTTGGTGAGGTAAAGGCTCACCAAGGCTATGACGGGTAGGGGACGTGAGAGCGTGACCCCCAACATTGGAACTGAGACACTGTCCAAACACCTACGGGTGGCTGCAGTCGAGAATATTCCACAATGGGCGAAAGCCTGATGGAGCGACGCCGCGTGCGGGATGAAGGCCCTTGGGTTGTAAACCGCTTTTAATCGGGAAGAAATTGTGTCTCACTATTGTTTGGTGGCTTTGTCATGCTGAATTTATTTCAGCATCTAGATCCTGAAACGATTTCAGGATGACAAGTCAATTAGGGATTGAATTGAGGTTGTCTACAACAATTCTAATGGCAAAGAAAGGATGATGTATGACAGAGAAAAAATATTTCGGGCTGGGAGAAATGCAACTTAGTCGCAGTTCCTTTGTCAAATTTCGCTATAATGCGGAAACAAAAAAGATTGAAAGCCTTGAGGAGCCTTTTTCATCAAAATGGAAAGAATGTTATTCGGGAAAAAAATTCGAAACCTTAGCTCAAGCCAGAGAAGCTCACAAGAGAGCATTATTGGGCGATGACTATGCCGATTAAAACTGCGGGATTGCGGAACCTCGCGGTCTCGCAATCTCCATTCAATTCCTAAAAAAACAATTTACATTTACCAATTTACAATTTACAAAAAATTATCAAGATTCAATTTTCAATTATCAATATGACGATTTGAAAATTGGAAATTAATAAATTGTAAATTTATTGAAAATTGATAATTGTAAATTGAAAATTACAAAGCAATAGTGAGGCACAATTTGACGGTACCGATTGAATAAGAGGTTACTAACTCTGTGCCAGCAGTAGCGGTAATACAGAGACCTCAAGCGTTATCCGGATTTATTGGGCGTAAAGCGCATGTAGGCGGGTATGTTAGTCAGATGTCAAATCTTCGAGCTCAACTCGAAAACTGCATTTGAAACGGCATATCTTGAGAAAGTGAGAGATCAATGGAACATATGGTGTAGCAGTGAAATGCGTTGATATCATATGGAACACCAAAGGCGAAGGCATTTGATTGGCACTTTTCTGACGCTGAGATGCGAAAGCGTGGGTAGCGAATGGGATTAGATACCCCAGTAGTCCACGCCCTAAACGATGCAGACTAGGTATCGGGAGAATCGACCCTTCCGGTGTCGTAGCTAACGCGTTAAGTCTGCCGCCTGGGAAGTACGGCCGCAAGGCTAAAACTCAAAGGAATAGACGGGGATCCGCACAAGTGGTGGAGCATGTGGTTTAATTCGTCAATAAGCGAGGAACCTTACCAGGGCTTGAAACTTAGCTGCATTATCTGGAAACAGATAAGCCTTCGAGGGTGCTAAGCAGGCGTTGCACGGTCGTCGTCAGCTCGTGCCGTAAGGTGTTCTGTTAAGTCAGGAAACGAGCGCAACCCCTGTCGCGTGTTACTATGTCACGCGAGACTGCCCAGAACTTTGCGCGAGAGCGCAAAGTAAATTCGAAATTCGAATATCGAAATCCCAAACAATTTTCAAAATTCTAATTTTTAAAATTCAAAACAAATACGTTTTGAAAATTTAAATTTTATTATTTGAATTTGTTTTGGATTTAGGATTTCGTGCTTCGGATTTACTTTGCACGTTTCGCGTGCAAAGTTCTGGGAGGAAGGCGGGGATGACGTCAGATCAGCGTGGCCCTTTGACGCCCTGGGCGACACACGTGCTACAATGGCCAAGACAAAGGGTTGCCAAGCCGCAAGGCGGAGCTAATCCCAAAAACTTGGTCTCAGTTCGGATTGAGGTCTGCAACTCGACCTCATGAAGCCGGAATCACTAGTAATCGTGAATCAGCCATGTCACGGTGAATACGTTCTCGGATCTTGTACTCACAATAAAAGCGCCGGGCAGTGTATTGTTTAAGAGAGTTAAAATCTCTCCCTCTCGTTCGTCACGAGAGCGTAGTTGAAAGGTAGTCGCATTGCGCGAGCAATGCGGTGAAGGACCTGGAAACAAACGGCAGTCCAACAATAAAAAGCATCGCATCGACCTATGATTGGGTGGTGAGGTTAGGGAAGATGCCTAGACTCGATGCGTTGGAATGTCAGGAATGGAATAATATATAACCCCGGGAGATCTTATAAAGCCAAGAAACTTATGACTTTATAAGAAGTCAGCTAAGTCGTAGTAACTTTATTAAAGGTGAAGGACTTACTCAATTGCATAAGAAATTATATTTCATTTTTTAAATGTGACTTTGAAATTAAAATGCATTAGAGCTCGTCGCGTGCGGGAAATCCGCAGGCGCGATGGGAACATCAATTTGAAGTTTCTCAAAGATAATCGCCCGTCACACCAAGAGAGTCGGTAACACCGGAAGGCCCTGTTTCAAAGCAGGGACCAGGGTGGGATCGATGATAAGGGTGAAGTCGTTTGATTACACTAATCGTTGCGACCTTGAGGAGCAATCCTCACGACAAACCCAACTGTAACGGTGAAGCCTAACAGCTACAATTATGTTAAAATTAAGACATAATTAGCTTATGGTAATACCGTGGGAAGTCGAGGTATAAAAAATTGGAACTCGAAAATTGTTAGGAATATTAGAAGTAGTCTAAATCTCACTGAAATCCAAAAAGGAGTTTTGGTGGGAAAAATTTTAGGCGATGGTTCTCTAATTTCTACCTTAACGGGAAAAAGTTATAGATTGCAGGTGGAACAAAAAGCTGAACATAAAGACTATGTCTTATGGACTGCTGGAATATTTGAAGATTGGGTTCTTACTCAACCGAAATATTTGCAGCAGCATCGGTCGTTCAGATTTAGAACCATTTCTCACTATCAACTTACAGAGTATCGAGAGATATTCTATCCTGTTGGGAAGAAAATTATTCCAAAAAACATTAAAGAAATTTTCGTTGATCCAATAAGTTTGGCTGTGTGGTTTATGGATGATGGCAGTCTTAGTACTTCTAAGAAAACCATTACTATAAGCACTCACAGTTTTTCGAGGGATGAAAATAGGTCACTGATTGATTGCTTGAAGCGTAATTTTAATCTTCAAGTTAATCTCAATTGGGACAGTAAAGGATGCAGGCTTTATGTGCCAGTTAGTAACATCAATAAATTTAAGGAATTAGTTTTTCCTTATATGCATCCCAATATGGTTTACAAGCTACCTTTGACCCCGTAGAGACTACACGTTGGCCCCCGATTTAATCGGGGTGAAGATATAGTCCATGCCCGTGGAAACACGTTTGGAGAAAACATGAACAAGGCATCCGTAGGGGAACCTGTGGATGGATCACCTCCTTTCTAGGGAGAATTTGGTAGAATCTGAGAGCATTTCACACAAAGACGCATAGGGTCAAACCTAGCGTTGTGGAATGTAGATTCTATCCGCTGGTCGACCTTTGGATTTATTCAAAGGAACAGCAATGCCCATGGGAGCTATATAATCCCTAGGTGTGCAAGTATACACACCGATAGACTCTTAAAGGACTCCGTTAACGATAGGTTAACGGCCCTGAACATTAGTTCGGGGAACCGCAAAAATTTGTGATTTACTAAATACAAAATTCGGGGATTTATTCCCCGTTTTTTGGTAGGCATATGATTAAAAATTTTATTACTAAACTTATTGCGTTAGTCCTTATCATTGAAATGGGCTGGGTTGTCTTTGCTTTCTTTCAGAATAATTCTTATGTAAAAACTATCAATACAGACGCTTGGACTGCTATAGGTACTATTTTTTTGGGTGCAGTGGCACTTTCAACCTTTTTCTATGATAGATATAAGAACAGGAAAGCCAAAGTTTCAATGTTTATTAACACTACTTCGCCCGATTGTCATCAGATTGAACTGACTAACTCTGCCACAAGAGAGTTTGTATCAAATTGTGTTTATATTAGGATAAGGGTTTCTCATATTAAAGGTAACTCAGCTGATGATGCTGAGATTATCATCTCAAATTTTTGGACTATTGATGAAAATGGTGAGAAGAAGGTCAAAAAAGCGTTCCTTCCTATGAATTTGAAGTGGAGTCATTTTGAAGGAAAAAAAAGAAGCATACCCAGGAGATTTTTTAGGCACTGTGATTTTGGGAGTTTTAGACCAATAAATAGTAAATACACAATCCTGCTTCTTGATACTGCAGTTCAGCCTAATAAAGTCAGCAAAGGTGAAATTCCTAATGTCATTGAGCCTGGCAAATATGAATTTGAACTTATGTTAAGCGGGGTGAATACTAACTTTATAAGAAAAAGATGGGTATTAGAGTTTGACGGAGGTTGGAACGATGACGAAAGTATTATGCTGAATAAGCATATTTCTATAAAAGAACGTAAATTCTATAATTTCTTGTTACGTTTTTTTGGATAAAATAGAAGCGATAGTTTATCTTAAATTAGCCACCGCTCCGCTCCGTTTAATCGCCAGAAATAGCAGTTTTTGCGTTATTGCCTCCGTTCCCCGCCTAAGTGGATAACTCTGGCTTTTCGGACTTGCTTTGTTTCGCAACCGAATCTAAATTGCTGTTGCATTAGCATTAAGCAATAAAATAATGAACAAAAAGAAATTCCACGCCTACGAAAAAGTGCGGAAATGAGTGTATACACACACATTAAGAGCCCAACTAATTTGCCGGTTACTTGCTATAATCGTATCATTATGATATGATTAGGTTAATTAAATGATACGATTATGCAAAAAATAACCACAAAACAACAAAAAGTCATTGAGATTTTCCTTGAAAAAGGGAAAATGCAGTCTTCTCAACTGCACGAAGAATTAAAAAGTGCCGGAGAAGATGTTTCTCTGGTGACAGTCAAAAGAGCCTTGTCGGAACTAACTGAAAAAGGCTTTTTGGAAGTATCCGGTTCGGGACGGTCAACAAGCTATGAGTTAAGCATTGCTGGACGAGTTTTGGCGGATGTTAATGCCAAACAATATGTGGCAGTCGAACCAGATAAGAGATATGGTTTTAACCAGTACAATTTCAATTTGCTGTCAAATTTTCCCGCTGATATTTTTACTGAAGAGGAGTTGGGAAAATTGGAAAAAGCTACCCGGATATACAAAAAAAGAACGGTTGGCATTTCTTCTACCATCCAGAAAAAAGAACTGGAACGTTTGGTAATTGAACTTTCCTGGAAATCGTCCAAAATTGAAGGTAATACCTACACGCTTCTTGATACGGAAAAACTAATTTTGGAAAACAAGGAGGCTCCGGGACATAGCAAGAATGAAACTCAGATGATCCTGAATCATAAAGACGCTTTTAATTATATCCGTTCGCATTCTTCCCAATTCCAGACTATCACTCGGAAAAATCTGGAAGAACTGCATTTAATTGTCATCAAAGATTTGAATGTCAGCACAGGCTTTAGATCAAGAGCCGTTGGAATTACCGGATCAGTTTATAAACCGTTGGATAACATCTATCAAATAACCGAAGCTATCGAAACGCTTTCAAAAGTAGTTTCCAAAAACGACACGCCTTATGTCAAGGCTCTTTTAGCGCTTCTCGGCATCAGTTATATCCAACCGTTTGAAGATGGGAATAAAAGAACATCCAGGCTTATGACTAACGCTCTTCTAATCTCTCATTCACTCGCTCCATTGTCGTATCGCAGCGTGGACGAAGAAGAATACAAATCAGCCGTTCTGGTTTTCTACGAACTAAATTCAATCGTGCCGATGAAAAAGATATTTATTGAGCAATACGAGTTTGCCGCAGAAAATTATGCGGTGAAATAAGCAATGAAACAGAAAACAGCTCTGGATATCTTGAAAATGGGGCATAATGTGTTTTTGACTGGCCCGGCCGGAAGCGGGAAAACTCATCTGCTCAATCAGTATATCCAGTATCTCAAAAGCAAAAACATCGGTGTGGCGGTGACAGCTTCCACCGGCATTGCTGCGACTCACATGAACGGCCAAACTGTGCATAGCTGGTCAGGCATGGGCATTAAAGACAGCTTCAGTGAAGCTGATTATAACAAATTAAAACGGAAGTATTTTTACCAGAGAAAAATAACCAAAGCCAAAGTTCTGATTATTGACGAAATATCCATGCTGCACGCCCATCAGCTGGATATCGTGAATAGTATCTGCAAAAGATTCAAAGAACCATTTTTGCCTTTCGGCGGACTGCAAGTGATTCTCTGTGGAGATTTTTTCCAGCTTCCGCCGGTAACAAAAGGCGATCAAAGAGCCAGATTTGTAACCGAGTCCCAATCTTGGCAGGAAATGAATCCCAGAATCTGTTATCTGGAAGAACAATATCGTCAGGAAGATTCCCAGATGACAAAGGTCTTGAACGCTATCCGCTGTCAAGCAGTGGATTCGGAAATTTTAGGACTCGTGCTTTCCAGAGAAAACAAACCAATTAAAAGCGACATTATTCCAGCCAGACTTTTCACGCACAATGCTAACGTTGATACCATAAACGAAATGGAGCTGGAAAAAATCAATGAAAAACCGATTGCCTACAGGATGCATTCCAAGGGAATAGAGCCTCTTATAAAAATGCTCAAGCAAGGGTGTCTTGCTCCAGAACGACTGATACTCAAAAAAGACGCGGTGGTGATGTTTGTCAAAAACAATTTTGACCGAGGCTATGTCAACGGAACTTTAGGGAAAGTCATTGATTTTGACAAACATAAATTGCCGATCATACGAACTTTCAAAGGCAAGGAAATTATTGCCCAGCCGGAGAAATGGTCAATTGAGGAAGACGACATAGAAATTGCTTCTATTAGTCAGATTCCATTGAGACTAGCTTGGGCAATAACCGTTCACAAAAGCCAAGGCATGACACTGGACGCGGTGGAAATGGATTTGAGCAAATCCTTTGAATACGGGATGGGTTATGTGGCGCTTTCCAGGATCAGAACGCTTAATGGCATAAAACTGCTGGGGCTTAACGAAGTGGCGCTGGAAGTCAATCCTGATGTGTGCAAGCTGGACAGGGAACTAGAAGAGTTATCAGATATAAATGCGAGGGAGGTCGATAATATGGGGTTTTTGGAGAAAAGAAAAAAGCAGAAGGAGTTTGTGAAGAAAAATGCAAATAAGTCATAAAATTAATTTTATGCAATCAGCATATGAAGTAGAAAAAGCCATCCGTTGGGTAAAAAATGGGAATGCGACCAGCTGGATGTATGGAATCCTTAAGAAATAGATTTATATGGAAAATCAATTAAAAACAATCAGATGGACTGCCAGAATCATTGCCTTGGCAATATTGGTATTCGGCTTGCCTTTTTATTTCGGTTATGGAAATCCGTTGCCTTTTATCAATCCTAATTATTCATTGTGGGAAAATGTCGCATTGGCAATGATGCCGATAATTTTTACAGGGCTTTTGGTGGGATGGAAATTTGAAAAGGCTGGAGGCTATCTCATCGTCATTCCAATGATGATAGGTTTTTTAGTGGGGATAATGACAGAAGCAAGCTTTAGCAGCAATATGCTTTTGCCTTTGATTCCAGGTGTGTTATATCTGGTTGCAGGGTATAAAAAATAGGTTATATAAAAAAAGAGATTGGGGTTAAATTTCTACAGAATCGCTACAAATTGGCGGTTTTTTTATTTGCTCCGTTCTCCGCTTGAAAGATATTCTTATTATTGACAGTAATATATAATGGGTATATATTCAAAGTATACAACAGCTAAAATAAGTAGATTAGAAAAGGAGGTGATAAATATGCCAAGACAAAATGGAACAGGTCCAATGGGATACGGTCCTGGAACAGGCTGGGGAATGGGTCCTTGCGGTGGAGGTATGGGTTATGGTAGAAGAAGCGGTGGACGTGGTTTGGGTTGGAGAAGATTTTGGGGATATTATCCTGCACCAAATATGACCAAAAAAGAAGAAACCGATATTCTTTCTGAAGAGGCCCAAATTTTGGAAGAAGAATTAAAGGCGGTAAAATCTCGCTTGGACGAAATTAAAAATCAAAAATAATTCGTAAAATATTTTGTTATGAAAATAGCAATTACTTCAACAGGCAAAAAATTGTCCGACAGTGTTTCTGAGTTATTTGGAAGATGTCCGTATTTTATCATTGCGGAAATTGAGGCTGGAAAAATTGTAAAAACCGAAGCTTTGAAAAATGAAAGTGAAAACCAATCAAGCGGAGCGGGAATGTCAGCTGCCAAGTTATTGGCGGAAAACAATGTTAATGCTGTAATAGCAAAAACCATTGGACCGAGAGCGATGGATGTCCTAAAACAATTTAATATTGATGTATATAATGGAGAGGGTAAAATTCAGAATGTTTTGCAGGATTTTATTGATAAAAAATTTAAAAAATAACTTAATATGAAAATCGTAATTCCAACAGACGATAAAAAAGGATTAGACGCCAAAATAGCCGAGCATTTTGGCAGATGCAATACTTATACTTTTCTTGATGAGAAAGGCGAAGTTCTGGAGATAATAGATAATACCAGCGAGCATATGGGTGGACAGGGCTTGCCTCCAGAGCTGATGAAAGCACACAGTGCTAATGTTTTACTTTGCAGAGGTTTGGGCCCAAGAGCTCTTAATTTATGCGGGGAATTTGGCATAGAGGTATATGTTCATCAGACGGAAATAGTTAAAGAGATTTTTGAATTATGGAAAAATAACCAACTTCAAAAAGCGACTTCTCAAGATGTTTGCGAAGAACATAAAATATTTACCCCGTTAAATAAATAGATAAATATAGAATTACATCTTGGAAATAAGATATGTCAAATAATAAAAAAAATTTACAAAATGAAGTATTTAACGGGGTAAAAATAGCTGTTACTGGCGGAAAAGGCGGAACTGGAAAATCAATGGTTGCGACTTCCTTGGCGATTGAATATGCCAAAAGATATATTACGCTTTTGGTTGATGCCGATGTGGAGTGTCCCAATGACCACCTTCTGCTTTCCGTTAAAAGAAAAAAAAACGAAACAGTCTATCAAGCCATTCCCAAATGGGATTTTAAAAAATGCACGAAGTGCGGAAAATGTGCGGACGTTTGCAAGCAAGATGCCATTATTTTTGCTAAAGATAAATACCCTGCTTTTGTTAAGGATGTTTGCATCGGATGCAAGGCTTGTCTGGTAGCTTGTCCAACGAAAGCTATTTCTGAAACTAAAAAGGAAATTGGCGAGATATATGAAGGAAAGAATTTCAAAGTCAATCTAATTTCAGGTGAACTTAAGTTGGGCGAGCTGGCTTCGGGGGAAATTGTGGCAGAAGTCCGAAAATATGCGGACAAAATAAGCCAGCAATTGAAAGCTGAAATGTTGCTCGTGGATTCTTCAGCGGGAGTGGGTTGTCCCGTAATTGCTTCTTTAGTAGGCACGGACTATATCGTGGCCGTTACCGAACCGACACCTTCAGCTCTTCACGATTTGAAAAGAGTTTTATATCTGGCCCGCCATTTTCAAATCAAGCACGGTATTGTCATAAACAAATACGACTTGGCGAGTAGTTTTTGCTTGGAGATAGAAAAGTTTGCCGAAGAAAAAGGCATTCCAATTTTAGGCAAGATTCCTTACCGAAAAGATTTTGTAGATGCAACTATTCGAATGAAACCGATTCTGGAAATAAATCCTGAATATGAAAAATTATTTCAAGAAATCATTGTTAATATAGAAATGAATAATAATTTAAAACAAAATTTATGAAAGTCTTAAAATTTGGGGCTGTTTGGTGTTCAGGCTGTTTGGTGATGAAGCCGAGATGGAAGAAAATAGAAGAAGAAAATTCTTGGCTGAAAACCGAATATTATGATTTCGATAATAACAAAGAGATGGTGGAAAAATATAAAGTTGATAGAACTCTTCCAACTTTTATTTTTCTTGATAGTCAAGAAAATGAGATTTTAAGATTAAACGGAGAAATTGACAAGGAAAAATTAGTCGAGCTTATCAATCAGCATAAAAATAAATAGCCTATGAAAAAATCGTTAGCCATATTTTTTATTTCAATTCTTGTTTTTTCCCAAGCATATTTTTTGGCAAATGCTTCTGAAAAAATTAATGCTTATCTTTTCTATGGAAATGGCTGTCCGCATTGTGCCAAAGAAATGCAATTTTTACAGGATTTGCAAAAAAATTATCCCAATCTTGAAATAATAACTTATGAAATATATAACAATAAGGATAATGCGTTATTGCTGCAAAAGATTGGCAAGGCATTGAGTGCTGATGTTTCAGGGGTGCCATTTTCCGTCATCGGAGACAAGTATTTTGTAGGGTTTGCTGACGGCATCACTTCTGAAGAAATAAGAAATAAAATCAAGGAATGCGATAAGAACAAATGTTCCGATAAAGTAGCGGATATAATAAACTCCAAAAACCAAGAAAAACAAGCTGATAAACAAACCGAAAATAATTCTGAAAAAATAATAAGCTTACCTTTTTTCGGTAAAATTGACGCTTATAAATTTTCTTTGCCAATTTTGACAGTAATAATGGGATTTTTGGACGGCTTTAATCCTTGTGCAATGTGGACGCTTCTTTTTCTCATCAGTCTGCTTTTGGGAATGAAAGACAGAAAAAGAATGTGGATTTTGGGAACTGTCTTCATTGTCGCTTCAGCTTCCGTTTACTTTCTTTTTATGTCGGCTTGGCTCAATTTGATTTTATTTTTAGGTTTTGTTATTTGGGTCCGCATAATTATCGGGGTATTGGCATTAGCTGGCGGAGGATACAGCTTAAAAAAATTTATTTTCAATAAAAATAGCGGATGCGAAGTGACGAATGATAAAAAACGGCAAAAAGTTTTCCAAAAATTGAAAAGTTTGGTTGGAAAAAACAGTTTTTGGATAGCCTTAGGCGGAATTATCGGTTTGGCGTTTATGGTGAATCTGGTTGAACTGATTTGTTCGGCTGGGCTTCCTGCGGTATATACTCAGGTTTTGGCAATCAACGAACTTTCCAAGTGGCAATATTATTTCTATATCCTGCTTTATATTTTCTTTTTTATGTTGGACGACTTATTTATTTTCTTTATGGCGATGATAACTCTGGAAGTGACTGGACTTTCTACAAAATATTCCCGTTATTCGCAATTGATTGGCGGAACAATTATGATTATTATCGGAATACTTTTGATATTCAAGCCCGAGTGGCTGATGTTTGGTTAAGAAGTGTAATATAAATATGATGAAAGAAAAAATTGCCATATTGTCAATAATCGCAAATGCAACTTTGGCTGGAGGTAAGATTGCCGTCGGCATTTTTTCCAATTCCTCGGCTATTTTAGCAGCAGGTATTGATTCCTTTGTAGATATTTTTTCTTCTGCCATAAGCTATGTTGGTATAAAAATATCAAAGAAACCAGCAGACAAAGAGCACCCCTACGGGCATTATAAATTTGAAGTTTTAGGCGGAATAATTATAACAATTATAATTTTAGCGACTGGTATTGGAATTATCTATAATGCTTTCAAGAATATATTTTCTCCGCAAGAGGTTGAAATCGGATATTTGGCTTTTGGCGTAATGATTTTTGCAAGTCTTGTGAATGAGATAATGGCAAGATTAAAAACCTATTACGGCAAAAAAGAAAATTCGGTGAGCTTGCTTTCGGACGGAGTTCATTCCAGGATTGATGTCTATACGTCTTTAATAATTTTAGGCGGATTATTTCTAACTCCTTATTGGATTTATGCTGATTCTTTCTTGGCGATATTGATGGGGGTATATATAATAAAAGAAGCGTTTTTAATAGGTAAGGACGCAACGGGTTCGCTTTTGGATGTCTCCGCTGGAGAAGAAATAGAAAACATAATCAGAGAAATTGTCAGGGCTGAAAATATTAAGATAATATCTCTTAAAACTCAAAAGAAAGGTTCGGCCACAACTGCCAATCTGGAAATAGACTTGCCCAGTAGTTTAAAAGTGGAAGAGGCGACAAAAATATCTGATAACTTAAGAGAAAAACTGATAAAAGGGATAGAAAGTTTGCAATATGTTGTTATTCAGATTGCCAGCCATGAAATTGAAAGCAGTTTCTATAAACCTGCTTTCGGCAGAAGTTTTGGTTGGCAAAGAAGGGGACGATTTAAGGAAAAAATTGAAAAAGCTGAAGGCAGAGGACCCGACGGAAAATGCGTTTGTCCGAAATGCGGTTATAGTGTTCCGCACGAAAGAGGAGTGCCCTGCTCAACTCTAAAATGTCCCAAATGTAATTTAAATTTAGAAAGAAAATAATATGACCAGACCAAGATTATGCAAGAGATTGCGTTTCAAACCCAAAGCCCATTATTTTAAACCCCAAGGAATTCCTATGTATGATTTGGAGGAGGTTGTTTTGACCAAGGAGGAAATGGAAGCGGTTAAACTCAAAGATTTTGATGGGCTGGAGCAAACTGAATCCTCGGAAAAAATGAATACCTCGCAAAGCACTTTTCAACGGATTTTATCTTCCGCTAGAATTAAAATTGCAGAAGCGATTGTCAAAGGTAAAGCGTTGAAAATTGAAGAATAAGAGAAAATATGCTATAATTTAACTATGAACAAACCGAAAATAAATTACTTAGTTGATTTTCTAACTCTTGTGTCTTTTCTAATTACTGCTGTTTCAGGATTAGCGATAAAATTATTTATGCCCAGCGGGGTAAGGCAAGGAAGGCTTCAGGAATTTCTTGGAATCCAAAAAGGAGCTTGGTCGGAAGTTCACGATTGGTTCGGAATTATTTTCATTATTCTGGTAGTAATTCATTTTATTCTTCATTGGGACTGGATTGTCTGTATGACAAAAAATATATTTAAATCTGACAAATGTGAAATTAAAGAAAATAATAATTAAAGCAAAAACAATGAAAAAAACATTACTTATTGCTTTTCTGCTGATGTTTGGATTAGTCGTCCAAGTACAAGCGGTGAGCACTAATTCCAATCAGGGAGCTAAATCAGGACAAGCTGATGCTGCTGTGACGGGAAATCAAGCTGTAAACACTGTTCAGACAAATGAACAAAATCAAGTTATGAATCAGGGTGAAAATACTCAGATTCAAACTCAGGAGCAAAATACAATTCAGACTCAAAACAATACTACTGCGGCCGATAAAATCAATAAGGGAAAATCCAGTTCCAATCCATCAGAACAAAGAAGAAGCCAAGTAGCTAATGCTGTTCAGACGATGCTTCAAGTGGCTGATAGGGAAGGCGGAATTGGTCAGCAAGTAAGGGTTATTGCTCAAAATCAGAACCAAAATCAAGTTAAATTGGAACAAAATGTTGAAAAAATTCAAGACCGAGGAGGATTCGCTAAATTCTTTATCGGACCCAATTACAAAGAAATCAAAGACGCCCAAAAAACATTGGAACAGAACAAAGAACAAATCAAGCAACTAAATCAAATTAAAAACCAACTTTACAACCAGGGTAACCAACAACAATTAACCGAACAAATTAGGGTCCTAGAGCAAACTAATCAGGAAATCGAAACATTATTAACTGATGCTCAAAAAGGGTTTAGTTTATTTGGCTGGCTGAATAAATTGATTTCGTAAAATTTCTACATTTCGCAAAAGAACACCTAAATCCTGCTTGTCGGCAGGGGTGTTTTTTGTGTTAGCTTGTTAGGAAATTTTATCCGCCTTGGGCGGAGAGTCAATTCAAAGGAGATATTTTAGGAAATTTTTAATCCACCGCTCTGCTATGCTGTGGTATAATTAAAAGATGCAAAACAAATCATCAATAAATTATTATAGCAAAGAGCTAGATGGGATTTTTCAGGAATTAAATACTGGCGAGCACGGACTAGCAAAAGGCGAGGCAAAAAATCGCCTTTTGAGATATGGAGCGAATAAACTGCCCGAAACCAAAGCAGACGGATTGGCAACTATATTTTTCCGCCAGTTCCAAAGCCCGCTTATTTTCATCTTGCTTCTTGCCACAGTTGTTGTTTTCCTGACAGGAGAAAACACCGACGGCTTTGTCATTTTGTTCGTGTTATTTTTTAACGCCGTAGTCGGAATGATACAGGAAGGAAAAGCCCAGAATATCTTTGCTTCCCTCAAAAACTTCATCAAGACGGATGCCTCGGTTATCCGTGAGGGCGAGGAATACATAATCTCTGACGAAGAAGTGGTGCTTGGCGACATTATAATCCTTCGTGAGGGAGAAAAAGTTCCTGCCGATGCCAGAATTATTTATTCTGAATCTCTGCAAGCTGACGAATCCGCTCTAACGGGCGAATCCAATCCTAAATTCAAAATATCAGAGACAATCAAAAAAACAGATGTCCAGATTTCTGAACAGAAGAATATGGTTTTCAAAGGGACAAGCATTGTGGCTGGGAGCGGAAAGGCTATTGTAATAGCCACGGGAATAAACACTGTAATCGGCAACATTGCCAAAAAAATCTCAACCATTGACGAAGAATTGCCCCTCAAAAAAGATGTTCGTCGCCTTTCCCGCTTCATTATTATTACGGTTTTCGCC
Organism: Patescibacteria group bacterium; assembly: GCA_022711335.1. Lineage (GTDB taxonomy): Bacteria > Patescibacteriota > Minisyncoccia > Moranbacterales > UBA2206 > JAKLFF01. The sequence continues at coordinate 318,874 of JAKLFF010000001.1, read as the reverse complement.
ATCGCTTTCGTTTTACTGGAAATCGGAATTTTCTACGGGCACAATCTTAAAGAAATCTTTTCTACGATTGTGGCTATTTCAGTTTCTATTATTCCCGAGGGATTGCCGATTGTGGTGACATTGGTTTTGGCGACAGGCGTATGGCGAATGGGTAAACGCAATGTTCTGGTAAAAAAACTGCAGGCAGTGGAGGCTCTGGGGCAAACGGATATTATCGCTTTGGATAAAACTGGCACCATTACTAAAAATGAGCTGGTTGTCAAAGAAGCGTATGTCAGCGGAAAACTATTTTCAATAAAAGGAATCGGCTACGAACCGAAGGGGGAAATTGAATTAAATGGTAAAATTATAGAACCACTCAATCACCCAGGATTATTAATGACTGGAAAAATCGGAGCTTTATGCAGTAGTGCTCATTTGGCGTTTGACGAAAGTTTAAAAGTCTGGAAAATATCGGGTGACCCGACTGAAGCGGCAACTTTGGTGTTTTCCGAAAAGATGGGCTTTCAAAAATCCGATTTGGAAAAAGAATTTATAAAGATTGAAGAAAAACCGTTTGATTACCAATTGAAATATCACGCCATACTTCACAAGGAAAACGGAAAATATCAGTTATCCGTTGCGGGAGCACCCGAGGAAATTTTGGATATTTCGGAAAAAATATGGAGTCCATCAAGAACAACCATTCTTTCCAGCGATGAAAAAGAAAAATTGAAAAACATTTTTACCAGAATGTCCGAAAAGGGTTTGCGAGTGGTGGCGTTGGGAAGAAAGCAGATTGAAGATGAAAGGATTCCCGATAAATTATCCGCTATTGATTTTGTGGGTTTTTTGGGAATTGAAGATTCTCCGAGAGTTGAAGTCAGGGAAGCAGTAGAAAAAGTGATGTCGGCAAACATAAGGCTGGTGATGATAACAGGTGACCATAAAGTAACGGCAAGGGCTATTGCCAAAGAAGCGGGAATTTTCAGGAGAGAAGATGAGATTGTTGAAGGAAAAGAAATTGATGAAATGACCGAAAGCGATTTGGCAAATCGCCTGGACAACGTCAGTGTTTTCGCCAGAGTAACTCCTTTTCACAAGTTGAAAATTATCAATGCCTACAAGTTGGCGGGGAAAGTGGTAGCAATGACGGGAGACGGAGTTAATGACGCTTTGTCTTTGACTTCGGCTGATGTGGGAGTGGCGATGGGAAAAATCGGAACGGAGGTTGCCAAAGAAGCATCCGACATCATTCTTTTGGATGATAATTTTGGAAGCATTGTTTCTGGGGTGGAAGAAGGCAGAAACATTTTCAAAACCATAAAAAGGGTCATTTTGTATTTATTCTCAACCAGCCTGGGAGAGGTGCTGACGATTATTGGGGCGATTCTTCTGGGACTCCCTTTGCCTATTTTAGCCGCCCAGATTCTATGGTTGAATCTCGTGACAGACGGATTTCTGGATGTGGCTCTGGCAATGGAACCGAAAGGAGATAACCTTTTAGGAAAGAAATTTACTAAAAATAAATTAGGATTTGTGGATAAGTTAATGGTTTTGAGAATGTTCATTATGGCACTTCCAATGGCAATCGGAACACTTTGTCTCTTCAGCCAAAATTATCAGGCGAATTTGCAAAAAGCTTGGACAATTTCCTTGACGACTCTGGCAGTCTTTCAATGGTTTAACGTTTGGAATTGCCGTTCACAAATAAAATCAATCTTTACGTCCAATCCCTTTTCCAACAAATTTCTGGTCGGAGCAACCGGCATTGTCATCGGGCTTCAATTGTTGGCGGTTTACAATCCGTTTCTTCAAAAAGTTTTGCGGACGGTTCCATTAAGCGGAAAAGATTGGCTTGTTATTGTCACTGTCGCATTTTCAATAGTTATTATTGAAGAATTGAGGAAAGTTGCATATAGACGAAAATAATTTTATAAATAGTTATGTATCGCAGAAATCGCCACAAACTGGCGGTTTTTGGTTATTTCAGCAGTGGGTAACTCCATTTGACTTCCTTTAACACGAAGGTAACATTGCCTTACTATGGAAAGGAGTAATCACACACGAACCATAAACAATACCGCTGAAGAATTTTTAACTTGTCCAGCATCGTAAGTTATCGCTCAAGATTAAAATGCTTCGTGCGAGATGTGGGCGATATCCCAATAGAAGAATTTACAATGGAACACATATTTAAAGCCTGCCTGCCGACAGGCAGTGACTCTGGTAATATTAGTTTATCAGCCCTGAACATTCGTTCGGGGAACCGCAAAAATTTGTGATTTACTTTCAAAGTTCAAGCAAAGGACACCTGTAATGGGTGTTTTTTGCGTTGGGAAAGTTAGTAAAACAGATAAAAATATGATAAAATAGCCTTATGAAAAAAACTTTTTCATTATCAAGTATCAAATGGAAACACACATTAATTATTGGCTTATTGTTTGCTGTGGCGTATATTCTTGTAGACGACAATAATATAGTGCCTCGTAGTGTTGAGGATATCTTTTATTATCTTGCTTGGTTAAGTTTTCTTGTAACAATATTTTTGGCATTTTGTCAAGTACCCATTTTCTTAGACACGAACTCTGAGATTAAAAATTGATTAGCAAATTGAATCGGTGGCATTTTGAGAGCGGTATGAACACGCTCATTGTTGTATTTCCAAATAGTCTGATAGATTTCATAAACCAATTCGCCCAATGTATCAAACCTGTTGGTATCGCCCAAATCAACTTTAAACTGCGAATAGAATGATTCCTGGTAATTTTTGGACACCGCCTTGTTCTCATCTGGTTTTATAGTTTCTGTTTTTGTTTCCAGCTGAGCGGGAGCTGATGGCTCCGGCGTATTTGCCTTTTTTGTCCGAGAGAAAAAAATGATAAGCGCTGTGGAAATTAGAATAAACGCTAAAAGCAATAGGATGATTTTCTTTTTCATACGGGTTGGTTTATATAATAGTTTAAAATTATATCTGAATTATACCATGATTAGACTAGTAAGTCTGTTTTTGATAGAGTAAAGAAAAGAAAATGAACGGTGAAAATAAAAAATTGGCGATGGAAGATCTGGGATATGATGCGTTTTTTGAATCTAATCGAAAAAAATTGGAATTAGGCGGCTTTTCGGTTGCCCGGGTGATTTCACAGCAGAAAGGCGCATATAAAGTCAAAAATACAGAGGGGGAATATCTGGCGAAAATCACCGGAAGGCAGATGTTTCATGCTGCATCCAAAGAAGATTATCCGGCTGTCGGCGACTGGGTGGCCATAAGCGAAACTGATGAAGATCAAGCGATGATACGGGGAATTTTGCCGAGAAAGACAATAATAAAAAGAAGGCATGGGGACAAAAATAGAAAGGGAGAAAAAAATGATGCACAGGTCATAGCGGCCAACATCGATACGGCTTTTATTGTTGAGTCTCTCGGCCGGGATTATAATCTTAACCGCTTTGAAAGATATTTTGCGATAGTACGAAATAGCGGCGTAAAGCCGGCCATAATACTCAACAAAATTGATCTGATTTCCCGCGAAGAATTGGATTCGAAAGTAGAGGAAATAAAAAACCGGTTTCCAGACGCAGATGTCATCCAGACCAGCGCAGTGACTAATGAAGGTTTAAGCAATCTTGAGAAATATATTGAAAAAGACAAAACCTATTGTTTTCTCGGTTCATCCGGTGTCGGAAAATCCTCGCTCATCAATAAATTGCTTAGTAAAGAGGCGATAAAAACTGAAAATATAAGTTCATATTCAGATAGGGGAAAACATGCCACCACTAGCCGGGAAATGTATTTTTTGGAAAGCGGTGGGATTATTATCGACAACCCCGGCGTGCGGGAAGTGGGAATGGCTGATGCCAGTGCCGGAATAGACGACATATTTCAAGAAATAATCGCCTTGGCTGAAAATTGCAAATATGCCAACTGTACGCATATCCACGAACCCGGCTGCGCAGTTCTCGCTGAATTGAAAACAGGCAACTTGGACGAGAGTAAATATTCAAACTTCATCAGCCTGAAAAAAGAAGTCGAGCACTATGAAATGAGTAAAATGGAAAAAAAAGAAAAAGGAAAACAATTTGGGAAATTTATTAAAAAGGTGAAAAAGGATTTAAAAAACGCAGGGCATAAGGATTTTTAGATCGGCAGCGATTGGAGGAAGAAATGATATGAAAACCGATTATTCAAACACCAAGCTTTTTGTTATAAGACTGACGCACACTTTGATCTGGGCGGCTATGGCCGCTTGCGTTATTTTCATTCTGTTAGCTGGCATTTTCGGCATTGATAATGGATATGTCTACGCTTCAATAATAATAATTCTGGGCGAAGGAATAATTCTTTTTATTTTCAAATGGAAATGCCCGCTTACAGTTATTGCCCAAAAATATACAGATAATCGCCAGGATAATTTTGATATTTTTCTTCCAAATTTACTGGCCCGCCACAACAAGGCTATTTTTACAATTTTGTTTATAGCAGGTTTGATATTAATAATCCTAAGAAAAGCGCTTCATATTTAAAGGGAAATCAGCGATTGGAGGAAATAAAGATTTAAAAATCCGGCAAATGCCGGGTTTTTTAAATAAAACTTGATATTTCTGGATATTAATTAAATTTATTGCACTTAAGCTGCGTTCTTGACAGAAAATAGTTAACTGATAAACTAGTTTGGTAACTCAAATTAAATAAAAAAATGGCTAATTCATACTATTCCATTATCGAACCCATACTTTTTATGGCTTCCCGGCTGGAGGTTATTGCCAGCCGCTGCCTTTTTAGGCCCATAGGGATGAATATTTCCGGCGTGAAAATAATGAGCCTGCTTTGCAGGAAACAATCTATGGCGCCGAAAGAAATTATGAAGCTGGTTGGAGGCACTAAATCCAATATTAGCCAGCGACTTGATTATCTGGAAAAAAAAGGTTATGTTAAAATCTACAAAAATATGACCGGGGACAAAAGAAAGTCATCTGTAAAACTGACGGCTGCTGGGAAGGAAAAGCTGCAGGAAATAAAAAGTCATTTCAAAAAAGTGAAACTCGAATTGGAATCAAATTTTAGCCAGGAAGAAATCGAACGGCATTTCGCGTTTTTTAATAAATTGAACAAAATAATTGATTTTAAGGAAAAAGAATTTTCTCAATGCAAGCTTAAATATTTTTGTAAATAAATTTATGAATAAAAAAATTATCGTTGCCGCTGCAGCCCTTGCTGCCGTTTTTATCCTCACATTTGTTATTTCCAAGAAACGGACGGCCGTCGAACAATCAGTTCCGAAAGAAGTTTTGAATGTCACTACGCAAAGTGCCGACGCCAGCACCAAACTTGCCCAGGTTTTGGAATATCCGGCCCTGACCGCTGGCGACCAGCAGATTACTCTTAGTGCTAATGCTGCGGGAACAATCACTCGGATTAACTTTGATCTGGGAGGCAAGGTTTTTCAGGGGAAACAATTGGCAGTTATTGATGAAATTGGAAATAATTTCGAAATTGGAGAAAACGGCCTTAAAAGCGCGGCTGTTCAAGCGCTTGAATTAGAAGTGGAATCAGCTGAAGAAAAATACAAGTCGGCAAAAAGAACATACCAGGATGACAAAACTTATACAAACAAAAAAGCCAAAGAAGTAGCTGAAATCAATCTGGAAATAGCCGAAACGGCGCTAAATGGTGCGCTTAATAACAGGCTTGTTATTTCTCCCATTTCTGGAACAGTGACGGAGAAGCCTGTTTCCCAGGGAGATTCAGTGAGTGTCGGACAGAAAATTGCTACCATTTCGAAAACAGCTCTGACAAAGGTCCAATTTTTTGTGGATAAAGAAGATCTTTCCAATTTCAAGATCGGGACAAAGATAAGCATAAACGAAGACGGCGATGTTAAGGAAGGAATTGTTATCAGGATTTCGCCTCAGGCCGATCCGGAAACAAAGCGATTTTTGATCGAGGCGAGTCCTTCTGGAAAAAGCCCTCTCCTCATCGGATCGGTCATATCTGTTTCTTTGGATGTGACCAGAACTCCGGATACCCCGGGAAATTTAATCCTTCCGCTTTCAGCGATAACCTTGAGCCAAAACGAAAGCCACATTTTCATTATTGAGAACGGCCATGCCAAAAAAACTGCTGTTTCCGTCGAAAAAGTCCAGGGAGAATATGCAGAAATAAAAACGGACATTGCGAAAGACGCCCGGATTATTATAAAAGGAAGCAAGCTGGTAGAAGACGGGGAAGAAGTTTCTGCGTAGCAATAAATTATTAGCAAGACAAGCCAGAATGAAAAATATTGAATCTAAAAATCAAGAAATCTCGGAAAAAAAGGATGATTTTCAATCATCTGATCTGGCCTATCTGGCCAGATTGGAATTTCGTCCGGAACTCCGAAAAACCTGGCTCAATTTTTTTGTCACTAATTTCAGGGTTGTCATCCTCATGATAATGCTTATCTCCGGCTGGGGAATTTATTCCTATATCAACCTTCCCCGGGAATCGAATCCGGAGGTGAAAATTCCGGTTGCCATCATCACGGATTTCTATGCTGGAGCGTCTCCCTCTGATGTCGAAGAGCTTGTTACCAAAAAAATCGAAACTAATATTTCTGGAGTAGAAGGGATAGACAAAATTACTTCTACGTCATCCAATTCATTGTCTACCGTAACTGTTGAATTTGATTCCAATCAGGATATTGACGATGCCATAAGAAAACTCCGCGATAAATTGCCTGATATCCGAAACGACATTTCAGAAGACGCTGAAGACCCGCAAGTTATTGAAATATCTTTTGACAATACTCCGATTGCTACTTTCCAGCTCACCGGTCCGTATGATGGATTTACCATGCGGACTTATGCGGAAAATATTCAGGACGAATTGGAAAAAATTCCCGGGATCCGGGAGGTTAATGTTTCCGGCGGGGACGAACGTGAATTTGACATCTTTTACGATCCACAAAAATTATCTTTCTATAATGTAACCACCGATCAGGCCAATCAGGTTGTTTCTGCCACCAATCGCGCCATCCCAGCTGGAAATTTTGAAGGAGAAGAATATAATTATCCAGTCCGGGCGGATGCGCGATTTTTTGATGCTGAAACACTGGGAAAAATTGCCATTCTTCACACGGACAACGGGGGGATTGTCTATTTGAAAGATATTGCCAAAGTGGAAGAAACGGCTATTAAGAAAACGGTTCTGTCCCGCTTTTCTTCAAGAGGAAGCCAGCCAAAAGAAGCAATTTCCATCCAGATTGTCAAAAGAACGGGCAGCTCGATTATTGAAACAGTTGACGGGGCGAAAAAAACAATGGAAAGCCAAGTTGATTCCTTCCCGCCTGGCATAAACTATGCCATTGCCTTCAACCAAGCTGACTTGATAAATCAAGATTTTAACCAGCTGGTGCATGATTTTTTCTTTACTTTGATTTTGGTCATAGGCATTCTTTTCCTGGTAGTCGGATTGAAAGAAGCTTTTGTGGCTGGAATGGCCATTCCTTTGGTATTTTTTGTTACTTTTGGCGTAATGTCGGTTACGGGGATATCTCTCAATTTTCTTTCTATTTTCTCCCTGATTTTGGCTCTGGGCCTTTTGGTGGATGATGCCATTGTTGTCGTCAGCGCTACCAAACAATATATGAAAACCGGAAAATACACTCCGGAGGAAGCGGTCCTTCTGGTTCTTCATGATTTCAAAGTTGTTCTTACAACCACAACGCTGGCGACTATCTGGGCCTTTTTGCCGCTTCTTATGTCTACCGGAATCATCGGGCAGTTTATCAAATCCATTCCCATAACTGTTTCCGTGACACTGGGCGCATCGCTGCTTATCGCCCTTATGGTAAATCATCCGTTGGCTGCCGTTCTTGAGCGCATCCGCCTTACCAAAAGATTTTTTTTCCTTATTATGGCTATTCTTTTGGGAGTGGGAATCTTCGGCGTTGCCACTCTTTCATTTGAGGGATATGCTGCCGGCGCCGGATCTTTTTTTATAATTCTTTGGATGTTTTCCTGGTATTTCAGAGCTGGCAAAGAAAAGCTTGAAGAGAATAAAAGTTTGGCTGACAAGGAATGCAATGATGACGAACTTATCAAACTCAAGCTCAAAAATCAGGGAGACCGCGAATCGAACAATTTTACCGGAAAACTTGTCCACGGAATCATTCATTTTGACCGCTTGCTTCCGATTTATGAAAAATATTTGAGAAAAATATTAAGCACAAGAAAACGCCGGCTAACATTCATTTTTTCGGTTTTGGTTCTTTTTATTTTTGCTGTTTCGCTGCCGGCCGCCGGAGTGCTTAAGACTGAATTTTTTTCCGCTTCAAATCAGGATACTATCTCGATTAGCCTGCGTGCTCCATCCGGATTGGCCCTGGAGCACATGGACCCGATAACGGCCCAGGTTGAAGAAAGGCTTTTGAAATACCCGGAGATTGTCAGTTTTTCCACTTTAGTCGGCAACTCAGGATCAACAGATAGCTTATCTTCCGGAAGGGATAATTCCAATACTGCTTCTATATCCATAAAACTCACTCCGACTACTGAAAAAAGAATAACTTCCTATGCACTGGCCGACAAAATCCGCGAGGATATTTCAGATATCCAGGGAGCGGCTATAACGGTTTCTGCTCCCAGGGGCGGTCCGCCATCCGGTTCCGCTTTTCAAGCGCAGATTGCCGGTTCAGATCTTCAGACTCTCGACAAAATTGCTGCTGATCTTAAGCCGATTTTAGATTCCATCTCCGGAACTGTTAACAGCGAAATCTCGCTAAGAAATGCCCCGGCTGAATATACTTTCAAGCTGGACCCGATAAAAATGCAGTTTTATAATTTGAGCGCCTCTTCTGTCGGCGCTACCCTAAGGACAGCTATTTCCGGAACAAAAATATCCACCGTTATTTCAGGGAATAAGGATATTGATGTAGTGGCAAAATTTGATGAAGATAAAATTCCAACTTTAGAATCAATCCAAAATTTGCAGATATTAAATTCCCAAAGCCAGGCGGTTTATATCAAGGATGTTGCCAAAATCGAACTTAAGCCATCCGTTGAATCAATCACTCGCATCGACCAAAAAAGAACAGTATTGCTTACTGCTGATGTCAGCGGAAAAACCAATGCAACCCAAGTTGTCTCCGAGTTTCAAAAAAAAGCAGCGGCAGAATATAAATTGCCGCAAGGATATGAGATAACTTACGGAGGAGAAAATGAACAAAATGCCGAATCGGTGCAATCTATCCTTCGAGCCATGCTTATTGCCGGACTGCTGATTATTTCTACTATGGTGGTCCAATTCAATTCATTCAAAAAAGCGGCGATAGTTCTTGTAACTTTGCCGCTGGCGCTTATCGGAACATTTATTGGCATGACTATTTTCGGAATAAGCCTGAGCTTCCCAGGCCTTGTTGGAATTTTGGCGCTTTTTGGAATTGTTGTCAAAAATGCCATCATTCTCATTGACAAGATAAACTTGAATATCAAATTCGGCATTCCCTTTTTTGAAGCTGTTGTTGACGCCGGAAAATCAAGGCTTGAAGCTATCTTCATTACTTCCATTTGCACCATCTTTGGAATAATTCCCATCACCCTTTCCAATGAACTTTGGCGGGCGCTTGGAAGCGCCGTCATATTCGGCTTGCTGCTGTCTTCGTTCCTAACGTTGTTTCTTGTTCCAGTTTTGTTCATTACTTTCGTGAAAAGCGAAAGTAAAATAAAGGATGACAAATGCCTTGATTTCTAAAAGTAAGCGGCGGCAGGATTAAAAAGATTAAAAATCCGGCAAGGCCGGGTTTTTTTTAAAGCTGGTTTTGGCTGTTTTCAGATTTAAACCTTTTTTCATCTATCCAGGACCAGAAAGAAAATAAAATGACCAAGGCGGCTCCTGGAATAAGGTGGCTTTTCCAGCCCGAGCCGATAAATTTATGAATCCCCAGCGCAACCGGAGTGGTAAGAAGAATGATGATTATGGCAACATGATTATCCCCTTTGACATTGGATTTTGCATCCAGGCTCATCATTTTTCCAGTGGCTTTAGGAATGGCGTATAGAAGCAAAAGTATTATAGGAAAAGCAAAAATAAAATACTGCTGGTGGGTAATACCGAAACTGTTAACAAAAAAATTGGACAAATGATAATCCCAGGGCTGCTCGGTGCGGAAAATTTCAAAATCTTTTTGAAACAAGATAACCCTGATCCAGTTGTATGAAGTGATGGCAGCCGAAATAAGATAAAGGACAAAAAAAGGAATCTTGGCGATTTTGGAATTTATGCCCATAATTTTTATTTTAAATGGATTAATTTTTATTTTATTATAGCCGATTTTTAATATTGCGCAAAGAAGTCCTTTGCTGGATTTTTGGCATTCGCTGCTCCGCTTTTCTAATTGATATTAAGTGGTATAATTAAGTCAGAAAATAAAATATGTTCAAAAAAAACAAAAAAAAATATCCCAAAATCGGCGTGGCGTTTTCCGGTGGGTCGGCGCTTGGAATTGCCCATGTCGGAGTGATAAAGGCTCTCATGAAAAACAAGATTCCGATTGATTTTGTGTCCGGAACGAGCGCCGGAGCGGTAGCGGCAGTCTGCGTGGCCTTCGGCGTACCGCTCAAAAAAATGATCGAGGTGTCAGAAAGATTGAGCTGGTCGAATGTTTCCCGCTTCGGCTATTCAAAAATGGGCCTTAATTCCAACCGGCCGGTAGGGGAAATAATAAAAGAACTGATCGGAGATGTCCGAATAGAAGACGCTTATATTCCCTTGGCGATAGTTGCCGCGAATATCGATACCGGAGAAGAAGTGGTTCTTCGAAAGGGAAGCGTAGCGGAGGCGGTTATGGCGAGCACTTGCCTTCCAGCGCTGTTTATCCCAATAAAGATAAAGGGGAAAAAATTGGTGGACGGCGGGCTTGTTGAAAATCTGCCTCTTTCTCCACTCAAGAAAATGGGAGCCCAGCTGAAGATCGGCGTCAATTTGGGACATTGGAGAACGCTCAAAAAAAGCCACAATATTTTGGAAGTGATAACTAATTCATATAGCATCCTGACCAGAACCCAGCAGGCTTTTATTCCCGGACAGGCTGAAATTCTCATTGAGCCGCATCTGGAAAAATTCACCTCTTCAGATTTTAAAAAGGCGGATGCTCTTATGGATGAAGGATACCGTGCGGCTAGTTTGATGATAGGGGAAATCAAAAAACGGCTGAATCCGGAAAAAGAAGAGGTCGCCAGTTTTTTCGAGAAAATAGCAAATTTCTTCAAGGCTGCGCCTAAATAGCAACGAATCAGAAAATGCGGATGGAAAAAAACATATTTAAAGATTATTTTGAGAAAGGAAAAAAATATTTTTGCAAATTTTTTTTGCAGCGGAAGAATCTTGAAAGAGATGTTCTTTCTATTTTTTGCATAATTTTTGTTTCTTGGCTGGTAGTCGCGGTCAATATTCCGAAAAAATCGGAATATATTCCCCATGTCTCTGTCGTGGAAGAGCCCCAGGCGGAAACTATTGCGCTCCCCAGCGATGATGAAAAAATTGCTGCGGTCCAAAACGAGGCGAATTTTGACGGCTGGAAAGATTATAAAAACGAATGGTACGGATTTGAAATTAAATATCCAGGAGATTGGAAAACTCCAATTTTGAAAAAAGCTGCGCATGGGTCAAAATGGGCGCAAAAATACGAATTTAGAAAAGCGGGAACCGAAGCCAGCGGCCATTTTTTCGGTTACGACATTTTGGTTTATGATATTAAAAAAATCAAAAATGTGGAAGATACGGAAGAGTTTGTGAAAAAAAATGGGGAAGATTTTTCGGAAGAAAGCTCCTGCCGGCAGATAACGGGACATCTTCTGGAAAATGAAAATTTTCCGGCTGAGCGCGTGTATATTCCCTCCGGAGACATTTGCTACCAGTCAATTTTATTTTATAACTTGGTAAGAGATGAATATATATATAACGTCGTTCCTGTTTTAGAAAAGGATGCCCAAACGGGCGGTGATTTAAGAAGCGATCTTTTGGAAAATTTTCCGGAATTTTTTTCCGCCGCGTCGACCCTCAATCTTATAAAAATTAAAAAGCCGAAAGTTGTTCCTGTGAAACCCAGAATAACCGCTCCCATGCCGTATGTCTATGACAAGGACAGCCAGGGAAGAAGAGTCTGCAATCATAAAAATGACCATCCGTCAAAAAGCGATAAAAATAAAAAAAAGCATCTGGATATGGAATGCTGCCTTGATCCGGACGAATATCCGAATCCCAATTGCTATTATCCCCCAAGCAAATACGGGAAATATTTGAAATAAAAATATTAAATTTAATTTTTTATGCAAAACAATAAAAACGAAAAAAAAAGAAAGATATGCATCGTTGATGATGACAATTTCATCCTGGAAATTTATGGAATTAAACTTAGGCAGAAAGATTTCGAAGTGGTTACGGCCAGAAATGGAAGGGAAGGCTTTGACGTTATAAAAGCGGAAAATCCGGATGTGGCGATAATTGATATTATGATGCCAGAGATTGACGGGGTCGGACTTATTCAAGCGTTGAGAAAAGACAGCAATCTTTCAAGGATTCCTGTGGTGGTGCTTACTAATACGGATAGCCCGGAAGTTTTGAATAGAATAAAAAAATTGAATATTCATTTTTATATAGTCAAAGCGCTTTCCAATCCGCAAAAAGTGGTGGATATTGTCGAAGAAGTTTTGCAAAATACCCTTCAAAAATAAAAAATAACCAAAAAATAGCCTTGAACTACAAATACAATACAAAGCTGGACTTTGAAAAGAAAATGTGAGAAAATCAGGTGGATTTTAAAAAGATGAAGGCAAAAAAAGAAAAACCCAAGGTTGCTGTGGCTATGTCCGGCGGGATTGATTCTTCTGTTTCCGCTCTGCTCCTTAAAAAGCGGGGTTTTTCTGTTTCCGGATTCTTTTTAAAATTTTGGTCCGATCCGACATGCGGAATAAAGAGAGAAAACGGCTGCTGTGACAGCGAATCCTTGAAAAAAGCCAAAGAAGTGGCAAAGAAAATTGGCATGCCCATCCATATTGTTGATGTCGAAAAAATATTTAAAAAAACTATCGTAGATAATTTTATCGACGAGTATAAAAATCTAAGAACCCCCAATCCTTGCGTCGGCTGCAATAAATCCATCAAATTCGGCTGGTTTTTGAATTTTGCCGAAGAACTGGGTTTTGATAAAATTGCCACCGGACACTACGCGAAAATAAAAAAAGACGGAAATAATATTTTTCATCTTTTTTCTGGACGGGATACAACCAAAGACCAGAGCTATTTTCTCTGCCAGCTTGATCAGAAACAGCTCTCAAAAACTTTGTTTCCTGTTGGAAATTTGACCAAAAGGGAAGTGATGCAAATTGCCAAAAAAAATAGGCTTGATTTTGAAAACAGAAAAGAAAGCCAGGAAATCTGTTTTATCCAGGATAAAAATTACGGCGATTTTTTGAAAAGGCATATAAGCCAAAAATTTTTTCAGTCCGGAGAAATTGTTAATTTGGAAAACAAAAAAATAGGCCGGCACCAGGGCCTTGTAAATTATACAATCGGCCAGCGAAAAGGAATTGATCAGACGGGCATGAAAAACCCAAATAGAATCCCTTTGTATGTTGCTGGTTTCGAGGAAAAAGAAAATAAGCTGATTGTCGGGTCAAAAAAAGATATTTATGGCAAAAGCATGAAAGTGAAAAATATAAGATGGATTTCAAAAGCAGCTGAAAAAAAAGCGCTTTTGGGAAAAAATATAAAAGTTAAAATAAGATATAGGCATGTTCCAGCATCATGCAGCATTAAAGGTGCGGAAATTAAATTCAAAAAACCCCAATGGGCGATAACCCCGGGGCAGTACGCCGTTTTTTATTGGAAAGATGAAGTTTTAGGCGGGGGAACGATACTATAAAATTATAAGTCGTTAGGCATTTGGCTTGGCTGACTTTCTAAAATATCTTCCGTTATCCTGTTCTGGCAGGATTTTTTGATATTAGCGTCTTTTATTTCGTTGCAGGTTTTATAATCTTTGTTTCCGACAGCAATGTCTTTCAGGCAATAATCTTTCTGAACCCCTTTTTCCGAAGCGCAATCGCCCGATGACCCGCCTTCTTCCTCGGCATCTTCAAAAAAAGTTTTTGTTCCGCAAATTTCCTGGCAGTATTCTTTTTCGCTGTCTTTTTTAAAGCGCGAGCAATTGTTGTCGCAGTCTTTCGGTGCGAATTCCACCTTTGGCGCGACTGTTTCCTGGCCGTTATTTTCAGAATCGGAGTTCTGCTTTTCATTATTTTCTGCTTCTTCGGAATTTTGGGTCGAATTATTATTTATAATTTTTTTAGTGGCACCTTTTAAAAAAAAGTTTTTGGCGGCCGGATAAACAAAATAAACCAAACCGCCCAGCGCCAAAATAACCGCTGCTAAGAGTAATTTTTTATTCATATGTTTAAGGGTATCTTGGAGTTAAATCATCAATTCCCGTATAATAGTGTTTCAGTATATCTTTATATTTCCATCCGTGATCTCTGGCTGAATATAACGATCCATGCGCACTAAGTCCGACCATGTGGTTGCCGGAGGCAAATAATTCCTCGGTGGTTTTTGAAGGATGCTTTCCATACTGATCGTCCACTGATTGGCACCATGGATAATCTTTAGATCCCCAATGCTCTTCAAAGCTTCTGGTGCGTCCATCAGTCCAGGAGCTATAGGGAGTCAGAGCTGTCTCTTTCTTGTAAGTTACAATGATTCCTCGTGTTTCTTCGGCAATAGGCTTGATTAGGGGATAAGCTACTTCATGATCATATCCGCTGTATATCTGCGATGAGGAAGTGCTTAATATTCTGAATCCCCAAGGAAGATATTTTGTTGCATAATCCGCGTACCATTTTCCATATGTTCTAAAAATTACTGTCATAACTTTCGAGTGTTCTTCCGGACCATCTCCGGCCATTTCTCCCATGCCCCAGACATACTGTTCCAACGGCAAGACATTGATCATCCATATATTATCATTATCCGTATATTTTATTTTCATTTCACCGCGATATCGGTAATATTTATCATAATCAGAACCCGGACGCCAGGTGGAAAAAATCATATCACTGCTGTCCCCGTCGGTCGGATCAAGATACAGTTCCTGGACGCCCATATTTTTTTCCAGGATAGTCGTCGACGTGTCGCCTTGTTTGATTTTTATTTTCAAATACTGGGTATTGGTTGTTACAATTCTGTTGCTGGCATAGGCTGTTGGAACTAAAAATTCAAAAAAACTCGTCTTTTTCTTTTTTGTTTTTTTCTTAGTTTTTTTCTTCTTTGCAGTTTTCTTTTTCACTGTTTTTTTCTTTACCGTTGTTTTTTTCGTTGTAGACACGCCAAGGACTCTTGCGCTGCTGGAAGGAGTCGTTTTTTTGGAAGATTTCTTTTTCTTCTTTTTCTTCTTCTTTTTCTTCTTTTTCTTCCCGCCGCCTCCGCCTCCGCCGCTATCATCATCTTTCACAACTTGAGTGGTTGTGATTGTATATGTATCCACCCGAGTGACATTTCCGGCAGTTACTTGGGCCAGGATATTTCCATCTTGCTTATCTCTGATATTATAATCTTTATTGGCTTTTATCTTAAAAGCGGTTTGGTCAAGATCGCTTTTATTCGTATTCCAAAGGCCGACAGAAATTTCCGGTCCCAGACTGGAAATATCAGCCGGGGTTTTGGTAGTTGTATCTACTTCATTTTGGTCAGTCGTATATATATAATCGCCATTGGCAGTGTTATGGAACCGATAGACCGGAACCAGGTTTTTCTTAGTGATGGTTTCTGCTGCTGTGTCTTTGGGATAAACATAAAAAGCAATACCGTCGGCATTGGCATTGCTTGAATCGAGGACATAAGGCATATTGCCCGACATTACTGCTGTTTTCTCTGTTTCAGAAGCAGTGTAAAGGCGGCTGTCTAGCGGTCCATAGTAAAGCTGATAAACGGGAACAACTCCTTCACGGGTAGCGGTAGTGGTGACAATTTCTGTTTGCGGTTCAGTTCCAGCTGGAATATTTTGCGGTTCAGTGCCAGAGGGAATATTTTGAATAGCTGTTCCGGTAACGATATTGCTTTCGTAGGCATAAAAAGCGATACCGGCGGCGTTTCCCGGCTGATCGAGCGTATAACCGTTCTTAACAATTTCGGAAGTCGTATAAATATGTTCAGTATCAGTGCTGCTGTATGACCTGTAAACAGGGGAAATATCTTTCTGGCTGATTTCTTCAGCGGTTGAAGCGTTGGAATAAGCGTAAAAAGCGATGCCTTCGTTGGTATAATGCTGATATATGGAAGCGGCATAGGCGGTATTATAGTTTCCTAAAGGCAAAACTGAAGAAAATAGAAAACTAACCAACACCAACCAAACCCAAATTTTTTGTTTTTGTTTCATAGCCAAAAACGGAATAAAAATTCACTTCTTCCATTATTATACCTTTTTTTTAAACGATTGTAAAACGGCAAATAGTTTCCAAAATCAATCTATGCGGCATAATATGGCTATAAAATCATAAAAAGTGGGAATATTACCGCCTGGCGGTTTTTTGGTTTTGAAAAAAGACAGCGTGCTTTTTTTGCAAAAAAGCCGATTTTGGCATAGGATAAAAGCATGATAGCGGGAAATAGTTTTAGCAAAAAATGGTTTGCGTCAGGTTTTGTATTTGCAACTGTTTTTTTTGGAATTGCGCTTCCTTCTTTTTGCAATGCGGAATCATATGATTTTTATGTAGAAAAAGGCAGTGAAAAAGACGGCGCCGATGGAAGCAAGACCAATCCCTTCAGCAGTATTTCCAAGGCAGTTGAAAAGTCTCTTGAGAATGGATCGGGATCAAGAAGCATTTATGTTAAAAGCGGGGAATACGACGAGGCAGTTACGCTGGGGAAAAACGTAAAGCTCCACGGAGAAAGTTTAAAGAAGGTTTCTATCCGCTCTGTAACAATGAAAGACGGCAGTTTGTTAAAAGAAATTACTGTCAGTGGCGGATCATCGGGAATAACGGCGGAAAAAGGAGCGGATGTTTTAATTGAAAATTGCGCGATAAAAGATTCCGAAAGCATAGGCATAAACGCGCTTCCGGGAAGTGGAAAAGTGACGCTCACGAATTCGTCGGTGTATAAAAACGGCACAAAGGGGCTATATATCCAGGCGGGGCGAAAAATAGAGCTGATAGGAAATAAGATTTATTCCAATAAAGAAGAAGGGGTAGATATTCGTTCTAACACCGAGGGAATAATTAAAAATAATGAAATTTATGAAAATGGGGAAAGTGGGATCGAGCTTGTTATTGGAAGCTCGGAATTGGATATTTCCAAAAATAATATCCGAAAAAATCAGGCCAGTGCAATTGCTACCCAATTTTACAAAGAGAACAAAAAATCGGGAATAATAAACATTACCGGGAATAGCCTGGAAAAAAGCAGGAAATATGGATTGGATTGTGCTTTGCCCAGCGGAGGGGAAGTGCAGGGTTCATATTGGAATGAATCGATAAATCTCAAGGACAATGTTATAGAAGGAAATAAGCTTGATTCGATTAACAACTTTTGCAACATAATCGACGCCGTGGAAGAAGAAGTTGAGGAAAAGAACAATATTATAAAGGACGATACTTCAATAATGGGAGATGTCGGAAGGGATGAAGATGTCAAAAACGATGAAGATGCTGAAAATGATGAAGATATCGAAAAAGAAGAAATGCTCTGGGAAAAAGTTCAAAGCTTGTCGCTGTGGGAGGAGGAAGCTTCAAAAAAATCCAGCTTTGAAATGGAAAAAATTAGAAAAAGAAGCCCCTGGAAAACTTTTTTTGTCGGCATAGACCGGGAAAGCATGGTTGTTTTGAAAAAAGAAGCGGAAGAATATGCAAAAAATACTTCCGATCTGGAGGCAATGTATAAAGACGCCAAAAACGAAAACAACAAAAAAAGCATAGAAGCGCTTTTGAAAAAAATGAAAGAAGACGCTTCCAGACTGGAAAAAACCATTGCGGAGAATGAAAATAAGCGCAGTCTTTTCGGGTGGATATGGAAAGTTTTTAGAAGTTGAAAATTCGAAGCGACAGTTTTGCAATTGACGGTGACGTATTTGAATAGATAAAGGAGTGGGGGATGGGTTGAAAAAGAATTAATAAAAGTTATCCACAGCTGCTACTTGACAGTGATATAATATAAGTGGTATAATATCACTATGGAGGAGGGCAATAATATAAAATTAGTGACTACAAAAAAACAGCAGCAAAAGATATTATCTTCGGTAAAAGATAAGCCTTATTTTAAAAAGGATAATTTTGTTTTGTATAAAAACGATTGTCTGAAAATTCTTGAGCAACTTCCAGAAGATTCAGTCGATATGATTTTTGCCGATCCACCATATTTTCTTTCCAATGGCGGATTTACTTGTGATGGAGGGAAAATGGTTAGTGTTAACAAGGGCCAATGGGATGTGACAAATGGTCTTAAAAAAGATTTTCAATTTCATCTTGATTGGACAAAAGCTTGCCATAGAGTTTTGAAACCTGGCGGAACAATTTGGATTAGTGGAACGTATCATTCTATTTATCAATGCGGATTTGCTCTGCAGGTTAATAAATTCCATATTCTCAACGATATTGCTTGGTTTAAACCTAACGCTTCGCCGAACCTTAGTTGTCGATTTTTTACAGCCAGTCATGAAACCTTGATTTGGGCTAGAAAAGACAAGAAGGGAAAGCATAAATTCAATTATGATCTGATGAAAAATGGTGATTGGCCGGATGATTTCATTAAAAAACCTAATTTGCAAATGCGAAGCGTTTGGTCTATATACCCTCCAAAGAATGGGGAAAAGAAATTTGGAAAACATCCAACCCAAAAGCCGATTGATTTATTAGTCAGAATTATTTTAGCTAGCACTGATAAAAATGATTTAGTTCTTGATCCCTTTACTGGCTCATCCACGACTGGCCTTGCTGCGGCTTTGAATGATAGGAAGTTTGTGGGGATTGATATGGAGAAAAAATATTTAGATTTATCAATAAAAAGGTTTAATGATTTAAAAAAATGAAAATAGTTACCAGAACAACTGCTATAAACAATCTAAAAAAGTATTTAGGAAAAGATTTAAGAAAATTAGCTTTGGAATATGGAATCACTACGTATGAGACGGGAAAACAGAATAAGGGTTGGAAGGGACTAATTCTAGAAAGACTTGCGGGATTAGAAAATAATGTTTCAAAAGCACCCAATGGTCTTTCCTATGAATTAAAATCAGTAAGTTTTCATAAAATAAAAGATAAACTCAAACCAAAGGAAACTATGGCAATAACTATGATAAATCAAGAAGAGCTTAAAAAACATGGATTTTTTGAAAGTCATTGCTGGGCAAAATTAAAATCAATAGTTTTTTGCGCGGTTATGTGGCATGGAAAAAATTCAGAAAGTGGTGAACTATTGAAGGTTGCAAGTTTGGATTTTGCTGAGGACGACGAATTGATTAAAGAGATAAAAGCAGATTATGATTTTATAAGAGAAAAATTGAAAAATCATGGTTTTGATGCCCTTACTGGCAAAGATGGAAAATGGATTCAAGCAAGAACAAAAGGAACTGGAGGTATAAATCCAAGAACAAAAAAAAGACGACCAATAACAAGGGCATTTTATGCGAGAACCGGTTTAGTAAAAAAGATTTTTGAAATAGCATCTTAATTTACAAAATTGAAAGTACTATGGATACTAAAAAGATTATAAAATATGTAGAGAAATATAGAGAGGAAACTTCGAAATGGTTAACTTTTATTTCTTTGTTTATTTCAATAATTGGCTGGATAGATAATCGTGTAGGTACTAATGGGATTAATATTCCAATAGTCGATTTATTTTTAAAGAATTCGAAAATATTTTTTATTGGTTTTATTTTTTTTGGATTTGTATGGTTGTTCATGAAAATCTATAAAATTGAAAAAAGACTAAGAATAGCTTTTATAGAAAAATTGAAGAAAGATTTACATATAAACTGGGACTTTAAGGGTGATTGGAAAATAGAAGACGGTGAGTTAAGCGTGACTGAATCAGAAGAAGGAGGAATAAGTAAAACTGGCTCCTTGTGGGAAAATTATGAATTTGAATTTGAAACAAAAATTTTAAATAAATTTTCTGGCTGGATAGTTAGGGCGCAAGATTTGAATAATTATCTGATGTTTCAAATTAATAATGAGTACATTCGACCACATTTAAGACTATCTCAGCCTAGGTTTAAAAACATTGAGGAAGACACTTTTGAAATTAGCGAAATCAGAGTCGGATGGAAACTTTTTGGTAACTTCCCACATTATAAAAATATAAAAAATAGATGGTTCAAGATAAAAACTATCGTAAGAGGATCGCGAGTGGATATATTTGTTGATGGAGAAAATGTATATCATGCAGATAATCTCTTAACAATTCCTTTTGGAAAGGTGGGTTTTAGAGAATCCGGAGAGGAACACGCACATTTTAGAAATATTGAAGTTCACATAATTGACTAGAAAAGATAAATTATATGCCAGCTGTTAAATTTGAAAACAAAAATTATGGTCAAATGGTGACTATGCCGGAATATTGGATTCAGTATGAGCTTTTTGATGCGATAGATAAGTTTGGCGATACCTTTCCTGTATATAAAGAAGACTGTAAAAATCCAAAGTATACTGAAGAATGAAGTTAAGACTGAAAAACTATGAATCAAAAAATAGCTCTGGAAATATTGAAACTTGGTTATAATGTTTATCTTACTGGTCCCGCTGGAAGCGGGAAAACTTTTTTATTGAATGAGTATATAAAATATCTCAGAAGCAAAGATATTGAAGTAGCGGTTACGGCTTCAACTGGCATTGCCGCGACTCATATGAATGGGATAACTATCCATTCATGGTCCAACATGGGAATAAAAAACGAAATATCAAACAGCGATCTTTTAAAATTATACAGAAAACCGGTCTATCAAAAACGTTTCAAGAAAACCAAAGTCCTTATTATTGATGAAATTTCTATGCTTCATGCGCATCAGCTGGATGTTGTGGACAAAATTTGCAGATTTATGAAAAGCGAGCCATTTATTCCTTTTGGAGGATTGCAGGTTGTGCTTTGCGGAGATTTTTTCCAGCTTCCGCCGGTAACAAAGGGATTGGAAAGAGCCAGGCTGGTTTATAACAGCGAGGCTTGGGAAAAAATGAAGATTCGGATTTGCTATCTTGAAGAACAAAAAAGGCAAACTGACAGCGAGATGATACGAGTTTTGAACGACATTAGAAATCAGACAGTTGATAACGAAACGGCGAAAATAGTTCTTATGAGGGAAAAAGAGGAAATAAAAGGCGACATAAAACCGACCAGAATTTTTACTCATAATCGGGACGTAGATTTTATAAATGGCGAAGAATTGGAAAAAATTTCAGAAAAGCCTTTTTCTTATAGTATGCTGTTGGAAGGCAACAAAGTTTTGCGGGATATTTTAAAAAAAGGATGTCTTGCTCCGGAAAAATTAGTTCTTAAAAAAGGCGCGGTCGTGATGTTTGTGAAAAATAATTTTGAGAAAGGATACGTTAATGGAACAGTAGGAAAAATAGTTGGCTTTGACAGCGAAACGAAATTGCCCATTGTGAAAACATCAACTGGGGAAGGGGTTTTGGCTGAGCCAGCCAGATGGGAGTTTGAAGAAGGTGGAGAAATAAAAGCTTGGATAAAACAAATCCCGCTTCGTTTAGCTTGGGCAATTACAGTCCACAAAAGCCAGGGAATGACAATTGATGCGGCAGAAATAGATTTAGGAAAGTCATTTGAATATGGCATGGGCTATGTGGCATTGTCGCGAGTTCGGTCGCTTTCTGGATTGAAACTTTTAGATATTAATGAAATGGCTTTTGAAGTTGACCCGGAAGTGGTAGAATTTGACAAAGAGCTTGTGAGGATGTCAAAAGAAACAGAAAAAGAAGTCACTGAAATGAATTGGTTTGAACGTTTCAAAAAACAGAGAAAATTCTTGTCGTCAGCAAGAAGAAAATAACTTAATGCCAAAATTACCCAACCCTAAATTTTAAAAATTAAATCAACAATATGTATGAATAAAAAACAAATCATCGCCATCATTTTTGGAATTATAATTTCCCTTCTTGGTTTGTTATGGTTTTTGCAAGGCTCTGATCTTGTTCATATAAAACCGATACTGTGTTTTGCTGATTGCCAGACGATCACTGGAAAATCGTTGCAATGGCAAATCATGGGCGCTGTTGCTTTTGTTTTTGGGGCGCTCGTTATATATAAATATTTGAAAAACAAAAAAAAACTAATATGACAAACGAAAAAGTAAAACTTATCAAAAACAACCAATCCATCGCCATGCTGGCGCCGACCTTTGTTTTGGATTTCAAGTATCCCAACATCATCGGCATGCTCCGCCATCTCGGCTTTGATAAAGTCACCGAACTGACTTATGGAGCCAGAATGGTCAACTGGGCTTATGTCGATTATGTAAAAAAACATCCGGAGCAGAAACTTTTCATTTCTTCTCCCTGTCCGACCGTCGTGTCATTCATTGATACTGAGTACCCGGAATTTAGGAAATTTCTGATGCCGATAGTTTCTCCGATGGTGGCGATGGCAATGATCTATAAAAAGCACCACGCGGAGTATAAAGTTGTTTTCATCTCGCCTTGTTTTGCCAAGGAAAAAATCGAAGCGCCGAAATTTCCAAAATTTATCGACGCGGTCATAACGCTACAGGAGCTGAAACAAATTTTTGACGCGGAAAACATTAAAGAAGATGATTTCAAAAAAGATTATTATTTCGATTCTTTTGTCAGGGAATACACCAAAATTTATCCCATTTCCGGAGGATTGGCTTCCACTTCCCATCTTAGTAAGCTTTTCGGAGAAGGAGAGATTCTGGTTACGGACGGCGTAGCCAACATCAAAAAAGCGTTCGACGACATCAAAGCCGGACAGTCGAAATTTCGGTTTTTGGATCTGCTCAACTGCGACGGCGGATGCATCGGCGGGCCGGCTGTGAACAACAAGGCTTTGTCGGTGGAAGAAAAAAAGAAAATCATTCTGGAATATACAACCAGGTCTTCCGAGCATACGATGGGCAAGCACGAAGGCAAGGTTGATTATGCAAAAGATATTGATTTTGGGATAGATACTGAAATTATTTAACGCTAAATTTTAATAAGTAAATCAACAACATGAGCGAAGAAAAAATCTGCTGTCCCAAATTCAATCCGGAAAAATGGGACCAAAAAACCTGCGATTAGTTTTAAAAAAACTTTTATGCAAAATTCGGGATTAATATTAAATGAATTAATAAAAATTAAAAAAATCCAATGAAAAAAATCATTAGCATCCTGGTCGTTATGGCCATTGCAGCAATTGTAAGCGTAGCTTTTGTTCTCTACTACACTGTCTGGAAAACTTGCGGCTTAGCTAAAGAAAAATATTCTGGCAATTGTCAAAAAGCGCTTGTGGCCGTGCTTGAAGATGAAAAAACGAGTCCCAAAGAAAAGAACGACGCTGTCTGGGCGCTTGGGCAGATGGCGGAGCCGGAATCTTTGCCGGCGCTTCAAAAAATATACGCCGGAAAAGTGCCGGAAGGAAGAGAACCGCTCAATGAAGTCGTCAGCCAGTATGAGATTGAAAAAGCCATCCGCTGGGTAAAAAACGGAAATGCGACCAGCTGGATGTACGGATGCTTGAAAAAATAACGCTAAAATAATAAGCTAATTTTTAAATCCTATGCAAAAAATTAAAGTCGAACAGCACGGCTTCACGGCGTTTTCCTGGTTTGCCGGATGGCTGTTTACGGTCGGATTTCTGCATCTGGCTTTCTGGAAGGGCGTGCTGGCGGTTGTGCTCTGGCCATACTACATCGGCTTGGCCGTAAGCGCTCTGGCACAACGCTAAAATAATATTTTCCCAAAATAGCGGAGAAAATAGGGTGTTTTTAGTTTCATTAAAAATTCAAATAATTTATGAGCGGTATTATTGAAAAAATACGGCGCGATCTCAAAAAGAACGCCGATAAAAAAACAAGGGAAAGCGGAGAAAGGTTTTTTAAAGAAAAGATAAAACTATATGGTGTGAAGACGGCGACAGTGAGCAAGATCGGAAAAGAATATTTCAGGGAAATTAGAAATAAAAGCAAGAAAGATATTTTTGATCTATGTGAGAAGCTGTGGCAATCCGGCTACATGGAAGAATCCTTTGTCGCTTGCAATTGGTCATACTCGGTCTGCAAGGATTACAAGACGGAAGATTTCAAAATATTTGAAAAATGGGTGGGTTGCTATGTTAGCAATTGGGCGGCATGCGATACATTTTGCAATCATACAGTCGGAGAATTTGTCGAAATGTATCCGGAATATCTCGAAAATCTCAAAAAATGGACGCAGTCAAAAAATCGCTGGATGCGCCGGGCAGCGGCTGTTTCTCTCATTGTTCCGGGAAAGCGCGGAAAGTTTCTGAAAGATATTTTTCAAATTGCCGACGCCCTGCTTTTAGACAAAGACGACATGGTGCAGAAAGGCTACGGCTGGATGCTGAAAGTGGCCAGCCAGGCGCACCAGAAACAAGTATTTGATTATATTATGAAAAATAAAAAAAGAATGCCCCGAACAGCGCTGCGCTACGCAATTGAAAAAATGCCGCGCGAGCTCAAAGCTAAGGCAATGGCAAAATAATTTTGAAAAAAATGTTATGGAAGAAAAAATATCTTTTCCTATGAGGATTAACCGCTATTTGGCGAAAAAGCAAATTTGCACGCGCCGGGAAGCGGACGCGCTTGTTGCGTCCGGAAAAGTCACAATCAACGGGAGAAAAGCGGTTTTAGGAGATAAAGTTAAGATTGAAGATGAGATTAGAGTCAGTGAAGATTCGGTGCGGAAGAAAAATTTCGTTTATTTAGCTTATAACAAACCAGAGGGCATAGCGACGCATAGCCCTCAAGCGGGCGAAAAAGGGATTGCAAATATCCTTAATTTTCCTGTTAGAGTTTTTCCAGTCGGACGGCTGGATAAGGATTCTTGCGGGCTCATCATTCTTACAAATGACGGACGGATCACCGATCGCATGCTTAATCCGGACTATTATCACGAAAAAGAATATGCGGTTCAGGTGGACCCAAAAATTACGCCGTCATTTTTGGAAAAAATGGCAGGCGGAATGGAAATTGACGGAAAATACAAAACTCGGAAGTGCAAGGTCAAAAAATTAGACAAATGCATATTTTCAATCGTTCTTACGGAAGGCAAAAAGCGCCAGATAAGAAAAATGTGTGAAAAACTCGGCCGGATAGTCAAAAGCTTAAAAAGAGTGCGGATTATGAACATAAAGTTGGAAAGCCTAAGGCCGGGACAATACAGAAAAATTGAAGGCGAAGAACTTGAAGGATTCTTGAAAGGGATAGGAATGATTGGTTTAACAAAATAAAAATAGCCGGTTTTTTCGGCTAACCTCTGATATCTTTGGCAGCGTTTTCTAACGCTGCTATTTTTTGTCCCTAAGTTCCCGCACTTCCTGGAGAAGTTCTTTGAGAATACTTTCGATATGAATAACTTTTTCCTGCCCGGTCTGATGTTTCAGGGCCAATTCCTCGTCTCCCTTTTCTATCTCCTCGCCGAGATCTTCCACATCTTCCTGGATATCATCGATATCTTTGGAAATTTCCTCGACATCTTCAGAAATATCATCCACGTCTTCGCTGACTTCGGCCAGCGTGTGCCCTTGGTGGTTGACAGTCATCTGAATGAAAATGGAAAGATAGATAGCTTCGAGCGACACGGCAGTCGTAAGGATTAGCATTATCTTATCAAAACTGAAATCCAGCCACTGCAACGCGAAAATCCCTACAAATAAAATAGAATGAAGAACGAGCGAAAGAGACGATCCGATATAGCGGGTGGTTCCGAGCGCCAAATCTTCCAGCCGCGGATTATTTTTTTGTGATTTTTTTTCCTGTGAATTTTCCATAGCTCTTCCAAGTTTAGCCTATTTTTTGGCTTTCGTCCATGTAAAATTATTTATTTCGGGCTGGTTTTTATTTTTGGGAACGGTTATAATATAATAAGAATCCAAATAATTTCTAAAAACAAAACTATGCACAGACTTTGTCTCGATATTGAAACTTTGCCGGCAGAAGAAGCAAATCATGGAGCGCTCCGGATTTTATTTGATAAAAGAAAAGCTAAAAAGAAAAAAGAGTGTTGCGAAGAACCAGGCGATTTCGAACAATATCTTTTAGGCACGTCTTTTGACGGATCCTTTGGCCGGATTCTTTGTATCGCATATGCGATTGATGATAAGCCGGTGGAATGTCTCAATGGCGACAAAGATGAAGCGAAAATGCTTCAGGAATTTTGGAAAATTGTCGAGTCGATAAGCATTCCGGCAAAAAATCTCCAATGGCCGGATTATGGAGTCCAATTTATCGGGCATAACGTTATTGATTTTGATTTGCGATTTATCTACCAGCGTTCGATAGTCAATAAGGTAAAGCCGGCTTATAATTTGAATTTTGCGAGATATCGGGATTATCCGATTTATGACACGATGAAAGAATGGACCAAATGGGCCAATGCTAATATCGGCCTTGAACACATTGCGCTGGCTCTCGGAATCCCGACGCCTAAAGACGGAATCGACGGTTCTCAGGTTTACGAATTTTATAAAAAAGGAAAAATAAATGACATCTGCGAGTATTGCAAAAGAGATGTGGAGGCGACGCGGGAAGTCTACAAACGGATGACATTTCAATAGAAATATAAAAATATTTTGGCAGTATTAGATAGCAAGGCTCATCAGATGGTTAATTAATCTAACTTTAAAAATATGAAAGGGTTTAACGCGAACATCGAAAAAGAAACTTTGGAAAACAGAAATTTTCGTAAGGTTCTCTACACCGGGAAGCACAGCCAGCTGGTGCTTATGAGCCTTTTGCCGAAAGAAGAAATTGGCATGGAAGTCCATCCGGACAACGACCAGTTTTTCCGCTTTGAAAAAGGAGAGGGAAAATGCCTGATTGACGGCAATGAATACGCAGTCGGAGACGGCGCGGCCATAGTTGTTCCAGCCGGGGCGCAGCACAATATAATTAATGTTTCCGAAACAGATGAGCTTAAACTTTATACCATCTACTCCCCGGCGCATCATAAGGACGGAATTGTAAGAGCCACCAAAGCAGAAGCGGAAGCTAACGAAGCGGAATTTGATGGTATAACAACTGAATAATATAGATGTTAAGATGTTCTTCCAGATCCGGCCAGCCGGGTCTGGTTTTTGTTTTGGAGGTTGATTTGACGAAAACGCTTGGAATGCGCCAGGGGATAACAACTTTGGAATGCTCATGAAAAACGGTTCTTTTTCTAATAATTTTATAACGGCAGAAATAATAAATCTGGCAACGAAAAAAATAATAACAATCAAAGAAACTCATTTCTGGTATGCCGGGAATGTTGCAGCGTTTGATGCCGATAGTTTTGCCAGCGCAATAGATAGCTTATCTTCAAGCATCACTTTCAATACCTCTGCACCTTCCGGTTCAGGCGGCGGCGGAGGAAGCGGAGGCAGATGGTAATTCCACTTCAAAGAGAGGTTGCGTAAAATCCAGTAATAATGGTATAATCTAAAAAATAGGGGAATAAATAATTAATTTATCCCGCTTCGCGGGACAAAAAAACAACATGGCGAAAATGACAAAGACGCAAACCTTGTCTGCTTTGGCGGAAAAAACCGGCCTGGCAAAAAAGGACGTTGCAGCTTTCATGGATGAGCTGGCAGCGCTGGCTTATTCAGAAGTAAAGAAAAACGGGCAGTTCGTTCTTCCAGGTTTTGGAAAAATGGTGAAAGTCAATCGAAAAGCCAGAATGGGAGTTAACCCGGCTACCGGAGAAAAAATCAAGATTGCGGCCAAAACTGTGGCCAAATTTCGCTTGGCTAAAGCTGCTAAAGAAGCCGTACTGTAATAGCTTTTGCAATATTTTAAAAAACCACCCCGCCTTGGCGGGGTGGTTTTGTTCATGTAATTTTACCCCGCACCCAGAATGCTCCGAGTGTAAACTCGGAGATGAATGGTTTCAAGCGCGAAGCGAATTGCCCCAATGCCCGTGGTGGTCGCCCGTGGGTGCGGGGTTTACTTTAAATATGCTATAGTTTAAAAGAATTATGCGTAAAATAAACCTAAAAGGCGAGGAAATAAATTACGAGCTGAAGGAAAGCAGGAGGGCGTCGAGAGTGCGGCTCTCGGTTTTTTATGGCGGAAAAATAGCGGTTACCATGCCCAAGGGATTCTCAGTTGAGAAGATGGAGAATTTTATTTTAGAAAAGTCCGAATGGATTCTGGAGAAGATAAAGATAATGGAAAAAAAGGATTTCAATCCCGTGTTTCATAATTTCAGCAGAAGAGAATATAAAAAATTAAAAAACCAGGCGCTTATTCTGGCAGAAAGAAAAATCGAAGAACTCAATAAATATTATGGATTCAGTTATAATAAAATTTCTGTGCGCAATTGTTGTTCTCGATGGGGGAGCTGTTCCGAAAAGAAAAATCTTAACTTCAACTACAAAATTATATTTCTTCCAGAAGATCTGTTAAATTACATAATCGTCCACGAACTTTGCCATCTTGGCGAAATGAACCATTCAAAAAGGTTCTGGAGTTTGGTGGAAAAGACTGTTCCGGATTATAGGGAGATGAGAAGGAAGATGAGGAAAATGTAGCAACTAAACAAAAGCCGCCGAAAAAACCGCGCGGCTTTTTAAAAATAAATTAAAGTTTCAGTCATTTTTGTCCTGATTGGAATTTTGCTGGTTAATGGCGGATAAGATATCCGGATTAGAAATGGTTTCGCGCCAGCGGAGAATCATGGGATCAGTGGTGCTTTGCATTTCTACAACCAGCGGAATGCCGGTTGTTGCAGAAAAGTTTTCCGGAAAAAATATTTTGGCTTCAATTTTATCCCGGTCGGATTTAGCGGCTTTTTCGGCGGAAATTTCTTTTCCGCTGCTTTTTCGATAATATTTTGTTTCCGGCATGCCGCCTTTTTGAAGCGCATAAGACGCAGTTTTATCATAATCTGGAAATTTTTCGTTGGGAAATTTTTTGAGCGCTTCGGCCATAAAATCGTTCCAAATCGGAGCGGCAACATAAGATCCGTCAGCGCCCGAATCCATGGCTTCATTATTGTTGTTTCCCACCCAAACTCCCGTGGCAATATAAGGGGTGTATCCAACGGTCCAAGCGTCATGGAATTCCTGGGTAGTTCCGGTTTTGGCGGCAACCTGGCGGCCGGGAATATAGAGTTTGCTTCCGGTTCCAAAAACCATCGAGCGGGCGGAGTTATCAGAAAGGACGGAGTTTATTTTTCTGGCAATTTCCTGGTGGATTGTCTGGGTATTTTGGGGGCTCGATTCATAAAAAACGTTTCCGTCGCTTCCGATAATATTCAAAATTCCTGTGGCGGTATTTTTCTTTCCATCATTTCCAAAAACGGAAAAACTGGCAGTTTCGTCAAGAAGCGTGACTTCTCCTCCTCCTAAAACCAGAGCCAATCCGTACCTGTTTTTTTCATTAAGAGTGGTTATTCCCAAGCGATGAGCCAAATCGATCGTGTCATCAATTCCGGCCAGATAAAGCGTTTTTACGGCAGGAATATTTAGGGAATTGGAAAGAGCCTGGCGCATAGTAACCGGACCATGGAAAGATCCATCATAATTATTTGGCTTATAATCCTGGCCCGAACCGTCCGGACCGAAATTTGTTGGAACATCATAAAGCACATTCTCCGGCTGATAGCCTTTTTCAAAAGCGGCTGCATAGGCAAAAGGCTTGAAAGATGATCCAGGCTGGCGGGGGCTGATGGCAACATTGACCTGGCCGTCGATTGATTTGTCAAAGTAATCCTTGCTTCCAACCATTGCGAGAATCTGTCCGGTTTTTGGATCTATTGAAACCAAAGCGGCGTTAGTCGCGCTGTATTTTTTTTCGGCAGCCTCAATGTTTTTTCGTATTATTTGCTCGGCGTTTTTTTGAAAATCATAATCCAGCGTCGTATAAACTTTGAAGCCTCCTTTTTCCAGCATATCCTGTCCATACTGTTTTTCCAGCTGTTCCTTCACATAAAAAACGAAGTGAGGACAGTCGATGGACTGCTTGAAAGGAATGATTTTTGAAAGAGTATCCTGCTCTTTGGCTTTTTCTTTTTCATCGGAGCTGATCATGCCAAGTTCAGCCATTTGCCCTAAAATCTTATTTTTTCTCCGGTTTAATTCGTCAAGATGATTTCCATGGGGAGAATAAAAAGTGGTGGCATTGGGAAGGGCGGAAATAAGCGCAGCTTCGTCCAATGCGAGATCGTTGGCATTTTTTCCGAAAAAAGTTTCCGCAGCCGATTGTATCCCGTACGCGTTAGATCCATAGGGGATAGTATTAAGGTACATATCCAATATTTCATCTTTGGAATAAGCCCCTTCTATTTTGAAAGCCAGGATAGCTTCAAGGATTTTTCGCTTAAATGTTTTTTCTCGCGTTAAAAAAATATTTCGAGCCAATTGTTGGGTAATAGTCGATCCTCCCTGTTGAATTTCGCTTGAAGAAACATCAGCTTTCAGGGATCGAATGATTGCTTTGATATCAACTCCTTTGTGGGAATAGAAATTGTTGTCCTCGGCGGCAATTGTGGCCCTTCTGACAATATTCGGAATTTCTTTGTGAGCAATTATTTTTCGGTTTTCTTCCCCATGAATTTCGTAAAGAACATGTTCGCCGGTTCGGTCATAAATAATTGAAGTTTGGGAAATTTCAGAAGAGGACGTCAATGTGGAGACAGAGGGGGTCTTGAGGAACGCATAAATTCCTACTCCTGCAGCAACAACAAAAAGCAATACGAATAAATCGAAAAAAATATGAAAAATGACCCAAAAAACGCTTCTTTTTGGTTTTTTTAAGGCTTTTTTCGGGAGAATCTCCTTTTCATTTTTCCTTTTTTCCAGCTGTTTTTTTTTCATATGAAATATTTTTCTGTTTGACAAAGCTGTTGATATAAACTATAATATGGCAAGAAAGCAGGGAAAACGCCTTTCAGGCGGAAAAGGGGAAGCCGGTCGATGTTTCAACTGCAAACCTTGCTTTAAAATACAACAATTCTTGCGATATGGCAAGAATCTCCGGATAAATCCGGAGAAATAATACTTAATTCTAGAATTACCAAAATGGCAGAGAGAGCAACTGATCAGGAATTTGTCGATTTTGTCGTAAGGCAAATCGTAAATCATCCTGAAGACGTGAAAGTTGAAAGAAAGATCGACGAAATGGGCGTCCTTATCACTTTGGATGTCAATCCGGAGGATATGGGAATGATAATTGGTCGAGAAGGCGCAACAGCGAAAGCTCTTCGAACTCTTCTTCGAGTTATCGGAGCAAAAAACAACGCTCGAGTGAACCTTAAGATCAATGAACCGGAAGGAAGCGAGAAAAAAGCGCGTTCTGACAAAAGAAGTATTGATGAAGTTGTAGGAGATATCAACGTTTAAGCATCCGAAAACTTTTAAATATCAACTAAAAAAGGCCGCTGCGGCCTTTTTTAGTTCACTTTTTTGTGCTAAGATTAAACCATATGAAGTTTGATATAATCACAATTTTTCCGCATATTTTCGATGCTTACTTTTCAGAGTCGATTGTTCGACGTGCTCAAAAAAACAACCAAGTAGAAATTAAAGTCCATAATTTGCGCGATTGGACCGAAGATAAGCATAAAACCGTCGATGACACGCCATATGGTGGCGGTGTCGGGATGGTATTGAAAATAGAACCAATTTATAAATGCGTGGAGTTTATTAAAAATAACTATAATTCAAAATTTAAAGGTCAAAACTCAAAATTAAAGAGTTCGCTTCGCGAACGAACTATTTTATTTTCCGCTAAGGGCAAGAGATATGTTCAAGCGGATGCAAAGCGGCTTTTGAAATATGATAATTTAATTCTGATTTGCGGAAGATATGAAGGAGTGGATGAGCGAGTAGCAAAATATGTCGCGGACGAAGAAATTTCCATCGGCGATTATGTCCTAACGGGCGGAGAAATCCCGGCTATGGTTCTTGTTGATTCCACAACCAGGCTGATCCCAGGCGTTTTGGGAAATGCACAAAGCCCAGTCAGCGAATCGCATAATCAGGAAGGTTATCTGGAACACCCCCAATATACAAAGCCTGAAGAATTTATGCAGTGGAAAGTGCCGGAAGTGTTATTGGGTGGGAATCATAAAGAGATAGAGGAATGGAGAAAGGCAAAATCAAAATTTAAAAATAAAAAATAAAAATGACAATGTAAAATTTCCGCCGAAATCGGATCAGCCTCGGGTTGACAAAATCAATTTTTTGCATTTTGATTTGTCATTTTTCAGTTTGAGATTTGATTTTTGCATTATTTTTATGTCTAAAACAAAATCATCAGATAAAACATTGCTGCTGGTTCTCATGACGCTTGTTATATTTGGCCTGGTCATGATCGCTTCGGCTGGAATTGCTTATTCCAGAACCCGCTTTGGCGATTCCTATTTTTTCTTTAAAAGGCAGCTTTTTTATGGAGTTATTCCCGGTCTTATTGTTCTTTTCGTGGCGCAAAAAATAAACTATAAATTTTGGAAAGAAATATCTTTTCCGCTTTTTATCGTTAGCATAATTTTGCTGATTTTGGTTTTTGTTCCCGGATTTGAATCGCGGATCTATGGTGCCAGCCGCTGGCTCCAATTGGGATCTTTTTCTTTCCAGCCTTCGGAAATGCTCAAGCTTTCTATTATTATTTATCTTGCGGCTTGGCTTGAAAACCGGCATGAACGAGTGCGCGATTTTTATGAAGGGCTGGTTCCTTTCCTTATGATAATCGGTTTTGTAAGTTTTTTGCTGATTAAGCAGCCGGACATGGGGACATTGGGAGTTATAATTTTGATTTCGATGTCGATATTTTTTATTTCCGGAGCCAAACTTTCGCATATAGCAATGATAATTATTGGCGGATTTTTGAGTCTTATGGCTCTTGTTAAGATGGAATCTTATCGGATGAACAGGCTTTTGGTGTATCTTCACCCGGAATTAGATCCTCGAGGCATCGGATATCAAATAAACCAGGCGCTTTTAGCTATCGGTTCCGGGGGAATTTTCGGCCTCGGCCTGGGAAACAGCCTTCAAAAGTTCAATTATCTTCCGGAACCAGTCGGAGATTCTATTTTTGCTATAATAGGGGAAGAGCTGGGGATGCTGGGGGCGGTCTTTCTCGTTTCCCTTTTCGTTTTTTTTGCTTTTCGGGGATTGAAAATTGCTCGGCATGCTCCGGATAGATTTGCGAAACTGGTGGCCATCGGAATTTCCAGCTGGATAATATGCCAGGCTTCCATCAATATTTCTGCGATTTGCGGATTGATCCCGCTTACCGGAATCCCGCTGCCTTTTATAAGCTACGGAGGAACATCGCTGGTTTTTTTGATGGCAGGAGTGGGAATACTGCTTAATATATCGAAACACTCAGAGATAAATTAAAAAAATAATTTGCAATTTTCAATTTACAATCAATTTTCAATTCACAATTCATAAGAAATAATAATTGAAAATTAATCAGCGGTAATTTGTTGTAAATTGATTATTGATAATTGAAAATTAATATGAGAATCGTTCTTACCGGCGGCGGCACCGGAGGCCATCTGATTCCTCTAGTTACGGTTGCCAAAAAAATAAAAGAAAAAGTTCCCGAGTGCGAATTTATTTTTATGGGGCCGGGCGGGAAAATGGAAAAAGATGTTATGGAAAAATCAGGCATTCCGGCGAAAAAAATTGCATCGGGAAAAATAAGAAGATATTTTTCTCTGCTCAATTTTATCGATTTTTTCAAAATCCCAGTCGGAATTTTGCAGGCGCTTTGGTATCTGCTCGTCTATATGCCGGATGCTATTTTTGGCAAAGGCGGCTATGCTTCTCTTCCGGTGGTTTTAGCCGGATGGATTTATCGAATACCGGTTCTTATCCATGAATCAGATGCTAATCCGGGTTTGGCCAATTCAGTGCTGGCAAAATTTTCTAAAAGAGTAGCCGTTTCTTATCCGGAAGCCGAAAAATATTTTCCCGCAGACCAGGTTGTTCTTACTGGAAATCCGGTTCGCGAGGAAATAAAAAACGGAGATAAATCAAGAGCCAAAGAAACATTTAAATTTGATGATTCCAAGAAAGTTATATTTGTTGCCGGAGGATCGCAGGGATCAAGGAATATAAACAACAAAATACTCAATATTCTTCCGGAACTCTTGCATAAATACCAGATAATCCATCAAACAGGCGAGAGCGATTTTGAAGAAGTGAAACATGTGGCGGGCGAACTTGGCATCAAGGTCGGACATGGAGGGTATTATCCGGTAGCTTTTTATGGAGATGAAATAGGGGATATATTGGCTCTTTCTGACCTGGCGATTTCCAGAGCCGGAGCATCGAATATTTCCGAATTGGCAGCGGCAGGAAAGCCTTCCATAATAATTCCGCTTTCCGGATCAGCCAACGACCATCAGCGAATGAACGCCTATTCTATTGCCAAGACCGGAGGCTGCGTCGTTTTAGAAGAAAATAATCTGGGGGAGCACATGCTTCTTTCCAAAATCAATGAAATAATGGAAAATGAAGAATTGAGGAATAAGTTATCCTCCAATATACGAGCTTTTTATCATCCAGACGCGGCACAGCGGATAGCGGACGGAATATTAGGAATGGTTAAATAAAGAAATTCGAAGCACGAAATCCGAAACAAATTAAAAATATTAAATTCAAATGACCAAAACTGTTTTGAATTTTAAGTATTTTGATTTATATATTGTTTCGAATTTCGATATTCGGATTTATGACTTATAAATTATGAACATAGATTTGAAGAAAATAAAAAAAGTGCATGTTATCGGCATCAAAGGTTCCGGCGTTGTTGCCGTTGTGGAAATTTTACATTCTTTGGGAATTGAAATTTCCGGTTCGGACACGAAAGAAAAATTTTTTACGGATGCAACGCTGAAAAAGCTGAAAATAAGATACAAAGAAAAATTTGATCCAAAAAATATTCTAAATGATGCCGATCTGGTGATTTATTCTACGGCTTACAATGAAAACAATAATTCCGAATTCAAGGCGGCCAAAGAAAAAAATATGCCTATGATCAGCTATCCGGAAATGCTGGCATATCTTTTCAATCAAAAATATGGCATTGCTGTTTGCGGTACGCACGGAAAAACAACCACTTCGGCTATGCTGGCGCATGTTTTGAAAACTGCCGAAGTCGATCCCCAAGCGGTTGTTGGAAGCAAAGTGGCAAATTGGAATGGAAATGCACTCTTGGGGAAAGGAGAATATTTTGTGGCAGAAACGGATGAATATCAGGGAAAATTAAGCTTATATAATCCCAAAGCAGTAATTTTTACCAGCTGCGGTTTTGATCATCCTGACTATTTCAAAGATTTTGAAGAATATAAAAAAGTTTTCAAAGAATTTATGGACAAAATTCCTAAAGGCGGATTTCTGACGGTATGGGGAGACAGCGTGGATACGCTGGAAGTAGCCCAAAGCGCCGGGTGCGAAGTAATAAAATATGGGTTTGGCGAAGAAAATGACCTAAAAATTGAAATTGTCGGCACTAAAATTCAGGAAGAAATTGCCGAAAAGCTGGATATTGTAAAAAATAAAACCCAGGCTTTTAAAGCTATTTATAAAGAAGAAAATCTGGGAAAATTTGAAATAAATTTATTCGGCCGGCACAATGCGCTTAATGCTGCCGCTGTTATCGCGGCTTGCAAGAGACTAAATTTGGATATGGAAAAGGTGCGGGAAGGGCTTGCTGAATTTCAGGGAACTTCCCGTCGTTTCGAATATATCGGCGAACGAAACGGCGCCATTCTTATCGATGATTACGGGCATCATCCGGAAGAGATAAGGGCAACGCTTGGCGCTGCCAGAGAAATTTATCCGGAAAAAAATATTCTGGTGGTTTTCCATCCGCATACCTATACGAGAACAAAAACGTTGCTTAGCGAATTTTCCCAAAGCTTTGCCGATGCCAATAAAGTGATAATTTTGGACATCTACGGCAGCGCCCGGGAAGTCCAGGGAGGAGTTCATTCGCAAGAGTTAGTTGATTTAATTAACCGCTACGAGCGGGGAAAAGCAGATTACATTCCGACCATTGAAAAAGTTGTTGAGCATCTGAAAAGTCGCATCGGTCCTACCGATGTGGTGATTACAATGGGAGCTGGAAACGGATGGGAAGTGGTGGAAAAATTGTCAGCCAAAGGCTGATCCGCCTATGGCGGAAAAGAAAAATAAAAAAATTATTCATTAATGCCAAAACAAAACGAAAAAAGCACAAAAAAAATCTACAACCTGACACCGCGAGAAATTATAAATAAATTCCACACCAAGCTGACCGGTCTTGACGGAGAAGAGGCTGAAAGAAGGCTTTTGGGGTTTGGATTGAACAAAATAGAGAAAAAAAGGCGCTGGAAATGGCTGAAATTGATTTTTAACCAATTTAATGACGCGTTAGTCTGGATCCTTTTAGTTGCAGCAGTTTTAGCTTTCTATTTCCACGAAGCAAGAGACGTAGCGATAATTTTAATTATCGTTTTTATTAATGCCGCAATCGGATTTTTTCAGGAATGGAAAGCAGAAAAGATATTGGACAGCATAAGAAAACTTACTAATGACAGAACAATTGTCATAAGAGACGGAGTGAAGAGGGAAATAAATACGAAAAATCTGGTTCCCGGCGATGTGGTTTATATAGCTTCAGGAGACAACATTCCTGCAGACGGATATATCTTGGAAAGCTATGATCTTCGGGTAAACAGCTATATTTTTACGGGAGAATCAAAACCGAAAAAGAAAAAGGCAAAAATTGTTTATGAAAAAAATTTGTTGCTTTCTGACATCCAAAATATGGTTTATATGGGCGAAACAGTAGCCACGGGCGAAGCTCGGTTTGCGGTCACAGCTACTGGAATGGAAACAGAGCTTGGAAAAATAGCCCATCTTACCCAGGAAGTGAAAGATGAAGCCACTCCCATGCAGAAACAAATGAGGGCTCTCGGAAAAGATGTTACAATTCTGGCGGTTCTCATTGGGATTATCGTAGTTGTTGCCGGGCAGTATTTCAAAATGTCCCTGTATCAAAATTTTCTATTTGCTTTGGCTTTGGCTGTTTCGGTTGTTCCAGAAGGACTTCCGGCAGCCATTTCTGTAGCGCTTTCATTGGGGATGAAACGCCTTCTCAAAGACAATGTTTTGGCCAAAAAGTTGAATGCCGTTGAAACTTTAGGCTCGGTTTCCATAGTTTGCACTGACAAAACCGGAACGATCACGAAAAATGAATTGACTGTGACCAGAGTAGTTTTAGGGGAAAAAATAATAGAAATAACCGGAGCCGGCTATGAACCTGAAGGGAATTTTTTGGATAACGGGAGAATAATTGACCAGAGCAAAATCAAAAACCTTGATTTGGTTTTTAAGACAGGCGTCTTGTGCAATGATGCCAATTTAGTGAAAGATAGAGACGGGCGCTGGAAAATTATCGGTGATCCGACCGAAGGATCTTTGGTCGTAGCGGCCAGGAAATATGACATAAAAGAAAAATATTTGGAAGCTGGAGAAATAAAAATTACCGAAAATCCTTTTTCATTGGAACGGATGAAAATGAGCGTAGTTTACAGAGACAAGGAAAAAAAAGCTGTTTCCTATGTCAAAGGATCGCCGGATGTCATTATTGATCTTTGCGGCTCAATAAGCATTGAAGGCAGGATCGGACCATTTAGCGCCGCCCAAAAGGAAAAAATTAAAGCGATATATAATTCGATGTCTTTGGAATCTCTTCGCGTGCTGGCATTCGCTTATCGCGATTTGAAAAAAATAAGACCGGAAGAATATCATGCGGAATCGGAAAAAAACCTGGTTTGGCTGGGCATGATGGCTATGATTGATCCTCCGCGCGAAGATGTGGGCAAGGCAATTTTAGAATGTAAAAATCTCGGAATTAATCCGATTATGATTACCGGAGATTATTCAATTACTGCCGAAGCGATTGCTAGAAATATTGGACTTATTAGCAACAATTCCAAAGGTTCGACCTTCGGAATTCCGAAGGTCGAACCTTTGGCGGTAATTGATGGAAAAATGCTGAATAAATTAACCGACAAGGATATATATAAATCTATTAAAAATGGCGTGTGCGTGTTTGCAAGGATTGCGCCGGAACAAAAATTGAGAATTGCGACAATCCTGAAAAATAACAATGAAATAATCGCTATGACAGGGGACGGCGTTAATGACGCGCCGGCGCTAAAAAAAGCGGACATCGGCGTTGCCATGGGTATCATGGGCTCGGATGTTTCCAAAGAAGCCTCTGACATGATTCTTATGGATGACAATTTTTCATCGATTGTAAAGGGAATAAAGGAAGGCCGGACAATTTTCCAGAATCTCAAAAAATTCGTCCATTATGTCTTTACGTCAAATGCCAGCGAGCTGCTGACGGTCATATTCGGAGTGATTTTGCAAATCCCTTCTCCAATATCAGCCATCCAGATATTAGCTACTGATCTGGGAACGGATATATTTCCTTCCTTCGCGCTCGGTCTCGAACCTCCGGAACCGGAACATAAGAAAAATAAGAAAAATAAAATTAATTCAGAAGAAGCCATCATAAGCATCCGGGGCTTCAGGAGAATTATCTACATTGGAATTATTATGGCGACAGGCGCCGTTATTGCTTTTCTCTGGTCCATGATGCGCGGCGGCTGGCATTTCGGGATGAAAATCGATTCGAGCGCCCTGCTGTATATAAAATCAACGACAGCGGCTTATGCCGTCATTTCCATGACGCAGATGGCTAATCTCCTGCAGTCCCGGAGCAAAAAGCTGACTCCCTTCCAGCTTGGATTTTTCAAAAATAAATATGCCATCGGAGCGATTTTCATTTCTGTCTTTATGCTGTTATTATTCATGTATCTCCCGTTTTGCCAAAAATATTTGGGTACATTTCCCATAGACTCCAAAGACTGGCTGGTAGTTGCCGTCACAACTCTGGCAGTGTATTTTTGGGAAGAGATAAGAAAGAGTGAAAAATAAAGTTATGATCAAAATCCAACAAAACATCTCTCTCGCTCCATATACCACCTTCAAAATCGGAGGGCCGGCGAGGTTTTTTTGCGAAGTCAAAAGCGAGGATGAATTGATGGAAGCGTTAAATTATGCCAGAAATAATAAGCTGGAATTTTTTGTGCTGGGCGGAGGGAGCAATATCCTGGTGAGTGATGATGGATTTAAGGGGTTGGTTATAAAAATCAAAAATCAAATCTCAAAATGCAAAATGACAATGCAAAGTGAAAAATGTTTGGTAGAATGTTGGGCGGGAGAAAACCTTGCAAATCTAGTTAAGTTTTCGGCGGAAAATAATTTAAGCGGCCTTGAGTGGGCGGCGGGAATTCCGGGAACGATTGGGGGGGCGGCGCGAGGGAACGCAGGAGCGTTTGGATTGTGCATGGCAGATGCGGTCGAAAGTGTAAAAATTTTTAATGCATCGGATAATTCCAATATTATTTATGACGAAAATCAAAAATCAAAAATCAAAAATCAAAATTACAATTCAAAATTAAAAATTATAGATAATAAGAATTGCAAATTTGGATATAGAACGAGCACGTTTAAAGAAAGTAATAATCTTATTATTACTTCCGTCATATTAAGATTGCAGAAAGGCGATAAGGCCGAAATAGAAGCTAAGGCAAAAGAAAATATCAAAAAAAGAGTTGAAAAGCAACCTAAAGGATTTAGTGCTGGCAGTTTCTTTAAAAACCCGGCAGTTAAAAACGAAGAAATCAGAAGGCAATTTGAAACAGACACAGGCCTCAAATGCAAAGACGATAAAATTCCGGCCGGCTGGCTCATTGAAGAAATTGGTTTTTTAGGCAAAAAAGTGGGCAGGGTCCAGGTGAGCGAAAATCACGGAAATTTTGTAATAAACCTGGGAGGCGGGAAAGCGGAAGATGTGGTGATACTTGCGAGCCTCATCAAGCAAAAAGTAAGAGAAAAGTTTCATATCCAGCTCATTGAAGAAGTTCAATTTGTAGGCTTCTAATCATTAAAAAAAATTCATGGAAAAGCAATCAAGTCTGAGGCTGATGTGCCGGGGAATAAAAATTGACGAGAGGACGCAGGATTATATCGAAAAGAGAATAAAAAAAATTGCCAAATTTATCAATAACGAAAACGAATCAATCTACGAGATTGAAATCAGCATGGATAAAAAAGGGGGATTTAGAGCGGAAATTATGATAAATACGCCATATAATCTTTATAGAATAGAAGAAGTATCTAAAAGCATAGAAGGAGCTGTTGATTTAGCGGTTGATGAACTTAAAAACCAAATTTCACGCGACCGCGATAAAATGAGAGAATTGAAAGAAAGGGGAGCAAGATCGTTCAAAAAGAAAATAGTCCTTGATGAAAATGCCCGTTTCTAGTCCTTTTGCAAAAGCTGCTTTTGAGAGATATCCCTCTTTAGTGGTATAATATGAATCACTACCAGCCTAAAAACATGGACATTAAGAAGCGAGGTTCTGATATCAAAAAAAGCAGCGTCGAAGCCGCGATGCCAATTATAAAAACGCAGGGATTTGGCAAAAAATACGAATCGTATCTGGTTTTGGTTTTTGTTGTTTCTATCGTCATTTTTGTTTTTGTTCTGATAAAATGGGTAATGAGCGATTCTGATGCCGCTGAAGTGAAAAAAAATCTTGAAGCCGAGCTTATTAAAAATCCCGTAAATTCCAAAGCTATCACTGAAAATAAGGCAGCTGCTTCCAAAAGCCAGGCTCAATCATCTCAAACAGTGCAGAGTCCCCCAGTTCAAGCTCAAACTGATGCAGCTTCGAAAACTGAAACAGAAAACGAAAGCGAAAGCGCAGATGAAAGCGATACCACTGATGAAATGGAAAAAGATGAAGGCACGAATAAATTTGAAAGTGCCGAATTGAAGATAAATTTTGATTATCCCGACAGCGCGTCAATTTCAGAAGGGAATAAGCTTATCACAGTTACTCAAGATAAGGTTTCCTGGAAAATCAGATTTTATGACAATAAAAGCAAGAAAGATTTCAGTGCCTGGTATATAAGCCATTTTGACATAGAAACCGAATCTGATTGCGTCTTCACTGATGCATCTATCAAGGTTGGATCATATGATTCAAAACTGGCAAAGCCAGCGTCTGATGACGTGGAATGCGAAGGCGAGGGAAATTATGCCATAAATTCCGACAAATCCAGAGTGGTTAAGATTGAAATCGGCAAGGAAACAAAAGAAAATATAAATAAAATTTTGGAGAGCTTTAAGTTTATTGAATAAAATATTCACCCTGTTAAGTAGTTTTTCTTCTAGAAAAATAATTTTGCTCCGCAAAATTTACTTAACAGGGTAAAAACAAAAATGAACAAAAAAATAAATCCCCCGGTTGCAATTGCGATCATCCTGTTTACGGCCTCAGTTTTCGCTTTTTTTCTTTTTAAGATAAACGATGTTGAAGCTCCTGGAGAAATTAATGTCGTAAAAGAGGCAATAAAAAAGACTGAGTTGGAAAAAAGTGAAGCTGCAAAAAATGAGAAAGTTTCCTCTGAAGATTTGACCAAAGATTGGCTGGAATACAAAAATTACAAGTATGGATATAAAATAAAATTTTCCAAGGCAATGACTGTGAATGACAAGAATCTGGATGATGTTATGATATCTCTTCCTATATCAAGCGATGTTATTATCCCGTTTGAGATAAAAGTCATTCCAACTGGAAAAAATTATGACCTTGATGCAATGCTGAAAAAAGCTCTTGCTAAGGATCTCGAAGGAGGAAGATCGCTTAACAAAGAGGAAATTGTGATTGACGGAGAAAAGGGATACGCCCTTTCCAGTTGCGGAAAGTTCGAATGCGTAACTCAGAAATGGGCAGCGGTAAAGGATGGACGCCTCTATATCCTTAGGTCCATAGATGGATTGCCAAAAGATTTTGAGCTGGTGTTTTCAACATTTAGATTTATAAGATAAGCAGGCTTTTGACTGAAAGGGTTATTTTAAGTAGAATAAGTAGGCTGAAAAATAGTAATATAATCAAGAAAATCAGCTATAACGCGGCTGAATTGTTTGTTTGTTATAAAATCATGTCATTATTCAAGAAAATCTTCGGTTCTAATGAAAGGGAAGTGTCCAAACTTCGGCCGATTGTGGAAAAAATCAATTCATATGAGCCGGAAATAGCGAAGCTGGCGGACGAGGAATTGAAAGCGAAAACTGAAGAATTCAGAAAACGCCTCAAAAATAATGAAACTCTGGACGATATTCTTCCGGAGGCTTTTGCGGTTGTCCGGGAAGCGGTTAAAAGAGTCGACCAAAAAAGGCTTTTTGATGTGCAGATGATGGGCGGCATGGTGCTTCACCAGGGAAAGATTGCGGAAATGAAAACCGGAGAAGGAAAAACTCACACCGCTCTTTTGCCTATGTATCTAAACGCGCTGACAAGAAAAGGCGTGCATCTTGTTACAGTCAATGACTATCTGGCCAAAAGAGACGCCAACTGGATGGGATCAATTCTTCATTTTTTGGGAATTTCCACGGCTTGCATCGTTCATGACGCGTCCTATGTTTATGAACCAAAAATAGTTGACAGCGACGAAGTTACGGTTGAAATGGAAAATTTGAAACCGATCACTAGGCGAGAAGCTTATGCGGCAGATATAACTTACGGTACCAATAATGAATTCGGTTTTGATTATCTCCGCGACAATATGGTCCAAAACCTGACACAGATGGTTCAGCGCGAACCCAATTATGTG
Organism: Patescibacteria group bacterium; assembly: GCA_022711335.1. Lineage (GTDB taxonomy): Bacteria > Patescibacteriota > Minisyncoccia > Moranbacterales > UBA2206 > JAKLFF01. Next base: position 275,994 of record JAKLFF010000001.1, on the reverse strand, counting down.
ATTGTGGACGAAGTAGACTCAATTTTAATTGATGAAGCCAGGACTCCGCTTATTATTTCCGCTCCGGATTCTGAATCAACCAAAATGTACCAGCAGTTTGCCTTTCTTGTTCCTCGCCTCAAGCGCGGAGAAGATTTTGAAGTGGACGAGAAAATGAAAGCTGTTTCCATTTCGGATGCCGGCATTTCCAAGATAGAATCCTGGCTTGGAGTAAAAAATATTTACGAGGCCGGGAAAATAAACTATGTTCACCACTTAGAACAGGCCTTGAAAGCCCAGATTATTTTTCAAATTGACCGGGATTATGTGGTAAAAGATGGAGAGGTGATAATCGTTGATGATTTTACCGGAAGAATTATGCCGGGTCGGCGTTATAGCGAGGGATTGCACCAGGCCATTGAAGCGAAAGAAGGCGTACGCGTGCAGAAAGAATCGAGGACTTTGGCGACAATCACTTTTCAGAACTATTTCAGGATGTATAAAAAAATATCCGGAATGACCGGAACCGCTACCACTTCAGCCGAAGAGCTCTTTAAGGTATATAAACTGGAAGTCATGGAAATTCCGACTAACCAGCCGATGATCAGAAAAGACCTCCCAGATGTAGTGTATAAATCAGAAAAAGGGAAATTCAATGCAATTTGCGAAAAAATAAAAGAGCTTAATAAAACCGGCCAGCCAGTTCTTGTGGGAACGATCGCTATTGAAAAATCAGAATATTTGAGCGCGCTCCTTTCGCGCTTTGGAGTAAAACACGAAGTTTTGAACGCCAAACAGCATGAAAAAGAAGCAATTATCGTAGCAAAGGCTGGGGAGCGGGGATCAGTGACAATTGCAACAAATATGGCTGGCCGGGGAACGGATATTAAACTGGGCGAGGGAGTGAAAGAAGTTGGTGGATTATTCATAATTGGAACGGAACGGCACGAAGCCAGAAGAATTGACAATCAGCTTCGGGGCCGTGCCGGACGGCAGGGTGATCCAGGCGTTTCCGAATTTTATGTTTCTCTTGAAGACGAGCTAATGAGGCGGTTTGGAGGGGACAAATTATACAGCCTCATGGATAAGATGGGGCTTCCGGAAGATCAGCCGATTCAGAACAAAATTATTTCCAAGACTATTGAAAATGCTCAATCTAAAATTGAAGGATTCAACTTTGATATAAGGAAGCACGTCTTGGATTATGACGATGTGATGAATAAGCAGCGGGAAGTGGTTTACAAAAAACGAAGAGAAATACTTGAGATAAAAGACGCCAAATCAGAAATGCTGGAAAACGTGAAAGAAGAAATTGAAAAAGTCGTGGCGATAAATTGCGCGGAAACCGAAGAAAATTGCGACTCGAAAGAAATTTTCGAAAATGTCAAAAACATCATGCCGGCAGACGATTCGATTTCTAAAAAAATTGAAGAATATATAAATGACAAAAATAAGAATGCTGCCGAAAAAATAAGCGCCATCACGGAATATCTGAACGGTATCGCCAAGGAAAATTATAACAAAAAAGAGCAGGAAATCGGAGTGGAAACCATGCGGGCGATTGAAAAAGCAATTATGCTCCAGACGATTGACAATATGTGGATGAACCACTTGGATGAAATTGATTATCTTCGGGAAGGTATCGGTCTTCGAGGCTATGGACAGAGAGATCCTTTGATTGAATATAAGCGGGAAGCGTTTCACATGTTTTCCGGCCTTATAGACAATATCCGCTCAACCATTGCCCGCACGATTTTCAAAGTAACGTTAGTTTCCTCAAACCAGGAAGAAGCTGCGCAGCCGAAAAATCTGACATATAAAGGTGCCCAAGAAGTGGAACAATTCGGCGCAGCCAAGAATGTTCAAAATGAAGGCGGAAGCGCAAAAGAAGAAACCAAACAAGCGCCGATAATAAATAAAGATAAAGTCGGCAGGAATGACTCATGCCCGTGCGGATCGGGAAAGAAATATAAGAAGTGTCATGGGAAGTAGGAGCTGAAAAATAAGTTAACTTCTGCGCGATAAGTGTACGTAAAGAAGCAAAACCCAGTCGAAAGACTGGGTTTTTTCTATGCCGAAAACTCCGTATCCCGAAAATAAAAGTTGCTCGTCGGAAGGTCGAGGCAAGCGGCGCCAGAGTCCGCCATAAGTTTACATAAGTTGACAAGCACGAGTATGAAAAATCCAACTCAAGTCAAAAAAGTCATACGCGATGAAGTGCGCGGAAAAGTGATGATGGACCGAATCAGGGCGAAAGCCGAATTGCTGGCTTCCGACTTGGACGAAACCATTTCCGACGAGGTCGGGGAACTGATGGGAAAGCTCTCAACCAACTTCACGGATGAAGAATCGGGAATGGAAGCGGCCGGTTATGTCTTCGAGCAGATCAGGAAAGCTCTGCTCGTTGAAGTCAAAAAACAACTTAACTAGTCGCCGGCCGAATGCACAGCGCATGGCCGGCGATCAGCCAAACGCATGACCGCAATCACTTTCGAGCACGCGAAGAAAACATTGGTCTCCATCACGCAAGTAATAACTTTTCTGGTGATGCTGGACATGATGATTCTCTTCATATCGCTCGGGCAAATTATCGCGGAAAGACAGAGCGGATACTGGAGTCCGTTCTGGCAAGTCCAGGCAGAGGCGGTGTTGGGCATCCTTCAGTGAAGGAGCTTAAGCCGACTCGCACAGTCACCTACCGCAGGTACGGAATTCCGGCGGTGATCCTTGAGGGAAAATGGCTGACGGATCGCTACCAATGGAAAATGGGTGACCGAATCCAGATTGAGTACCTGTCGGACGAAATACGACTTCGGAAGTCGAACCGGGTCGAGGATAAAAAGAAAATTGAACCAGGTGTCCGGACTTCGATTCAGTCGGAAAGCTTGAATCGGATCCGGAAGCCTGCCGAGGATTAAACATTATGGGAATAGACATTTACGCGCGCTGGAAAAACCAGACGCCCAAACAGGTACAAGCGCAGTTTACCGGATTCTCCGCCGTGCACGGACACTTCGGATATCTCCGGGAAGCTTATCGAGGCGATCCTTACGCGACACATTACCTCTTCCAGGAAGTGTTCGCCAAAAAAGGAGAAGCGAAGATACCGGCCGAAGTTTTGCGCCAACGGTTGCCGCGAACTCTCGAACTGGTCGAAATACGAGAGAAGCGGCTTTACAAGGAAGTCAGAAAGAAGCAACTCGACAGAATTAAAAAAAGTTTCATTGATTTCGTGAAATTGTGTGAGCAAAAGGAAAAGGAGACCAAAGAGCCTTGCACGATAGTAGCCAGCTATTGATATGACATACGCATTCAATCTCGAATGGGACGAGCTTCCCGAGGAACTGAGGGAAGAAAAAATCCGCCAATATATTCTGTCCGGCGACAAGCGTGATTGCTGGGAATGCGACGGAACCGGAGAAACAGGAGGGAAATGTTGCAAAGCTTGCAACGGCTCGGGACAGGTCGATCCCGATCCCGATGATCTGCATGAACAGGAAGAAGCGGAAGAAGATATCAAAGCTCATTTCCCGATTTATTTCTAACAGCCCCGAATAGTTTACCGATTATAAAAAATCGGTACGGAAACAGAGGGCTGTTTCCCTTTCATCAAAAAAAACATGGAAACAGAAATACAATCAATCATTCCCAATACGACTCAAATCCCGCATCTTATCATTCGCCGATGGATGCCTCTTCTTGGCGATGTGGAACTGCGGATTCTTCTGGTGGTGGCCGACCAAACGCTGGGATGGATAGAGGATCCGGAAACCAAACGAAGAAAAGAAAAAGACTGGATAAGCCAGAGTCAGCTGATGAAGAAAATAAACCGTAGCGACCGGGCCATTCAAAATTCTCTCAAGCGATTGGTCGATGAACTGAGAATCATTCAGGCTCACGACGAATGGGGTAACCTGCTGGATTCGCCGCAAAAGAGGATGAAGTGCGGCGGAAAAATTTTCTATCGGTTGAGCCTGAAACACCCCGAGCAAACTACCCTCGAAGAAAGTTCGGGGGTGGGAAAATTGGTCGGAGCGCCGGGAAGTTATCCACAACCCCCGAAAATTCTTCGGGCGAAAAATTTTCGGGCTACAAAAGAAACCGGTTTTACAAAGAAGTCCTATAGGACAAGCAAGCTTGCCAGAAATAAAAAAACAATTCCATCAAGATATTTTCTCTGGAAGTTCGGACAGCTGTGTCAGGCAATCAGAAAAACCAAACCGGTCTTGGTGAAATACAAAGACGGCAATCTGTTGAAACTCGCCCTTGAACATTTGACCGAGTTTCAACTGGAACTGGAACTCGTGTGGTTTCTTGAAAACAAAAAAGAAATGAGTCCGAGTCTGGGCGCCGCATTGTGCAGAGAAGTGATCAGGGATTTTATAAAAGCCGGTTCCCGCCAGTACGGCTTTTATGGAAACCTGGAACGGACCGCCCTCAGATATAACGGTCGCAAAAATTCCAACACCGGAAACGAATCGGAAAAAATGAACGCCATGGTCGAAGCGCTCAAAAAACTCAAGAAAGCGATGGTTATTTCGCGCGACAAAAACACATGAGACACCTCGACTTATTTTCCGGCATCGGCGGATTCGCTCTGGCGGTCGAAGAGATTTGGCCCGGGGCGGAACATATTTTCTGCGACAACGATCGCTACTGCCGGGAACTATTAAAATTAAGATTCCCGAAATCAAAAATTTATGAAGACATCAAAGAAATCAAAATTGTTGCCGACTCCGACTGGAACGGATTACAAAAGCCGCGGGAAAAACAGCAAACAGGTAGGGATAGACAATTATTTGAAAATAAAGCTGAACGGATATTCAAAGCAAGATATGATTCCGACTCCGACAGCAACGGATTCGCAGGTGGGAAAAAGAAAATCAACCCAGCAAAAGCCGGGAAGCAAGCACTCGATGAATCTGAGGGACGTGTTGACCTCCTCACGGGAGGTTTCCCGTGTCAGCCATTTTCCCAGGCGGGAAAGAGACGAGGCACGGATGATGACCGCTATCTCTGGCCGGAAATGCTTCGAGTCATCCGATTGGTCAAGCCGCGTTGGGTTATCGCTGAAAACGTGCGCGGATTGCTTACTATGCAAAACGGCCTGGTATTCGAACAAGTGTGTTCTGACTTGGAAAATTCCGGTTACGAAGTCCAGCCGTTTATTATTCCAGCTGTATCCGTCAACGCTCCGCACCGAAGAGACAGAATCTGGTTTGTTGCTCACGCCCTCGGCGATAAGTCCGATCGAAAGAAAAAGTGCCGAAAGCTATCTAAAACGCGAGAAGAGCAGAAACAAAACGGGACGACATACGGTTCCGCCCGGCAATCTTTACGAACAGCTTTTGGCAGGAGGGGCGAGCGACTTAAGAAAGACACATTTGTGGCCGAAACTGCTCGGAACACCGAAAGCGCAGGACAGTCGGGCGGCGATGAGAGACCGAGGAAAACACAACATGGGAGAACAAGTTCAGGAAGCGATAAATGCCTTGCTTCCGACACCGAGAGTAAGCGAAAAGGAAGGCGCTCCGGTAAAAAATGCGGAATTGAAAAACGGACGATGGAGCCGAGTAAACCGGAAAGGTGTGAGATTCGGCGTGAAAGTGAAAGATGTGTTGGCCATATTACCTACGCCGAGAGCCGGAAACCCGGGAAGCCGTCCGAACCGAAAAGGCGGAAAGGTTTTGAACGAAGAAGTTGGGAAAGAAGCTGGCTTGAAGTTGCAGCCGAACTTTGTGGAGTGGATGATGGGTTACCCGCAGAATTGGACGGATTTGAACTCACGAAATCAAGACACAGAGTAGAAAGGCTGAAGGCTCTTGGAAATGCGATTGTTCCGCAGGTGGCGATGGAAATTATGAGAGCGATAAAAACAGCCGATGAAAATATTGGCAACGCCTGAAGCGTTCGGAACGGAGTGTCCCGATTCTTCAGATGCGGCCAAGCCGTATCTTTGCCTGCGGTCGACAGGCAGTGAAAAGATAAAAAAATAATAAAGAAAAATTAAACTCTATGGAACAGGATCAAAGTTTATTGGAGGAAATCCTTCGTGCCATCGTTACCTATCCGGAAAAGATTGAGGTTTCAAGGCATGTCGATGAGATGGGAGTGCTGCTTTCGGTGAAGCTTGACCAAAGCGACGCCGGAATCGTAATCGGGAAAGACGGACGCGCGATAAAAGCGATCCGCTCGGTCATGAATCTTGTCGGTCGCAGAAGCAAGGCTAGGGTCAGTGTACGGCTGGATGTGCCGGACATGCCTCGCAGCGAGAGACCGTTGTCAGCCGCGCTCTAATTCGAAAACGGCGACTTTTTGCCGCTACGGACGGAACAAATAAACAAAATTCGTCGTCGTAAATAATTATGAATCGAACACAAAAAGGAAAATTGATCGAGCAGAAAGCGCAGGAGATCATCGCGCGGGAAGGCTATTGGATCGAAAAAGCGCGTCGCGCCAAATTTCAGCCCCAGGATCTTTTCGGGTGCTGGGATCTGGTGGCGGTCGGCAAGAAAGAAATCCGGTTCATCCAAGTCAGTACGGAACGCTTCAGTTCCCGTTCAAGATCGGATCAAGAAAGAATGCTCGCTTTTCCCAAACCGCCGGGCACAACAAAAGAATACTGGCGGTGGAACGAGAAAATAACCAAATTCGAAATCTCAATCATATGAAAACGAGACTGGAAACTTTGGAGTCGATTCACGACTCACTGCTTGAAGAAAAATTGCGGCTCGAGATTGCCATTCGCAATCTGGAAGGCCGCAAAGACGATGACGTGATTATTCCGCGTCTCAATCCGTTCAGCCTTGACGGACAGAAAACCAAAAAAGAAGTGACGGCTGAATACGGGGAGCGGATCGAAAAAGTCGAACACGCCATTTTAACAACAAAAAAATTAATCGAAGAAGAATATGTCAGAGCCAAAATTCTACCGGAGAAAACTTCGTCCGCCCAAGCTGAGTGATTCCGAAGAAAACTTGGAGATTTCTTCCGATTTGCTGCTGGAAGAAAAAAGACGGCGCATCGGAATGATGGAGAGGGAAAATATCACCAGGCGGGTCATAACTTTGCCGAGGCGGACCAAACTGAGAATTCGCATCAAACTATTCTTCAAACGTTTATGGGTAAAAATGAAAAAGCGATAAAAATTTCGGAACTCAAATATCCGTCATATAATCCGCGGGAAATAAAGCAAGGAGATATCGACGCTCTGAAACGATCGATCGAGAGATTCGGACTTCGCGGATTGGTAACGGTCAACACGCATAAAGGTCGCGAGAATTTCATCGTCGGCGGAAATATGACCGTTATGGTTTTGAAAGAGATGGGCTGGGAAACGATACCGAAAGAAAATATCGATTCGGTAAATTTGGACGAGAAAGAAGAGAAAGCATTGAGCTTGGCTTTGAATAAGATCGCCGAGCGGCGCGATTGGAACGACGAGAAACTGGCCGATCTCATGATGGAGCTGAATCATTCCGATTTCGATCTGACAGTCACCGGTTTCAACGAAGTGGAGATCAGCAATCTTCTGGACAGCCAGATGCTCGACGAACCGGACGTGGAAGAAAAAACGGTCGAAGAGGAATATGAGGAAATAAAAAAGCCGGAATCTAAATACGGCGAGATATACAAGCTCGGAAAGCATCGCCTTATGTGCGGAGACGCGACGAAAATCGAAGATGTAAAAAAACTGATGGGGGCGATAAAAGCCGATATGGTTTTTACCGATCCGCCGTATAATGTCGCGCATGTCAGTCACGAAAAGAAAGGTAAATTTCCGACCGAGCAGGGCAGGATTTTGGGAGATCAGCAAAGTCAGGAAGATTTCGAATCCTTCAGCGAGAAAGTATTCGCCAATTATCATGAAATTTTGAAGCCCGGCGCCGTCATTTATGTTTGCACCGGGTATACCAGTTATTCGCTTTGGTACTATGAAATGCTCAATTCCGGCTTTGAATTCTCATCGACCCTGGTTTGGGTGAAGCCGTCCTTCTCCATCGGTTGGGGCGATTACAAAAAACAGTATGAGCAGATCATGAAAGCCAAAAGAAGCAAAAGCAAGACCAAGGCTCAGCCGATTATGTACGGCTGGAAAAAAGGAGAGCGGCATTTTTTCTATGGCGACAACAACGAGAGCGATGTTTGGGAAATGCCGAGGAAAGCCGTTACCAAAATGGCGCATCCGACCGAAAAACCGGAATGGCTCATCATGCGGGCCGTCAAAAACTCGAGTAAAATCGGAAATATCGTAGTCGATTTTTTCGGCGGATCAGGCAGTACGCTTTTCGCCGCCAATAAGTTGGGACGGGTCTGTTATCTTCTGGAGCTTGATCCGCGCTGGTGCGACGTTATCCGCAATCGCTGGAAAAAAGTGAAGCTAAAAAGCTAAACCACCGGGGTTCGCTATGGACTCCGGACGATTATGAAAAAGCCCGTTCTCATAACTTCCAAAATGCCCAAAGAAACAGAGCAGCAATACACCGCTTGGCTTTTGTATTGCGAATCGGGGAGTATCGATAAGCTCCACCGCACGTGGGAAGGACTTCACCGGGGCTTCACTGAAACTTCACCGGAAATGGCCGGGCTTAGAGAGCGGTTGGGTGCTTCGCCGACCCGGAGAACCGTTGCCGAATGGTCTTCGAAATTTCGCTGGGTTGAGCGGAAAGATCTGAAACTCACAGAGGATCTCGAAGGGCTCCGGAAGAAGGCGCAGGAAATCAAGCAGAAAAAAGTATTTCTCATCGGTGAGGTTTTCTGGGAAAAGCTTCAGACTCTCAAAAAACAGATGAAAAAGGGAGAAGGGGCGACGGTCGATGAAATCAAGAAATTGTGGGAAATGTTCCGTACCGAAATGGGAGAGTCGCTCGGAAAACATGAACTGAGTATCAGGGAAGACGAGCAGACACCGCCGACTCCGGAAGAGGAAGAATTGGGACGCGCCATCGATGAAACCATCAAGGACTATTATGAACGAAAAGGAAAAGGAAAAAAGTAGCATCCTGTATTGGATCAAGAAAAATAAAATAAAAAGCGAGAGCGGCGACCGGATCGAATTTTCCGATCACCGTTTCATGCTGGATATCTATTCCGACCGCACGCCGATTCAGGTTATCCGCAAAGGATCGCAGATCGGAGCCAGCACGATGGAAATTTTGCGGGCGATTCACGGGGCGAGATTTTGGGGCATCAATCAGATTTATACTCTCCCGACAGTGGACGATGTGGCCGAATTCGTGAAAAGCAAAGTGAACCGGATCATAAAAGTGAATGCCTGTGTTATGGAGGGCGTGAGCGGAAGAGATGTGGATTCGGTGGAGCAGAAACAGATTGGAAAATCGTTCCTGTTCTTCAAGGGAACGTACACGGAAAAAGAAGCCATCATGCTTACTTCGGACAGAAACATCCACGACGAGCTCGACAAGTCCAAACCTGAAGTCATCCGCGATTATACGAGCCGTATGGGTTTTTCCAAAATAAGAAGCCAACATTATTTTTCCACTCCGACCATGCCGGACGTGGGGATCGACCGGTTGTTCGGACAATCCGATCAGAAACACTGGCGATTCAACTGCCCGCACTGCCGCTACGAACAGCATATGGATTGGGAGAAGAATGTCGATCGCGAACGCCGGATTTATGTCTGCCAAAAATGTCGAAAAGAAATCACTCCCCGCTGGGCGTGCGATCATGGTCGGTGGGAGGCGCGGTTTCCCGGCGAACCGATAAGCGGGTATTGGATAAGTCAGATGATATGTCCGTGGCGCAGTGCGGCCGATCTTCTGACCGAAGAAGCCAACGCCGAAGACCAACAATACTTCTATAATTTCGTGCTTGGATTGCCATATATCGCTGCCGATCAGAAGATTCCGCAGAGTCTGTTCTTGCGCAATATTACGAACGAGGAAGTCGAGACATCCGGCTGGAATGTCATGGGTGCTGATACCGGAGACGAGAATCACGTGGTGATCGGCAACGTCAAGGGGATATTCTGGATCGGAAAAATCAAAGACCGGCCGAACAAAACCCGCTGGGAATATATGGCCGAACTTATCAATTTCTACGACGTGCGGGTTTGCGTTATCGATGCCATGCCGTGGACGGAAGAGGCTCTGCGTTTGGCCCGTAAGTTTCCGTATCGCGTTTATGTTAATTTTTACAAGGACGATCCGAAAATGCTGGAAGTGATTCGCTGGAACGACGAAAAGGAAGAAGACAATAAAGTTTTCGAAGAGGAGGTAAAAGTGCTGACGTCCAGGAACCGGATAATCGACGATACCATTTCTTCACTCCGGCGAGGAGAAATAAAATTTTCCATGAAGCCGAACGACGCAACTTTTCGCATGCTGATAGATCACGCCCAGACGATGTACGCCCGGACGATAACGAATCAATACGGACAGGAAAAGCGGGAATGGGAATCAACGACCGGCACGGACCACGCCTGGCATGCGCTAATTTATTGGTATATCGCTTTCAAAAAAAGACTGAAATATGAACCAAACAAATGAACAAAAAAATAACATGTCCGGAGAGCGGGAGCGCGGCCTGCTTCTTTCGGAAATCGACAAAGATATAGGATCGGTCGAAGAGGAAGGATTCGGCCGGGTGGTGATCGAAATAAAAAACGGACGGATAATCAACTGGTGGAAAGTGGCGTCGCGCACCCGACGCGGTTTTTTCAAAAAGATGAAAGATATCGATTATTGATACCCTTAAAAATTGACGGAATCTTTACCGGATTTTTACCGTAACTTATCCCTCCTCAAGATATAATTGTTTCAGCCGATTAAGATTCTCGGAAATATAATCAGGTCTTTGCTCGGAGTATTTGAGGGGAGAAATGCGAGAGGGGGTCGACAGGGACCGGACATCCGGGAAAAATATAATTTTTAACTTCGCTAAAATATGATATCAAGAATCGCATAGCAATTTTTATTCCGATATGAACGAGCTACAAAGAAAATACTCTTCGGAGTGCGCGCCTTTCTTTGCAGCCGTTTTGCAGGAATATCAAACGGAATCGAAACTCAAAGCAAATCTTTGTCGACGACGGAGATTTGCTTTGAGTAGTTTTTCTATGGGCAAAGAGGATTAAAAATGGTAAAATATAGTTGTCCGATGAAATATTAAGCATTCCAAAAGCATGCGAATTTTAGTTATAGACGACGATCCGAAGATTTCCGACTTTCTCAAGAACAATCTCGAGACGGAGCTTTTCGCCGTCGACGTGGCAACGGACGGAGAGAAAGGCGCGTACCTTGGCCGCTGCAACGATTACGATTTGATAGTTTTGGATAACGTGTTGCCGAAGAAAAACGGGCTGGAAGTTTGCAAGGAAATCCGAGAGAAAAAGAAAGGGGTAAAAATCATAATGCTTTCGGCGCTGTCGGATGTGACGACCAAAGTGGATCTCCTGGACAACGGCGCGGACGATTATCTGACCAAGCCTTTTTCTTTCCGGGAGCTTTTGTCGAGAGTAAAAGCATTGTTGCGTCGTCCCCAAGTTTCGACCAATGAAGTAATAAAGATCGGCGACCTGGTAATCAATGTCAATAATCACGAAGTTACGCGAGGGAAAAAGAATATCAGCCTAACCCGAAAAGAATTCATGCTTCTCGAATATTTGGCCAAGAATGCCGGACGGACATTGACGCAAATAGATATCATGGAGCACGTTTGGGATATGGAGCTGGATTCCTTTTCTCACACTTTGAAATCGCACGTCAGGAATCTGCGCGCCAAGATAGACGGCGGAAGGAAAACAAGTATCATTCAGACAGTCAACGGCAGGGGATATAAAATGGAACCGGAATAACCTTTACAATTCCTTTACTTTTTCTTTACCTGATTTTGATATAATTCGGGCAGGGTATAATTCTAGGTCGAGGGATTATTTTTTATCAAAATCTAAACGAAAAAAGAAATGAAAAAGAAAATCATAAAAAAAATTCTAATGTGCAAAAAAATCAGGAAAGCGGTAGCACTGAGCGCTTTTGTTGTTTCTATGGCCAGTGTCGCAAATCCGTGGACTGATGTCGCTTAGATATTTAACGAGTAACCATATGCCAAAAGAGGAGGGAAAGCAAAGATTTTTAATTATGGTTACTCGTTTTTTATATGAAAAACTTTTAGCACCGAAATCGAACGGAGAAGATTTGAAACGCCGGGAATTCATTTTCAATGTTATAGTATCGGGATCAAGCGTTCTCTTTTGCGCATTCAGCCTTTTTTCTTTATACCATTCTTTGGTCAGGCATAACGACAGGGCGATTTCTCCTCTGGCGCCCTTGGGAATGTTCGGTTTTTTTGTATTCCTGCACTATCTTTCAAGGAAGGGATTTTTTGTTATCGCTTCTTATATTTTTATTTATGGCTATCTGATTGCGGCGAGTTACGCCGTGTATGTGTGGGGCGTGGATTTGCCCATGGCATTGCTGACGTTCGCTCTCCTGATAGTGATATCGGGAATACTTATCAGCACCCGTTTCGCTTTTGAAGTAAATTTTATTATTTTTGCTATAACTCTCACCTTGGGTTATCTTCAGTCGAATCACATCATTTCGCCCAAGATTTATTGGAAGAAAGAATTGTTTCAAATGAACGACCCTATCGGGCATGCAATAATATTTTCCATTATCGCCGTTGTTTCATGGCTATCGAATCGCGAGATAGAAAGATCATTGAAGCGCGCCAGAAAATCCGAGGCGGAACTTAAGAAAGAACGGGATACGTTGGAAGTGAGAGTCCGAGAAAGAACAAGAGAGCTGGAAAAATCCCAAATGGAAAAAATAAACCAGACAGCCAGGTTTATCGAGTTCGGCAAAATCTCATCCGGACTTTTCCATGATTTGATCAATCATATCAATTTTCTTTTTTTGAACATAGAGCAGGCGACCGAGGCGGGAGAAAAAGAACTGTCCGAGACCAGAGAATATCTGAAGCAGGCCAATGAAAACAAATCGGCCCTTGCGGAATATATCGAGGATGCCAAAAAGCAATTTCAAAATCACAAGACGGAGTCGCTGTTTTCCGTGAAAAAAGAAATATTAAGCGTTGCCAAGATACTCGCTTATAAACTAAAAACGGAAAAAGTTGAAATGAATCTGAGCGGTGATTTCGATATCCTCACTTACGGCAATGCGGTCAGATTCAATCATGTGATGACCAACATCATTCTCAATGCCATGGATGCTTATGAAATCAGCGATGCGGAGAAGAAAGAAATAAGGATAAAACTGGAAAAGCACGGCGAAAAAGCGATTGTTTCCATTGAAGACAAAGCCGGCGGAATTCCCGAGGAAATCCGCAGTAAAATATTCGATCCGTTCTTTACTACCAAAGGTCCGCAAAAAGGAGCGGGCATCGGGTTGACAACAGTAAAGAATACGATAGAGGAGGATTTCGGCGAAACAACCAGAGTCGACAGCATATGGGGACAGGGAACTAAATTCATAATCGAATTTCCAATAAGAAATGAACCGAATAATCCACAATGAAACAGACAAAGCGATAAAATCAGGCATTGGTTGCTTAGCCAAAAACCAAAGGGAAGACGGAAGTTTTCCCGGTTTTGTTACGGATTCAAAAAGTTTTGATCGCGCCAAAAAGAACCAATCCGTTTTTCCTACGTGCTTGATTTTATCAAGTCTCGATAGTCTTCCCGAGTCGAAGGAGCTGGAAAGAATAAAAAGCAAAGCCGCAAAATTTCTGCTGGGTCAAAAAAGCGACTTTTGGTCATGGAATTATTGGAAAAGAAATTCATCCGACAGTAAAGCTACGCCATACCCCGACGACTTGGACGATACATGCTGTGCGATGGCGGCATTGATTAAAAATAGCCCCAAGGCCATTCCGGTCAAAGCCATAGCAAATGTCGTCAATCTTTTGGCGTATTGCGAAAGTAAAGAAGGCGGACCGTATTACACCTGGATCACTCCGCCTGACGCGGACAAAGGTTGGAAAGATATCGACCTCGCCGTGAACAGTAACATCGCTTTTTTTCTTTCGCTCCAGGAAGTGACATTGCCGAGTCTGGTCTCTCTTGCAGAAAAGGCGATAATTTCGGGAAAGTACGATTCGCCCTATTATCACTCTCCGTATGCCGTTATCTATTTTATTTCCCGCTGGTACAAGGGAAGGAAGAAAAACAAGATCATTTCATATTTACTGAAGAAGAAGCTCAAAAATCATTCCTGGGGCAATCCGCTGGAAACGGCGCTGGCAGTGAGCGCTCTTATCAACCTTGACTGCAAGAAGGAAATTGTGGAGGAAAGTATCGCGTCCATCCTCAAAAACCGCGTCAATGGGAAATGGGTGGCGTATCCATTCGTGGTTGAAAAAATAAAAGGGAAGCAAAAATATTATTCCGGCAGTGCGGAACTTACGACAGCTTTTTGTCTGGAGGCGATAAGCAAGTTTTCAGATGAAGCCAAGTCGATCGTGAACGGAAAAGAAAAGGCGGCAGATAAAGAAGCAGAAAGGATTTACACGGAAACAATCAGCATCACCGAGCGGAGATTCTTTCGCTTTGATTCCGAGACGGTGGAAACTTTTTCAGACATAAAAGAAAAGATATCGAAGGGTAGCGGAGCGAGCCGGATAACGCTTCTGCCGTATTATTTTTACAAGTCACTGAGAGCGGCAAAATCAATCGATGAAAAAGTGATTGTCGATTTATGTGCGGCCGGTTTTTACGGTCTGGCGGCATATACGATTTACGACGATTTTCTGGATGGCGAAGGCGATCCGAAATTTCTTTCCGCAGCCAACGTATGCCTGCGGGAACTGACTTCGATATACGACGATATTTTTTCCAAGGACAAAAAATTCCAAGAATTATTCAGAAATACGATGGACAGAATAGACGCCGCCAACGCCTGGGAGACGAGCAAATGCCGGACAAGAGTATCCGGCTCGCGCCTGATGATTCCAGAGCGATTACCCGATTACGGGAATATGGAAAGACTGGCCGATCGTTCGATCGGTTACGCTCTGGGACCGGCGGCCGTGCTTTATATTCATACCGAAAAAATCGAATTCCCCGAGATGAAAAACTTGATGGCATTTTTTGAAAATTACATTATCGCGAGACAATTGAATGATGACGCGCACGATTGGGAAGCGGATCTGAAAAATGGACAGTTGAGTCCGGCCGTGGTGTCGGTGTTGAAGAAGTATTCGGGGCGGCACAAAAACAAAAAGGAATCGGATCTGAAAAAAGAAACAAAGGAATTACAGAAAATATTTTGGCACGAAGTGATCCAAGAAGTATGTGGCAAATCGATTTTTCACGTAAAGAAGGCCGGAAGGCACTTGAGGAAAATTGCCAGCGTTAAAGATAAAACGGCTTTCGAAGCCATGCTCGCTTCAGTGGAAAAATCAGCCGAAGAAGCACTCACCGAGCAGAAAGAAATGCTGGAATTTTTGGAAGAATACCGATAAAGGCTGTTTGCGATAAAATCAAAAGCTGTGGCACCGAAAGCCCGGTTTCGGGCATTCATACCCCTTCGGCGCCAAAGTCGCCCGTGTGGGCGAAATTTGGACGAATAAGGGCTGATTTCCTTTACTTTACGGTCGTTTGGGAGTAAAATAAAGATATTATTCGTACTAAAAGAAAATATAAAATATGACTGATTTAACATTTATTACAAATGAAAAAGGGCAAAGTTTAAAGCAAAGATTCGAAGTCCTGATTAAAGATACCAAATTCTTTGATTGTCTGGTTGGGTATTTTTATGCCAGCGGTTTTCACGCTATTTACAAATCACTGGAGAAAACCGAAAAAATCAGGATCATCATTGGAATCAGCACCAATAAGCAAACTTTTGATATGATGCAAAAAGCGGACGCTAAAAAGCAGTCCGCTTTGCAATTTTCCAGTGCGGAAGCTAAAGAAAAAATGGAAGCATCTATTGAAAAGGAGATGGAAGAAGCAAGAGATAGCGAGAAAACAGAAGAAGGCATTTCCAAATTCATTGAATGGATAAAAGACGGAAAGCTGGAAATCAGAGCTTATCCTTCAGAGAAAATCCACGCCAAGGTTTATATTATGTCTTTCAATGATGAGGACAGAGACAAGGGACGGGTAATCACCGGATCAAGCAATTTTACCCAATCAGGACTGGTAGACAATATGGAATTTAACGTGGAGCTGAAAAACAGGGCTGATTATGATTTTGCTTTGGATAAATTCAATGAGCTTTGGAATGACGCTGTGGATGTCAGTGAAAAATACGTTGAAACTATCAGAACCAAAACTTGGCTGAACGATACGATTACTCCTCACGAACTATACTTGAAGTTTTTATACGAGTATTTCAAGGAAGATTTGAGCCAGCACGATGAAATGTTTTTGAAATATATTCCGACAGAATTCAAAAAACTGGAATACCAAGAACAAGCGGTTCTCAACGCTAAGAAAATTTTGGAGGAATATGGGGGAGTTTTTGTTTCTGACGTGGTGGGACTTGGAAAGACATACATTTCCGCAATGCTGGCAGGACAACTTGAAGGCAGGACACTGGTTATTGCTCCACCAGTTCTTTTGGAAAAATCTAATCCCGGTTCTTGGCCGAATGTGTTTTCCGACTTTCGGGTTCCGGCCGATTACGAATCCATCGGGAAGCTGGACAGCTTGGTGAAAAACGGAACAGAAAAATACAGCAACATTATTATTGATGAAGCCCATCGATTCAGGACGGAAAGTAATATGACTTATGAAAAGCTAGCTGAAGTCTGCCGGGGCAAGAAAATAATTCTGGTAACCGCAACCCCTTATAATAATACGCCGAAAGACATACTTAGCCAAATTAAACTGTTTCAAAAAGCCAGAAAAAGCACGATTCCCAATCTGCCGGACTTGGAGCAATTTTTTGGCAGTCTGGAAAGAAAACTGAAAAACCTTGATCGCCAGAGAGACTACGCTGAATATATAAAAACAGTCAAGGAAAATGCCAAGGAAATCAGAGAAAACGTTTTGAAATATCTGATGGTCAGAAGAACCAGGGCGGAAATCAACCGGTATTTTACCGAAGACCTGTCAAAGCAAAAACTGCGATTCCCGGACATAGAAAAGCCGGAGCCTATTTTTTATGAAATGAACGAAAAAGAAGACGAGATATTTTCCAGCACAATCGAGCTGATTGCCAAAAAATTCAATTATGCCCGTTATACTCCCATGCTCTATTTCAAAGGAGAGCTTACCCAGCCGGAACAACTGTCGCAAAAGAACATGGGCAAGTTTATGAAGATTTTGCTTATCAAACGTTTAGAGAGTAGTTTTTACGCCTTCAGAAATTCAATCGACAGGTTTATTGCTAATTACGAACGATTCATAACGGAATACGACAAAGGAAATGTTTACGTCAGCAAAAAGTATTCCAGTAAAGTCTTTGAACTCTTGGAAAACGACAATGATGAGGCAATAGAAAAAATGATAACCGAAGGAAAAGTAGAAAAATTCAAGAGCTCCGAATTCAAAAAAGAATTTAGGGATCACCTGCAAAAAGATTTGGATATTTTACACGATATTAAGAAAATGTGGCTGGATGTTAAACGAGATCCGAAACTGCTGACATTTTTGGACAAGTTGTCAACAAGTCAGATATTGAAGAAAAATAAGCTGATAATTTTTACCGAATCTAAAGAAACAGCCGAATATCTGGCAAAAAATATCAATGCAAAATTTTCCAATGAGACGCTGTGCTTTACCGGTTCATCCGGAGAAGCTACCCGGGAACAAGTGATAGAAAACTTTGATGCCAAGACCAAATATCCCAAAGATGATTACCGTATTTTGGTATGCACCGAGATTCTGGCGGAAGGAGTCAATCTGCACCGTTCCAATGTGGTTATTAACTACGACTTGCCTTGGAATCCGACACGGATGATGCAGAGAGTGGGTCGGGTCAACCGGGTGGATACCAAATTCAATAAGGTTTACACTTTCAACTTTTTTCCAACCCAACAATCCAATGACCAGATAAAACTCAAGGAAGCCGCTGAAGCCAAAATCAACGCTTTCATAACCTTGCTTGGTGCTGACGCAAGACTTCTGACCGAGGGTGAGCCGATAGAACAGCACGAGTTATTTTCTCGATTGACTTCCAAAAATACTATTACCGGAGAAGACGAAGCCGAAGAAAGCGAGCTGAAATATCTGCATCTCATAAAAAATGTCAGGGATAACGAGCCGGATGTTTTTGAAAAGATAAAGCGTTTGCCGAAAAAATCCAGAACCGCCAAGGCTGACAAAAAATTTGGCGGTAATCTACTCACGTATTTCCGCCGGGGGAAAATCCAAAAGTTCTATATTTCCAAAGACAAAAAAGACGCAGAGGAATTGGATTTTATGTCTGCGGCCAAAGTATTGGAATCTGCCAGGGATGACAAAAAACAAAAAGCCGGCAAGGATTTTTATCAGCTACTGGATAAGAACAAGCAGGCTTTCATTTTTGCTACTACCGAAGAAATACCCGAGACTAAACTAAGGGGTGGTAGAGACAGCGCCACGCAAGCTATCAAGATTTTGAAAGCCGTGATGCATGATGTTCGCCAGTTAACCGAAGACCAAGAAGAATATTTGAGAAAAGTGATAATCCAACTGGAAGAAGGAGGATTGCCAAAACAAACCTGCAAAATCATCTTTCAGTCTTTGAGTGAGGAAATAAAAAAGGGAGTGAATCCCATGAAGATTTTGTCAGTTTTGCAATCCAATATACCGGCTAAATTATTGGAGGGACATTTTGCAGAATCAGGACGTTATGCTTCCAGCAAAAGGGAAGTAATCCTGTCCGAATATTTGACGAACAATTAAAAGATGGACAAAAATCAAGCTCAAAACATCGTTGTAGAAACGCTACAAAACTCTTTTGATAAGGAGAAGTTTCTTTATTTTGTGAAAAATTTTCTCAATTCCATTGATGAGTCCAAGGCTTTCCATGCCAGAGGATATATAAAAGACAGTTTCAAAAAAGAAACCGGGATAATCAAAACATACGAAAGGCTTGGAACTTACACCGACCCGGAAGGCAAAAAAATAGATATCTTGGTGGTCTATTTGCAAAAACCAAAATCCATCGACAAAGCCAGAACCGCTCAACGTGATTTTGTGGCTCATTATCTAAAAGACCGCAACCAAAAAGACGCCGGACTGGTGGCTTTTGTTTCTCCCGATCCGGTTGATTGGAGATTTTCTCTGGTGAAGATGGAATACAAATTCGAAGAAGGAAAAAGTGGCAAAATCAAGGTTAAAGAAGAATTCACATCAGCCAAACGCTGGTCTTTTTTAGTCGGCGCCAATGAAAACAGTCATACTGCCCAGAGCCGACTTGCTCCAATCGTTGAGGATGATGTACATAATCCTACACTTGCGCAAGTTGAGGATGCCTTCAACATCGAAAAAGTCACCAGGGAATTTTTCGAAAAATACAGGGAGCTGTTTTTCAAAGCTTCCGAATCGCTTAATGATATTGTAAAAAGCGACAAAAGAGTATTTAACAATTTTCAGGAAATTTCTGGAGCCGCAAAAGACGAAGAAGTCGAAAGGTTTATCGGCAATTTTATAAAAAAACTTCTTGGTCAGGTAGTATTTCTTTATTTTCTTCAGAAAAAAGGTTGGTTCGGAGTGCCGATGGATAAAGGATGGGGCGATGGAGACAAAAAATTTTTGAGAACTCTTTTTGATGAAGCGCAAAAAAGAGGAAAAAACTATTTCAATGATTATCTCGAGCCTTTGTTTTATGAAGCCTTGGCCAAAGAAAGAGACGATGACTATTACAGCAGATTCAATTGCAAAATACCGTTCTTAAACGGAGGTCTTTTTGACCCGATAAGTAATTACGACTGGGTGAATACGGCTATAAATTTGCCTGATGAATTGTTTTCCAATAACAACCTGACCAAAGAAAAGGACAGAGGTAATGGAATATTGGATATTTTCGATCGTTACAATTTTACTGTGAAAGAAGATGAACCATTGGAAAAAGAAGTAGCGGTCGATCCGGAAATGCTCGGAAAAGTTTTTGAGAATTTATTGGAAGTCAAGGACAGAAAATCCAAAGGAACATATTATACTCCTCGTGAAATTGTGCATTATATGTGCCAGGAAAGTCTGGTGAACTATTTGAAAGTCGAAGCCAAAGTTGACGAATATAGAGTCAGGCAATTAGTAACTCAGGATATATTTTTGACAAAGAAAGATATCGAAGACAAGAAGAATAAGGTCATGGTTTTGTGGGAAGGCGAGGATTATAATTTGGACAAGGCTTTAAAAAACATTAAAATTGTGGATCCGGCTTGCGGGTCAGGGGCTTTTCTTGTGGGCATGCTTCAGGAGATCGTAAAAGCCAGAAAAATGTTACAGCTGTTTAATGATAAAAAAATAAGTGAATATTCTTTAAGAGAAGAGACTATACAAAATTGCATATACGGAGTGGATATTGATCCCGGCGCGGTAGAAATAGCCAAACTTCGACTTTGGCTGTCATTGGTTGTCGAGGAGGATGACATAAAGCACATCAAGCCGTTGCCAAACCTTGATTACAAGATTATGCAGGGCAATAGCTTGTTGGAAGAATTTGAAGGTGTGAAGCTTTTTGACGAAAAGCTGATTTCTTCGGCTGATTTCAGCAAGGAAAAGCGGATTGAAGATCTTAAAAGCATACAAAATAAATTATCCGGGGAATATATAAGACTTCATCAGGAAAATAAATTGACCGATACAAGAAAAATAGAAATAAACTCAGAGCTCAAGAAAATAAGTGCCCAACTGAAGAAAATGTCAGCGCCGGTTGAAAAAAATAACAATTCCGGATTATTTGACGCTTCCGACGAAGCGATAGAAAAGGCGGAAAGATTGAAACAACTTCATAAAGAATTTTTTGAAACAACGCAGAAGAAAAAGAAGGATGACCTAAAAAAACAGATTGAAAGATTGGAATGGGAGCTTATTGAAGCGACTCTAAAAAAAGAAGGTAAAATCTCCGAATTAAAGAAACTGGAGGAATTTAAAAAATCAAATACTAAGCCATTTTTCCTTTGGAAGCTTAATTTTGCGGAAGTGTTTCAGGAAAGAGAAGGCTTCGATATCGTGATTGCAAATCCACCGTATGTCAGACAGGAAGAAATAAAATACAAATCCGTTTTACAGAGCGAGTACCAAATATATACCGCGGTATCCGATCTATATACCTATTTTTATGAGAAAGGGTTTGAATTATTGAAGGATTCCGGGGTATTAACATTCATAACTTCGAATAAATTTTTACGAGCAAAATACGGAATTTCTCTCAGAAACTATTTGAAAGACAATTTGACTATCAAAAATATTATCAACTTTGGCGATAAGCATATGTTCGATGCTATAACAAACACGTTGATTTTCATTGCTTCCAAGGAAAAGACTGATAATAATCTTTTAAATTTTTCGGATAATATTGACGAGCCAAATAAGACAAAATTTGCTCAAAACGAGTTGCAAGGCAGCGAATGGACAATTGATAAGCCGGAAGTGATTAATCTAAAAAAGAAAGTTGAACGAGTTGGCATGGTATTGAAGAACTGGAAAATAGAAATTAATTACGGGCTTAAAACAGGTTACAACGAGGCTTTCATTATCAACGATTCAACTAGGGAAGATTTAATAAAGGGCGATCCCGGCTCTAATGAAATAATAAAGCCAATAATAAGAGGGCGAGACATTAAGAGATACTGCTACGTTAGCTCAGGAAAATATTTAATAGTTACTCATAATGGATACAAATTGGAAAATGGCAATGTTATTGATGCTGTAAATATCGACGAACATCCTTCGGTTAAGAATCATCTGAATGGGTATATCCGCCAGCTTAATGAACGTCAGGATAAGGGGTCGACAATATATAATCTTAGAGACTGTGCCTTTATGGATGATTTCGCAAAGGAAAAAATAATATGGATTGAGCTGACGAATGAAAATAAATTCGCCTATTCAAATAAAGAAGATTATCTTCTTGCCGGAGCTTTTTTCTTAGTCGGTGAATCATTAAAATATCTACTCTCTTTTCTGAACTCAAAATTATGCAGGTTCTATTTTTCCTTAATTTGCAACAGTTCCGGAATGGCTACGATTCAATGGAAGAAGTTTGCATTGGAAAAAGTTCCGGTTATGAAGCTTTCCGATAAAAATGAGAAGCCATTCGTTGATCTTGTAGACAAGATTCTTGATATTACTAGAGATGCTGGTTATTTAGAAAGTAAGGAAAAGCAAAATAACGTCAAGAAATACGAGCGTCAGATTGACCAGATGTTCTATAATCTTTATGGGCTAACAGAGGAGGAAATAAGGCTAGTGGAAGGGGAGGGCATTATAGAAAATATTCAATAAGAAGATTATGATTATTAAGCTAAATAAGGCGTTGCCTAAGATTCGCCAAATTAAAAATGATTGGTGTATACCAGCATCAATAGAAATTGCCCTAAAATATCTAATGCCCGGATTCTTAATGTCTCAGGAGGATATTGCTAGAATAAATAATGCGGGCTTCAGTTTCGGTAATTATAAAAAAGCTCTAGAGAATGAATCGAATTTTAATTATTTTTCATTTGAGCATTATAACCCGACAGATGATCAATCACGCATTGATAAAATTAAAGAGTATTTAAAAAAAGATTCGCCAATTCTTCTGTCTCTTCCTGTACAAACAGGTTCATTTTTTTTAGGATGGCACATCCGTGTATGTTGTGAATTGGATGATAATCGAATAAGTATGCTTGATCCAGGTAACGCGGAAATAACGACATTAAATATTAAAGCTGTTAACAAATTGATTAAGATTAAAGGGGGTGGGGATTTGTTGGGTATCGCTTTGAAATAGAAAATAAGGGAGTAGTATATTTGGCCGTACTAGGGCAAGATTGCTATATTTATTTAGTTAAAATACATTAGAGTATTCTAGGGGGGGTGGTGTATGGGAAGAATAGAAATATTAGGCAAATTGGAAAAATTCTTTAAGAAGCATCTTTTATTAAAAGAAGAATGCCAGGTTGTTTATTTGCTTGTTGAAATCAGAAAAATACTTGATCGAGATAGCAATAAGCGGTATCCAATCTTACGATTTTACTGTGATTGGTCTGTGCATACAGAAAAGGATAAAATAACTGGGGAAATGGAGAAAATAATGGAAGATATTTATCATGATATTGAGGTGCAAATCCATAATCCGGCGCTTGCAAGCAGCAAAACAAGGATCATTGGATTTATGTATATGGAAGATTTGCAGACAGAAATGAAAAATTTTTTATGTGAGTATGGCTTACCACAATCTCTTGCCATCGATAAAAATAATTGGCTTGCCTTTGTGAAATTGTTGGTAAAAATTTTAGCTGATCAGCCAATTAATAATCCCTGTAATGATATTGAAACATTTGCATTTTTACCAGCATCGGAGGGCTGTGTATATGGGCGCATAGATTTTACAAAAAAAATAGGGATTTATAATTATTATAATTTTGGCAATGCTTATTAATCAAGAATTATTATGGAAAAGTTGGATTGGAAAAAAATAGATAATGATAAGAAATTTCAGTGCTTGGTAAATGACCTATTTGCATTGGAAATAAACAATCCAGCATTCCTTGCGAGTAGCCCTGAAATTGGTGCGGATGGGGGATGGGATGGTAGATACATCGGAAAATTTATGGGCATAAATGGTGTATGGAGTTTTCAGTCTAAACAGACCAAACATGACTTAACTAAGGCGTATCAGCAATTACGCGAAGAGTTAAAAAAGGAGCTTGAAAAAGCGAAAAAAAATAAAGTCGATATATTATTATTTGCTACTAACGCAGATTTAACTATCGGAACTGATGGTCATGTAGGAAAACTCGAGCAATTAAATAAAGGCAATAAATATGTTAAACATCTTTTTATCCAGCAGAAGGCCGATTTAGAAAGTAAGATTATTCAACATCCTTGGTTAAGATATTATTATTTTGGTGATTGCCAAGAGCCTATGTTTGTTCCTCCTCAAATATTTTCTAAGGGAGAAGAGTTATTCGGTGGCCCATTAGTAGAAAGAGTCGAGGAAATAAAAAAAATCGAAGAATTTATTTCTAGTGAATCTAAATTGTTAATAATCCATACTGCTGGTGGTTGTGGAAAAACGCGCTTTATTTCTGAGTTTGGTAAAAAATGTCATATTCTGAATCCTAATTTTCAAACTAGGTTCTGCATGCCTAATATTAGAGATGTTAATGAAGCGATGAATGAGTTAAATCACTCTCGAAACTATGTAGTTTTTTTAGATGATGCAGAGAGATATTTAGATGAAGCGACTAAATTGATTGCTCATACAAAAACGTATTTACCGGGCAATCTAAAAGTTATTTTATCGTGCAGAGATTCGGGAAGGGAAATTATAGAAAACTTAGCAAATTTACAAAGAGTAGAAAAATACTCCGAGTTTGAATTACCTGAAATATCGAATGCGGGCCTAATAAAAATATTAACCAGCTCTGCGGGAAATAAAACTATAAATAAACCAGGGCGGATAGTAAAAGACTTAAATGGAAATTTATTTCTTATAGTTACTACTGGCAAATTAATAAAAGGTGGAAAAGTTGACCCTAAATTAATAAAAAAGCAAATAAAAGAAAATCTTATTCATGAAGCAAAAAATGCCTTGAGAAAAGTGTTATTAGATGAAAACAAAATTGAAAGACTTCTGAGAGAGTTGTCTGTTATTGTGCCGTTTTCTTCCGAACATAATAACTATGTTATTGATAAGTTAGCAGATTTATTAAAGATCGATACTGAAATTATTAAGGATGGGATAGATAAATTAGTTTATGCTAAGATTTTAAGAATTGTTGGATCATCCTTAAGATTTAATCCAGACATGAAAGGCGATATTTATTTATCTGTTGAGCTGGACAATAAAAATGGAGAAAAATTGGTTAACCAAATGTTTGAAAATTGGATTTCAATACAACCAGAAAAAATCACAGCAAATATTGCGGCGGCTTCAAGACATGGAGAAACGGATTCAGCAAGCAAGGCGATTAAAAACATTGTAAAAAAATGGATATCCGAAGTATCTCGCACGTCTGATTCTCAGAAGGCAGTGAATATAAAGCTTATAAAACCAGTTGCATATTTAGCTCCAAATGAGGTAATAGATTTGATTTATGCATACATCGATAGCACTAAGGATACTGATTACGGATTAGATAGAGATGCATACGGATCTATCGTTTATCAATTATTACATTTGCCAAAATTGCAAAAATCTATTCTGGATCTAATTTTATATATGGAAAAACGCGGATTGAAGGGTGGATATAGTAACTATGAGTTAGTTACTTTTGCTCGACAATTAACTTCTCCACTCGAAATTAATATCTCATTAGCTGGGGATTCTTTGGCTGAGATGGAAAATTTGGTTACTAGCGATAAATGTACTCTTTTAGAAGCGACAGTGGCAAGCGCTGGAGTAAAAGAATCGTTGGCAGGATCGCATGAATACAATGAAACTTATGGTAATAAAATAACCTGGGGCCGGAAGATATTACTATATGAAAATAAATTTATAGAAACTATTGACCAATATAGAGATAAGGCGATGTCACTTCTGAAAAAACTTATTTTTCATCCGAACGATGCTATTAAAAAAATAGGCATTGAAACTGTGGATGATATTGGAAGAGATTCGGGATCTATTAATGCTGAATTTAATGAGAGAATTATTTCCGATAGAAAAAAAGCAATAGCTTGGATTAAAGAATTACTAATCAAAACAACTTCTCTTGAAGTACTTAGCGAAATGGAAGATGTTTTGATTAAATATTGGTCTATTAATAATTTTCATGATGATTTAAGCAAAGAGACTGCAATTATTCTGAGAGATTTTCCAAGAACTCCGGAATATTTAATATTTAGACATTTCATTTCACGCGATTTTATTATTTCCGATTTCAGTAAAATTGAAAAAGAAGCACCTGAAACAGAAAGATGGTCATGGCTAGTTCATAACCATTTTCATAGACATGAGTTTGATCAAAAATTGTTAGATCAATTAGCAATCCGGCTATCGAAAAAATATAAGGATACATTCGAAATTATTGGATATCTAAATGCTATTGAGAAAGAAACAAAAAATATTCGCCAATGGGGACATGTCCCTTTAATTGAAACATGGGCTAAGTTTGGCGAGTCTGCATTTCTTGAGATTACAAGAGATAGAAAACTGTTGGACCAAGTTCCAGAGATCTTTCACCTTGGAATATATAGAGTAGCTTCAGTAAAGGATAAAGGCCACATTACCAGTCTCGCCAAAGAGATCATAAGTCATCCAGAAAATATTAAGTCAGAAAAGGTTAATATTCTCATCGAATTGATTACTGAGCATAGAATAGCAGTTAATATTTTTATGCCGTGGTTTTCTGTGATTATAAAAAATGCTGATAAGTTTCTCAAAAGCAATATACTACACCGGGCTTATTTTATATTTAATGATCGGTCACAAGATGAAAAAAATAAAGTAACGAAAATTCTCGAACTTTCTTTACAAGGTGAAGTGGAAACTCATGTTCTTGATATGTTTGATTTTTTACTTTCCAGCGCAATTAAGTGGGATATTTCACAGGAAAGCTTAGAAAAATTACGCATTTCCTTATTTGATATCATAAAAAATATTGAAAGCATAGAATATCATGTGGATAACCTAATTAAATTTGTAATTAATGAGGATCTGGATAAATTTGTTGAACTGATCGATTATCGCCTAAAAAGGTATATTAAAGATACTGAAAATGGTAAATCAACTCACTTCGATCCAATTCCTTATGACGGGTTTCGTTCGTTAGAAAATTTAGTAAAAAATTATAATGATTTTGCAAGATTGATGGATAAAATCAATAAATGGAAAGAAAAGGAAATTCTTTATTCATTCGATATGGAACATCTTTTGCGTAACTGTAAACGATCAGATGAGGAATGTGATAATTATTTGAGCCGATATATTGGGGGAAAAATTAAACAAGGGGATGAGAAAAACTTGAAGATAGCAATCAACGCATTACATGGAGTTCATTTTGGGAAAGATACGGCAGAATTATTTTTAAATGCTCTAAAAGCTTCTGAGGAAACAAGTATATTTGATGATGCAAAAAGTGTTCTTTGGCATCAGGTAGTAACTGGCGGATACAGCGCAAAATTAGGAGAAGCTCCCGCTGCTTTAGTTGCAAAAAAAGAGGCGCTTGAGGAGATATACGACAAATCTTCGCCAGGTATAATTAAGAATCTGATAGATTCACTCAGAGATTCAGTTTCTAGAGATATTAAAAGGCATTTGGATGAAGGACAAGAAATGACTAACCCAAAACATTGATTTAGATAATAGGTACGCTTTGGAAGTTACATAAAAATATCAATTATAACAACATGAAAAAATTCAACTCAAAAAACATTTTAATCGCCGGCGTGACCGGATCGGGCAAGTCTAATTTTTTGCATACAATGATAGAGGACTTGCTCAATGAAAATAGCCCGCACGATT
The DNA here is from genome assembly GCA_022711335.1 of Patescibacteria group bacterium. Classification (GTDB taxonomy): domain Bacteria; phylum Patescibacteriota; class Minisyncoccia; order Moranbacterales; family UBA2206; genus JAKLFF01. Next base: position 248,479 of record JAKLFF010000001.1, on the reverse strand, counting down.
TGCGATTGATTTTGATAGACCCCAAGATGGTGGAATTTTCATTATACGACGGAATACCTCATCTTTTGACTGATGTCATAACCAAGACTGACAAAGCGAGGAGCGCTTTCCGGTGGCTATGGAGCGAATCTTTCCGGCGCTTGAGAGTGATGGAAGAATTGAATTGCTCATCGGTTCAGAAATATAATAAACTGAAGTACACCAAAAACAAACTTCCCAAACTGTATGTATTCGTGGATGAATTCTCGGATTTGATGGCCGATGACAAGAAATTATATGAAGAATATTTCAGAAAAATAACCGCTCTTTCCGGACTAACCGAAATATATCTTGTCATTTCCACATCCAGACCAGACCCGAAAAATGTGGTAACAAAAAATGTGTTGGATTGTTTCTCGACAAGAATTGCCTTCAAAACAGCAACAGGGAAAGATTCAGCCGTTGTTATTGGAAAAGAAGGTGCGGAGGAATTGCCGGAAACCGGACACTTTTTATTAAGAGAACTGTCATCATTTGAAATAAAGAAGCTGGAGTTGCCTGCTGTTGAAGAAGGTGAATTAAAAAAAGACTTGGATGCCATAAAACATAAATACGCGGATTTTAAAAAAGAAGAGCAGGAAAAAAAAGAAGAATATTCCGGAAAAAACGATGACGATCTGTATCCATACGCGGTGGAAATTGCCAAAGAAAACGGCCGCATTTCGGCTTCGCTGATTCAAAGAAAGTTGAGAGTCGGCTACGCTCGAGCCGCCAGATTGTTGGATCTCTTGGAGGAAAATGGGCTCGTTGAGACGGCTAACGGCGTAACACCCAGGAAATATATCGGAGAATGAGGAATCAATGTCATAAGCTTTTTGAACGAATCCGGGACCATTTTCGGAAAATAAGCATGTTCGGACGCTTTCGGACGGTAATCGCCCGTGTGGGCGAAATTTGGCGAAATACGGGCCGGTTTTCTTTAAATGAGAGCAAATTAAAACATAAAAAGAGATAAAAAAATGACTTGGGTAGATAGGCTAAAAAGACAAAATAAAATAAGAGACAGGTTTAAAAGAGAAAGAATGGATGGCTGTACGCTGGCTCAAAATAAATTGTTTGATGTCCTGAAGATAATCGGCAAAAAAAGGCAATTTAAGCCTGTATTAGAGAGGGAAATCTATACAAAAAATGGTGTTAGATTTTCTGATATTTTTATAAGCAAATACGGATTAAATATAGAGGTTGACGGCGGGTATCATTTTACGGAAGATCAGAAAGTTAAAGACATCATGAGGGAAAAAGAGATTTGGGATAAAAAAAGAATAATTACTATCAGATTTATAAATGAAGATATTATTAACAGACTGGATGTTATAGCCCCCAAACTGGAATCTTTAATGAATGAGCTTGATAAGCTACCTCATTTTAAATGTCCGGGTAAGGGAAAAAAGAAGTTTAATGCTACCGTAAGAAGAAAGCAACTTTGTCGAGAGTGGAATTTGAATAATTTATAGATACATAAATTAATGGCGTATAGATAGGAGGCAAAATTATGAATAAAATTGATAATTTAATTATAGATATTGATAAGGTGATTTGTAGTAATATCGATAAATTTGATGTCTCTGAAAGAGGGTTGTTGTCACAGAATATTCTATCTCAACTCAGAAATTTTGTTGATCATATTTTTTTGAAAATATATAGTAATGGACAAGATATTGAAAATAATTATGAAAATATAAAAAAGGCAGAGGCTTTTGTGAAAACAAGAGGTAATCTTAAATTTTTAACCAAATTTCACAAGCTTCTACAAATCACAGCTTCTCATTATACTCTTGATGAAGAAAACTCTGAAAGAATAATGTTGAAATATTATGAATATTTGATCAAAATAAAATCATTTCTAAAAAAGACATACAATTTGGATGTTTTAGGAAATATTGATGAATTTCCAATTGCGATTGATTTGGCGCTGAAGGCATATTACGAAAAGATAGCTGAAAAAATTAATCAGCCGGAATCAACAAGAACAAGGAGCGTTTATAGTGATCGATATTATATTCAAAAAATAAAGCCGTTTTTTGTCGAGCATGAGGTATATTATGAAGTGACTTTTACAACTGCTAATGATAAGGCAAGCAAATTTGATAGAATTATTGCGTTTACAAAATTGGACATATCTCATAACTACGCAGTTAAGCTTTCTGTAAGTAATGACAGTATACAGATTTTAGGTAAAGAAATGCCTATTCAAATTATTGATAATTGGGTTGTGTCAATTCGTCCATGCGAGCTCGATCATTTTGCTGATATATTTGGAAATCATTCTAAGATTCAAAGCAACCTCCTTGAATATCGAAAGTTGATGGAATTTCTAACTAAAACAGGTATTAGCTTGGTTGAGTTCATTGATTTCACAGATAATTACTACCAGGACATAAAAAGCCAAATAATTCAGGGAGTGAAAACGGCTCATTTTTTTAATGTTTTAGACAAATGCCGTGAACTAACAAAAAACAACAACTCAGGTAGTAATGTGGTTAGGTATCTGCTTTATAGGTTAAATAATAAAGTTCTAAAACAGCAATATAAGTTTGGTGGTTGCAATCTATTGTCTAATTTACAACTCGATATTAAATGTGTCCCATTCGATAAGATGCCCTTTAATACTTCATTGGCAGGACACAATCCAAAAATTTCAGATTTATTTGATTGCATAGATTCAGCTAACCGAGAGCATGAATTATTTGCAAGATTTATGAAAAATAATACAGAAATAAAAGGACAGCTGTACACCCCCAAAAAAGATATAACCAACTTTGAAAATATCGATGGTCTAATGCAATTGCATAATAGTTCCCTATATTATAAGCATGCACATCGCAGATTAGAAAATTGCAAAGACCATATTTATATAAATGGTTACGAAGAAGATACATTTAAAATTATTAAAAAACTTAAAGAATTGTCTTCTGCTGGTATTAAAAACTATACAAGCTCTGTTGATTCTTGGTTGCAAACAGCTAATCATGGAATTGATTGTGATGAGAAAAAAGCCGCTTTGAGACAAATATTTGAGAATTCAGGAGTAGCTTTGATTTACGGATCAGCGGGAACTGGAAAGTCAACGATAATAAACCATATATCGAACTTTTTTAATGATTATAAAAAACTTTATTTAGCTAATACCAATCCGGCGATTGATAATCTGAAAAGAAAAGTAAAAGTTGCTAATTGTACTTTTAAAACAATTACTAAATTTTTATCAGAGAGAAATGATGATACGGAATTTGATTTATTGATAATTGATGAATGTAGTACGGTTAGTAATTCTGATATGCTTAAAGTTTTAAATAAAGCATCGTTTAAATTGTTGGTTTTAGTGGGTGATGTTTTTCAGATAGAGTCAATACTCTTTGGAAATTGGTTTAATATAGCGCAGTCTTTTGTTCCACCAACTTCTATATTTGAATTGACTAAGCCATACCGCACCAAGAATTCTAAGTTGCTCGAATTATGGAATAGGGTTAGAAATATAAGTGATGATATTTTGGAGCATATTACAAAAAACAATTATTCTGTTACCTTAGATGATTCAATTTTTGAGCATTCCGAAGAGGATGAAATAATTTTATGTTTGAACTACGATGGTCTTTATGGAATAAATAATATTAACAAGTTCTTGCAAAGCAACAATAGAAATACTTCTATACAGTGGGGTATTCAGACCTACAAAATTAATGATCCTATTTTGTTTAATGAATCAGAAAGATTCGCTCCCTTGATTTATAATAATCTGAAGGGAAAAATAGTTAATATAGAAACATTTGATGATAAAATACAATTCGATATTGAGATTGATAAGGTTATAAATCAGTTTGAGGCAGGAGGATATGATTTTCAATTGATGCCTAATTCTGACAATGGTAACTCGGTAATTCGTTTTTTTGTTAATAAACACAGAAGTACTGATGAAGACGATGACGCTTTTTCAAATGCTGTAGTCCCTTTTCAAGTTGCTTACGCCGTTTCAATTCATAAGGCTCAGGGATTGGAATATAATTCAGTTAAAATCGTTATTACAGATGAGATTGAAGAAATGATTACACATAATATTTTTTATACAGCTATAACACGAGCAAGAGAAAAGCTAAAAATATACTGGACGCCAGAAACTGAAAGTAAGGTATTGAGCAGCTTAATAAGGAAGAATAGCATAAAGGATGTGGCGTTGTTATCATCAAAATTCCATCTTTAATTTCAGGAACTAAATTACTGAATTAATTCAGTAATAGTCTTTAAAATAAAAAAATTAAACAAAAGTAAATGAAATTTTTGAAACCAACAAGGAAAAAAGTCATAATATCTCTTGCGCCATTTGTGCCGGTATTACTTATGCCTTCTTTTTTGGTGGAGATTCCGTTCTCTTTTCCTCTTGCTGGCGCCCTGATGAGCATGCAGCTGTTTGTTATGATATTTGCATACGGAATAATATTACTGATGGCGTTTCCGCTTAAGCCAATTTTAGCTCCTCTCGGCATGTGGGAATATCATAGCAGTTTGTTTATAATGGCTTCCGGACCGGAGGTTTCAGTTTTTGGAATGATACTAACCGCCAGTTTTTATTCGGTTATTCTTTATTTGTTAATATCATACTTATCAAAGAAAAAATCAAAATCACATCGGACGTATTGTATTGAGTGTGAAAAAGAAAAAACGAAAAAATATTGCGATGAATGCCAAAAAGAGACAGGGAATCTATTCAAGATTACTTTGACTGAGCAGGTAAAAACGAAAGAATCATTGGGAATTGAACAACGACGATTTGGTATTAAAAAATATATCAAGAAAATATTTCAGGGTTATCAGGCGAGCGTAAATAAAGAGCGCCATCCTGACGGAGTAGACCGACTTATGAATATCAATAGGGAGAAAGATTGGTATGACGAAGTGGTAAAAGATAACAGGACAGGCAAGGTATTTAGGGAAGTGCATGAGCCATTGAGCAAGCACGTGGCCAATGCGCAGAAAAACAAAAAAATGACAGGTTATAAAAATATATCCGAATTGACTGACAAGACTTAAAACGATAGAATATATTTACAACATTGCCTAAACTTATGCTTTCGGGCATAGGCATGGCGCAATATATGAAATTCCCATGTGAACAAAAACGGTCTTCTGATCGGTATCTGTTCACATGGGTCAATGCTCGAAAGGGTGTTGGGTGCCCGCAAGGGTGCCGCCGACGGGAGACCTTTTTTGCATTTAAAAAATCATAAAGACGTGGATAATCAACGCAAGAAACAATTGGAATTTAATATTCAGAACAATGAGTTACATGCTCAAATGGCAACAATCTTAAACCTGATCAGAGAGGACATTTCTATAAAGGGATGGCAGAAAAGACATGACAAAACATTAAAAGGAATTATCAGTGATTTGATGTATGTTCATGATCACTGCAATATTTTGCTGAAACCAAGAAAAAAAAGAATTAAGGGATTATAAAATCATGCATTTTATCTCGGAGGCTATTGAGACTCAGTAGTCTCTTTTTTTTGTGGCGCCATTTGGGCCTAGTATACTTTTTCTTGACCAAAATTTTACATCCGATGTTGAAGGCTTGAAAAAGCCCTAGGATGTGATATATTTTAATCAGCAATAAACAATTGAAAACATGGATAAAAAAGAAATATTGGAAATTTTAAAGTTTACTAGATATGTAGAAATTATATGACCTGGTTTTTTATCGCCCTTATCGGGCCGTTTTTGTATGCTCTGACAAATTATATAGATAAAATTCTCTTGGAGAGATATTTTAAAAAGAGCGGGATCGGCACTATCTTGCTTTTCTCTTCTTTGATTTCCGTATTTGCATTACCTTTTTTCTTTTTCATGGACAGAACAGTGCTGGATGTTAGTTTTACAAATATTCTTATTCTTGCAGTCAGAGGCATGTTGAGCGTGGGGGTGCTGTGGTGTTATTTGATAGCCCTTAAGAACGAAGAAACCTCCATAGTGATAGTATTTTACCAGCTTGTTCCTGTGTTCGGAGCTATATTGGGTTATCTTTTGCTTGGGGAAGTTTTAACTCACATGCAGTTAATTTCCATGGCGATCATTATTTTCGGTACGACAATCATCGCTTTTGAAATAGATTCGGATAATCATTTCAAACTTCGAAAAAGTACTGTCATACCGATGCTGGCGGCTTCTTTTTTTTGGGCATCGGGCGGAACTATTTTTAAAGCGGTAGCACTTGAAGAAAATCTCTGGAGGTCGTTGTTCTGGGGACACTCCATGCTCTTATTGACGGGTATCGGTATATTTATTTTTATGCGCTCTTATCGTGAAAATTTCATATTGGCGTTAAAAAATAACTCTAAAAATATTTTATCACTAAATGTTTTCAATGAGTTTATATACATATTGGGAGACGTGTCCGTTGCTTACGCGTATCTTCTCGCCCCAGTTGGGCTTGTATTGCTTGCGGAATCATTTCAGCCAATTTTCGTTTTCATTATTGGCGCGATACTGACCGTTTTCTTTCCGATGATAGTAGTTGAGAAAATGGAACTGAAACATGTTTGGCAGAAAATCATCGCAATTGGCATAACAGGAACCGGCACCTATCTTCTACTTTTTTATAAATAAAATTAATTCGACATATTGAAATATGATACCTGAATTCCCGAATTTCAAAAAACTTGAGCTGTCGGACAAAAAAGAGATCGAAAGATTTGTTTCAAAATTTCCACCGTATTCGGCTTTTAATTTTACTAATCTATGGGCGTGGGATATAAGAGCTGATCGTGAAATAGCGAAACTGAATGGAAATTTGGTTATTCGTTTTACGGACTATGAAACAAAAGAGCCATTTCTTTCTTTTTTGGGCACTAATAAATGTGAAAGTACCGCATTCACGCTTTTGACTTTTGCTTGCAATTCAAAAATATGTCCCAAACTTCGTTTCATAACGGAAGAATCAATCAAGCATTTGCAATCTGCAAATTTGCTTGTGGAAGAGGATCGCAATAATTTTGATTACTTATTTTCTCCGTCTAAGTTATCCGAACTCCAAGGCGCTAAGTTTAAAGATCTTAGGCGTCTTGCTAAAAAATTTTCAAAAGAATATCCCGATGCAGTTTTTCGATTAAAAGATCCGAGCGATTTATCGATACAAAGCAAAATTTATCTTACATTGCGACAATGGGAGTGTCGAAAAAAATTGCAAAATAAAACATGCGATCTAAGATTTGAGGAAAAAGCACTCCGTCGTTTATTGGAAAATGCCAAAAGCCATGAGCTGATTTTATCCTGCGTTTTTTTGCATGGCACAATGCTTTGCTTTGGTATCGATGAAACATTGCCCAATCGAAATGCGGTATCTCACTTTATCAAAGCCGATAATTCTTTTAGCGGTATATACGAATTTTTTAATAGGGAATTAGCCCGATATCTGACAACTCTTGATATTAAATTGTGGAATTGGCAACAAGACTTAAATATCAAAAATTTAAGGGAAACAAAATTAGGTTATCGCCCGGTTGATTTTCTCAAAAGGTATACGGTTTCGCTTAATGATGCCCAGGAGAATGATTTTAAGAACTACACGAAAGACGTTGTCAAAAAGTAAATACAGAAGGACTCTTGTCTTCTTATTGCGTAAGCAACATTATTTGTGTATAATATTAATGTAGCAAACGACTATGGATATAAAACAAAAAATTCACAATCACTCCTTTCTCTACATACTTGTAGCACTTGTCTTTATGGCTGGTGTTTTTTCTTATTATCGTTTTATGACCAAACAAGACTACTTGGTTGGATATGAAGGAGCCTGTGATCTTGCTGTAAATGGAAATAAATGTTTTGCGGGTTGTAGCGATGATGCTTGCACCGAAAAATACTATTACTCAAAAATGGTAAAATATTCACCCGATTTATACAAAGAATGTGGTGAGGATATAACTGATTGCGAGGCAGCTAGTTCGTGCCTTCTGGGAGATCACGATTGTTCCAAAACATATTGCGATCCCGAAGTTGACGGTGATGCTTGTGCAACAGAGGTCGATATTCAAAACAACAAAGACAGTACCGAAGAAGAATCTCCACAAAATAATGAAATAAATAACGACAACTTATGATCTGCTATTCATTCTCAAAACCTCTATATTTTTTATTTTCTTCGGATGTGCCAGCACTTCTGTATTATTCGCATATACCAACAGCCATAATTGCACTCCTGGTTGGTTTTTTTGTTTTTTGGAAAGGTAAACAATTTCTGATAAATAAATTATTATTTGCTATTTCTGTATGCTTTTCTCTTTGGGTAATTTCAAATCTTATTTTATGGACAAATATTTATAGCGATCTTATGTTGTTTGTGTGGTCTTTTCTTCGGGTATTATCCACTCTCATATCTATTCTCAGCATATATTTTATTTACGTTTTTCTGGAAAAGAAAGACGTATCTACTCTGCTTAAAAGTATTTTTTTAATACTCACAGTTCCTATCATTGTTTTATCCCCGACCAGTATAAATTTAAGTGGGTTTAATATAACAAATTGCGATGCGTTTATGTTTGAAGGACCCTTGTTTCAGTTCTCCCGCGTCTTTTTCGGAATATTAGCAATGACTTGGATACTCGTTCTGCTCATTCGCAAATATCGAAAATCAGAAGTTGATTTTAAGAAACAGATATGGCTCATGGGATTGGGAATGGAATTATTTCTCTTTTCTTTCTTTATGGTAACATTTCTAGCGGCATATCTTACCGACTTGGGTATATTGTCCGATTCGCGACTTGAATATTACGGTCTGTTCGGCATGGATATATTTATCGGATTATTGGCGTATTTGATTGTTCGATATAGAGCGTTTCATATAAAACTTTTTGCTGCTCAAGCATTGGTAATAGGAACTATTATACTTATTGCTTCTCAGTTTGCATTTATTCAAGACTCTACCAACAGGATTCTTACGGCCGTAACATTGGCAATCGTATCAACATTTGGTTGGTGGTTGGTAAAATCCGTAAAGGCTGAAATTAAGCAAAAAGAAGAATTAAAAATTGCAAATGCAAAAATATCCAGCCAGAATGATCAGTTGGAGGTTGCCAATGTCGAATTAAAAAAAGCCGATCAGGCCAAAAATGAATTTATCAATATTGCTTCGCATCAATTAAGAACTCCTATTACTGTCATCAAAGGGACAATTTCAATGCTTCAGGACGGAACAATGGATTCGTTTAACGGAGAACAAAAGAAGAAGTTTTATGATGGCGCCAGGTCAAAGTGTCAAAAACTGGAAGATATTATTAATGATATTTTGAATGCCACTTCTCTGACCAACAAGAAATTCAATGTTATGGACAAGGAAATAGAAAAGATAGATGTCAAAGAATTTTTTGAAAAAATGATTGACGGGTTCAAGGCGGAAACACTGGAAAGGGAGATTGATTTGTCGATAGGCGATTTGGATGCAAGCGTACCGGAAGTTTTTGGGCAAAGGAAATATCTGGAAGAGGCGTTTTCCAATTTACTGACCAATGCTATCAAATACACGCCTTCACCGAAACAAACGCCTGATGTCCGCGATAAGCGGGATGGCAAGGCAACAATAATTATTGGAAATCGCAGGGATGGTGACGATGTCATTTTCTCGGTTAAAGACAATGGAATTGGAATTCCAGCTGAAGAAATTCCAAATTTGTTCAAAAAATTTGCCCGTGCTCAAAATGCTGTAGATATGTATACTGACGGAACAGGGTTGGGATTATTCATTATCAAGGAAATTGTGGAGGGACACGGTGGAAAAGTTTGGGTAGAAAGCGAACTTGGCAAAGGAGCGGAATTTTTTGTGAAGCTGCCAATCAAACCTAAGAACAAGGTGGATATAAAGGAATATATCAAAAAAAGGGCAGACATAAAAATGTAATCATTAGAAAAAAGAAAAAAATATGTCTGATATAATAAAAGTTTTACTTGTTGAAGACGATCCAGAGCAACTATTTCTTTTTCAACAGGTTTTCAATGTAAAGGGTCTTCTTACAATACCGGCTACCAATATTGCCGATGCTTTGAAAATGGTTTCTCTGGATAGACCGGATATCGTTCTTTTAGACATAATACTTTGGCACGAGAACGGATTGGATATAATGGAGAAGTTGAAAAAAGATCCAAGCACCAAGGATATTCCAGTTTTTGTTTTCACTAATACAGACAAGAAAGAGTATAAGGATAGGGCGGAAAAACTTGGCGCTGCCGATTATATTATCAAGTCAGAAACAATTCCCCAAGAAATGGCAGACAGGATAAAAAAGTTCTTGGAGAATAGGAAATAAAAAGTATGCTGAGAATATATGGTTATTGATTCCCATGTTCACATTTCCAAATATGGTAAAAACGCGGCCTCTCTTGAAGAGGCTTTTAGATTATATTTGGATGAAATGAAAAAAAATAATATAGACGCGGCCATTATTATTCCGGACAATGTTGAGGGAAGTGATCAAATTGCCGATCTGGATAAAGTCATTGATTTGATCGGTAAACGTGAAAATCTGTTTTTGCTCGGCAGCCCGCAAATCATCCAAAGAAGATCGGGTGAGGCGGAAAAATACAAACGACTTTTGGAAGATAAAAAAATCAAAGGACTTAAATTTTTTCCAGGTCATGATCCGTATTATCCAACCGATGAAAGATGTTTGCCGTATTACGAGCTATGTGAAAAATTAGATGTTCCAGTTTTGTTTCATACAGGAGAAAACTCAGGCGATAGCGAATGCGCCAAGTGGAATGATCCGAAATATATTATTGAAGTAGCCAGGAGATATCCGAAACTAAAAGTTATTATTACTCATTATTATTGGCCAAAGCTTGAATATTGCTATGAAATTACGAAAGATGTTCCAAATATTTACTTTGAAATAGCGGCCTTGGCGGATGAGGAAGTGATCGGAAAAAGCGGAGGAATTGAAAAGATAAGAGAAATACTGAAAAAGACTATCGCCGACCGGCCGGACAAAATTCTTTTTGGTACTGATTGGCCGATGTGTAAGATTGAAGATCATATCGAACTGGTAAAGTCGTTAAGTTTAGAAAAAGAGATTGAAGAAAAAATATTTTCAGTCAATGCCGAAAAAATATACAAGTTAATTTAATTTTATGAATGCTAAGGACTTATATCAAAAATTAGAAACTGACTTTGAACTCGAAAAATGCCAAGACGATTGGAGCAATGTTGAATTTGACCCGAAATTTGTTACGGAAAATTTCAGGAGAAGGTATATGGGAATTCTGGCGGATAATACGGATGAAATCACTAAGACCTACACAGCTGTTTTTCCGAGCGAGAAAATTATGCAGGAACTTTTAGAAAAGAGAGAACAAAATATTCTGCTTTTTACGCATCATCCAGTAGATTGGAAGATTAAGAAGAGCCAATCGCCGTTTGTGAATCTGAACGGTGATTTACTCCAAAAATTCAAAGAAAACAAGATCTCAATTTATACCATGCACACTCCGCTTGATAGGAACGGAGAATATTCCACGTCGGTTAATTTTGCAAAAGCGCTTGGTCTGGATCAGATGGACGAGTTCGCTGAATATTTCGGATTTTTAAGTGGCGTGATCGGTAAAACGGATTGTAAAAATATTTCCGAATTAGTGGAGGTATTCAAGAATGCTGTCGGTCACGAGGTTAAAATATGGAACTACGGTGAGTCAGAAATAAAAGACGGCAAAGTAGCGATGGTGGCTGGCGGAGGATGTGATAATGAAATACTTTCCGAAATCGCGCGGCTTGGTATCAATACGTTTCTGACCGGCGTGACATTCCATAATAATTATGAGCCGTCGATTGAAGCTCACAAAATTGCCAAGGAAAATAAAATAAACATGATTGGCGGAACGCATTACTCGACCGAAAAATTTGCTTGTATAAAAATGACGGAGTATTTTGAAAATATTGGCCTTGAATCAGAATTTATAGAAGGCGAGCCCGATATGAGAGACTTGGGATGACAAAATCATTCTAATTTTATGATTTCAAATTTATTACACAAATTTTGACAAAAACCATTTTAAAAGGTAATATTTATGAAATAATAAGATATTAAGTTAATGCCACAGGGTGAAACTTAGCAAATCAAATATGAGAAAAATTATAATAGAGAACAAAAATGAAAAAACATTGATTGACGGATTGAATAAAAGAAATGATACAAAAGCAGAGCGTATAAAAAGATTTTTAGCACTGCCGGATCTTTCTAAAAAAGAAAACTCGCCTGTAAAAATTTTATTCGATCAGATAATCAATCTGTCGACATTTAAAGATTTCGATATTGTAGAATTTCCTCGAGTAGTTACCGTTGAACAGTGTTTTGATTTATTGAATGCACCGAAGGATCATCCCTCCAGAAATGAAACAGATACTTACTACTTAGATAAGGATCATATCTTGCGAACTCAAATGACGGCTTTCTGGTCTTTTTATCTGAAAGACCCAGAAGTTCTAAAAAGATTAGAGCGTGAGGGGGAAATAAAGGCTCTGGCGCCTGGTATCGTTTTTAGAAAGGACGAAATTGACAGAAGCCATTATCCAGCTTTCCATCAAATTGATGGGTTACTAATTTGCAAAAAAGAAAAAAAAGTTATAACACAAAACGATCTAAAGAGCGTACAAGTCGATTTGGCTAAGGGTATTTTCGGTTCAGATATAGAGTATAAATTCATTGAAGACACATTTCCCTATACGGTACAGAGTCTTGAAATGGACATTAAATTTAACGGGGATTGGATGGAGGTAAATGGAGCTGGATTAGTAAACCCGATCGTTTTGAGAAATTTCGGTTTGGATCCGGAAGTTTACAACGGCTGGGCTTTCGGTTTTGGAGAAAGATTGGCAATGATAAAGATGGATATTGGCGACATCAGAGTTTTATGGTCGAATGACCCGAGGATTACCAGTCAGTTTCGAGATATAAATAGTAAGTTTGAAGAGGTCAGCAAATTCCCAGCTACAATGAGAGACATTTCGTTTATCATTGACAAAAACATAAGTCTTAACAATTATTATGAAATTGTTAGAGACTATTCGAATGATCTGATTGAAGAGGTTAAATTATTGGATGAATATGAAAATGAAGAAAAATTTGGTGAAGGCAAAAAAAGTTACACATTTCGCATAATTTATCGTTCAATGGAAAGAACTTTGACTAATGAAGAGATAAATAAAATTCAAGAGGAAATTCGCAAAATGACAGAAAAAGATTTAGGAGTCACGTTAAGATAATTGAAGATTTACCAAGTTTTTAAACTCTCGAAAACCTTATGGTTAAATTGTCTAAAAAAATAAGAGATTTGTTTTATAATCCTGAGACGGATTCGATTTCTTCTTTGCTTCAAGACATTAGAAATACGCATGATGAAATATTGAAAATTACTGATTTATCAAAATGCACTTTGTCTTCAAAAGCCGAGTATGCCGAATCAGCTATTCAGAATTTTAGGATCCCGAGCGAAGGCATCTCAAAAGGGCAACATTCAGCGCTTATAGCTGAGTTATTTCAGGGTGTTTGCAGATGGCATTCACCAAATTCGATGTATAACGTCGTTGCTTCTCCCGTTATGCCTACTGTTGCCGCTAAGACATTTACGGCCCTGTACAATCCCAATCTTTGTCTTGATACTGCTTGCGGGGATAGCCTAATAATCGAACAAAAGGTTATAAAATCCATTGCTGAATATATCGGCTGGAATTGGCAAGAAGCCGGAGGAGCTTTTACTTGGGGAGGAAAAGCAACAATAATGTATGGAATAAAGTTAGGCTTAAAAAATTGTTCCCCGGAATCTTCGGAGAAAGGCGTAAAAGAAGACGTTATAGTTCTTTCAACTGCATCAGGACATCCTGCGCACAAACAAGATGTTGATTGGCTTGGCATCGGGATAAACAACATGTTTAAAATAAAAACTGGCAAGGATAGCAGAGTTGATCTAGTAGAAATGGAAAGAGTTATTAGAGAAAAAAGCAAAGAGGGAAAGAAGATTGCCGCTATTATTATCTCAGGAGGATCAACCAACAATATGGTTGTTGATCCTATTAGAGAAGTTGTTGCGTTAAGAGACAGATTAGTTAAAGAGCTTGATCTAAATTATACACCTCATGTGCATGTGGATGCTGTTGTCGCATTTCCGTGGATATTTTTCAAAGATTATGATTTTCAGTTGAATCCTTTAAAAATCGAACCAGTAGCGCGGGAAAGGATATCAGAAATAATAAAATATTTGAAAGATCTCTATCAGGCTGATTCGTTTGGCATAGATTTTCACAAGATGGGTTTTTGTCCATATATGTCATGTGCTTTTATGGTAAAAGATAAAAAATCTTTGTATAAAAACAGTGATTTTTGGAGATGGCCATTTAAATATTCTATTGAAAATTCCAGACCGGGAGACGGACCGAATTCGGCCTATGTCGCATTGAATGTTCTTGGAGTAACAGGATTTCAATGTTTGGTTGCATATCTGACTGAGGTAGCGGTTGATTTGCAAAATAAGTTGCAAGAAACGGATAGTTTTGAAATTATCAATTCAAATGGTTTGGGCGTTTGTGTTATGTTTGTGCCTCGCATACCCCAAAATATTTCTTTCACTAGCTATGAAGAAGAGGCGAATGTTAGAAACAACTATACAACATTTTTTCTAAAGAAAATTTCTGAATTGGGAAATCCTTATTACTTGGATGAAATGCCCAGCAATTCTACAGGCGCCAATCCCTATCCTTTATATTCGCTGAAGGCTTATATAATGTCTCCCTATTCCAGTACGGAATCAAATTCCAAGTTCGTAAAATTTTTGGTAAAACTGAAAAAAGAAATTGATTCACGGTTTGATTTTAAAAATGCAAATGTTGATTTGGAGTCGGAACATGCCCATCCATTAAAATAGTAATCAGTGAAGTATGAGAAAAATTACATTTAGTAACAATAAGAAGAATATGCCATCAAAATTTGATGCTAACAATATTCCGATGCCGATAAGAGCTAGGATAGAGGTTAGTCGTTTTTGCAACTTGAGATGTTTCTCGTGTCCCATGGGGAGAGGAAAAATTAAAAATGAGACCTTGATGTCATATGATAATTTCAAAAAAATAATCAGGCTGATTAACGATAGCGTGCGAGAAATAGCACTGTTTAATTATGGAGAGCCATTGATGAATCCGGATATTGCTAAAATGGTAAAATTTGCAAAGGACAATAAAATAGAAACAGTCGGGTTTCACTCCAATGGGTTGTTATTAAATAAAGAAGTTTCAAAAAAATTAATTAAATCAGGTCTGGATTATATCAACATCTCTATTGATGGAGCATCTAATGAAACGTACAAGAAATATCGTTCAGGAGGCGATTTAAATGTTTTGTTAAAAAATATCAAAGATCTCACAGAACTTAAAAAAAACATGAGAGCTAAAAAGCCCGTTGTTGTAGCCCAATTTATTGTTATGAAGCATAACGAAAACGAAATGGATAAATTTTCGGATATTTGCAAAAATATAGGAGTAGACAAAACTATCTTTAAAACTTTTAACGCTTATATGAGCGGATATGAAGATAGAAAAGTCAATCTAAAGTTTGTGCCAACAAGTACTAAAAACACCAGATATAAAACAACTAAAGCAAAAGAAATCTCAGACAATTACACTATAAACCATTGTATGTGGCCATGGGAAAATCTACTCGTTAATGCAAATGGTGATATTGGTCTGTGCTTCCATGACTACAATGCCGATTTTAATTTGGGCAATATATTAAGAGATAATAATTGGTGGAATACTGAAAACAGGAAAAAAATATTAAAAAGTATGTTGAATGGAACGAATAAAATTAAAATTTGCAGACATTGCTCTGTTCCCGAATAGACTAAATAAAGCCACATAAATTCTATTAAAATAGCCCAATAACTTTGTCGGGCTATTTTATTTATTTTCGGTGCCAAATATTCTGATGCAAATTTTTAAGATTTTCGGTTGAAAAAGGTTTTTTAAGATCAAGCAATTGCTCATGTAATTTTCCAATGCATCCCGCAATATTGTCCTTTGGAATAGCCGAAAGAGCCTCTTTTATTTTATTCGCAACGTCAGATTGTAATGCGTACTCTATCGCGTTTTGTAGGGTGTATTTATTTGACGGATTATTAAGATCAACTAATAATCTATTTATCATTTCCGTCTTTATGCCGTATGATTGTAATATTTTTACAAACAATGACACATTGCAAGCGCGCTCTTCTGACACTTCAGTTAAAAATTGCGTAGTGCTTAAATCTGCATTTGTCGGTACCGTTCCTGGAGAAGTTATTATTGGAACCGTTTCAGAAAATATTAGGTCAATTAACTCGCCCCAACTTCCTCGTATAAAAGTAATGTCCCCTCCAGGAATAATTTCGCGCCAATCTCTCCTGAACCCTATCGTATATGCGTTTGAAGGCATATCGATATCGGAAATTCTTTCATCGTTAGGGTCTAATGGCATAACAACATGTACATTCGGATTTGATTTCGCGAAACAAATGACTTTCTCAATCCTTTTTTTAAATGATCCATCGTCACTTTCTCCAGAAAGGATGATTATTTTATCAGATGACTTTAATTTTTTTCCTATTATTGAAGCGATATTTTCCCTGGCTTTATTTTTTGATATCTTTGTGTCGCGAATTGCTAGAGGAATCTGAATGACTTGGGTTATGCCATTGAATACTGGAGGAATAGTGGTGTCAAAATCCAAAGTACGATAAAGCAATATGTCGAGTACTTGTATTTTCTCTTCGCAAACTTTCCAATAATAATCAATATAATTTACGTTTCCTCCTAAAGAGGTAATTCGATTAGGCACAAGATCAAGAGATTGTTGTACCTCCCGAAGCATGGCTGCAAATCTTGGAAGATCATCGTGTAAACCTATACGTTTTTCTAATTTTCCTGACAAAAACGTGTGGGAAACTCCCATAGTAATAATATTTGGATTTATTATTTTCATAATCCGCGCTTCTGATCGAAAATTTGTCGATACCACAGCATATTTTCCTTTTGCAACATCAATACATAATCTGGCATTCGCAGCAATAAATGCTACGACAGTTGAAAACGATTCTTTTTTACTAAAATCGCCTATGTATTCCTGGTTTGTTCTAAAATTTTTTCCTCCCGCATATGACCAATCGCTAATTATTTTTTTCGTGTCTATACCTTCTTTTTTTAAGGAGCTCTTAGTAACTTCAGTTCTTTTTGTCGCTGGTAAGGCAAATTTCCACTTACTCTGCAATGTTCCGTTTTTTTCTGCCCATCGTATAATCTTAGCCGCATCCTGAACATGTCCTAATATTTGAGTACCCATAAGAATCTTGGCGGATTCTTTTGGTTTTTGAGGTTTAACTGATTGAATTTTCCCGTTCTTTATTTCCGATATTTCAATAGTAAATTGAATGGGTAACTGATTTTTGTTTAAGACGATTTTGGCAATTGGCTCGGATTCTTCAAAAAATTTTGGAATGACATAACTTTCAAGCATTCCAGATTCTTCAATAGTAATAATAAATCTTTTTTGGTGATCAGATGTTTTATAATTAGGAAAATCTTTTAAAATATCCCATCTATTTGCCAAGTTCATGGGATGTATTTCAAGATCTTCAAGAGTAATAAATCCAACTCCTGATTTTATTATAGAGGGTCTTTCTAGCGGTAATTCAGGCAATTTTAAGGAGATGTTATTAATGCTAAAAGTTGTTATTTTTTTATTTTTATCAATAACAAAAAATATATCGTTTGGGGATATTTCCTGCTGCTTAATATTTAGGTTTAATTCGACTTTTTTAAATATACCCATATGTTTAAAATAATTAGTAGGGTGTCTGATGGCTTCTAATCATACCACATATTGTCATTTTTAGCAATGACTGAGACCGCTAACCGCTGGCTGCTTTATCCTTATTATCCATTTTATCGAATTCTCCTAGATTTGTTAAGAATCTTGAATTAATTTTTATCCGGTGATACCATAAAAAAGCAAGCATAGGCTTAGCTTATACGTTAAATTGTTAAATTCAATTTTATGATTAAATGCAGAGAACATGTAAATGATATTGTGCGTAACAACCAGGATTTTCTCACTCGTCTCGACAGAGTCAGATTGGGAATGAATGAATATGTACCATCTATGCCAAAATCTTTATTTAGGAAAATAATAAAAGGTTTTTCGGCAGAAATGGCTAGTGCTTATCCTGAAGTAAGCAGGGCATATAATGCATTATCTCAGTTTTTAAATCAGCCCAACGAAAATTTGATATTGTCAAATGGAGCGGATGGCGCAATGAAAATGATACTAGAGACATTTTGTGATCCGGGCGCTGTTATCGCAACCATTGCTCCAACATTTGAAATGTATAAGATACATTCACAGGAATTAAATTGTAAGTTGATTGAAGTTTATTGTGAGGATGATGGTAGTTGTTCAGATGACACCTTGGCTAAATTAATTTCACCTGATGTAAAAGTAGTACTTATTGCTAACCCCAATGGTGCTACAGGATATATTTTTTCTGTTGATAGGCTAAGAGAATTCGTCAGAAAAGCCGAAGAGAGAGATATTTTAGTTGTCATTGATGAAGTATATGCTGATTTTGGGCGTATTGACGCGTCACCTTTAGTTGATGAATTTTCGAATGTTATTATAATACGTAGTTTTTCTAAGAATGTCGGATTAGCGGGGTTAAGAATTGGTTATATACTGACCAATGAGGGATTAGCCAAAATGATAGGAAGATTTAAACCTTTCAGAGAAGTGACTGCGTTAGCGGCAAGAGCGGTCGAGGTTGTTTGTACTGACGGTAAATATTTGAAGAATTCAGTAAATAAGATACTAATCGCAAGAAAAAAATTTGCTAAAGAATTAAAAAAAATGGGATTTGATGTGATCGAGGGTGGCGGAAATTTTGTTTTAATCAATTTTGGATCTAAAAGAGACACTATGTTAAAAGCTTTTGAGAATAATAATATAGAATTCAAAGAAACACCAAATCCGCTAACAAGATATATTAGGTTGACTGTTGGGGTAAATGGGATAATGAAGCAGGTTGCAAGTATCATACGGTCAGAGTTAAATAGCGGTTTATAGCATTGGTTTCTATGATAAAATATTGAAAGAAGGAGGTTTTAGAATCTTTCGGCTATTTGCTTATACTTTCTAATGAGGGGAGGTGATTCCATGTTGGATCCTTGTAATTATTCTTTTGCGTTCTGGAATGGGCCTGCCATAATGGCAGAATTAAAAACGATTCCGTTGCTTTACCAGCTTACTCCAGCAATTGGCGCAATCGCTGTCATAGCGTCGTTTTACTCCATCGGCTGGCTTCTAGGTAGAAAGCAATAGACTCACTTTTCCGTACTCCTTAACACAACAAAATGTCTTGCAATGACAAGACAACAAGGATGAAGGGTACTCGAATTTCGACTACCCTTCTTAATAAAATAGAAAAGGTTTGTGTTTAATAACGACAACTCTACCAAGGGTTGTTTTTTAATTTCTTAAGAATAAACCATATGATGTCATTTTTTTGTAAAAGAAAAAGAATAACGATCGGCGAAGCCGGAAAATTGTATTTGGATTACTGCGAAGTGGAAGGCGAAATGGCTGCGTCTTCCATTGCCAAATATAAAAGAACGATAAGATGGACGATAGACATACTGGGAGATCTGGAGGTGGAAAAAATAAACATGGAACATATAATCGCTCTCAAGAAGGAATATAACTGGCGGGAGTTGAAACAGACGACCAAAGCGCATAATTTTTCCGTGATCAGAAATCTGATGAGATTTTGTAGGGGCGAATTGCGACTCAATGTCATGGATGCCGAAAAAATAAGAAGACCGAAAGTGCCCAAAAGAACGGTCGAGTATCTGACGGAAGAAGAACTGAAACAGGTTTTCAGTTCGGTCGGACAACGGAGTATGAGAGATTTGAGATTCCGGGCATTTATCGCCATTCTTATTTCGACCGGATGCCGGATAAGCGAAGCATTGGATTTGAAGATCGAAGACATAAGCTGGCGGAGGAAAGAAGCGCTGATTGTCGGAAAAGGAAACAAAGAGAGAAAATTGTATTTCACGAAGCTGTCTCTCGATTGCATCCGTGAATATATCGAGAGAAGGGGATACGAGGGAGAATACGTTTTTGTCGCCGAAAGCAAAACGAACCGGTGGGACAGAAACGACGCCCAGAGAAATTTCAGAAATTACCGGAAAAAGTCGGGGATCAAGAAGAATTATACGGCGCATGTCATTCGCCACAGCTTCGCGACCATGCTGCTAAAGAAGGGCATCGGCTTGGGCCATATTCAGGCCCTTCTGGGGCATTCCGACATCCAGACCACATGTAAGCACTACCTGGGCATATTGAGCGAAGCAGAGGCCAAATTTGCGCACCGGAAGGGAATAGACATGGATTCGTGGGTATGAGAAAAGATTGTGTGATCCGACAAAAATAAAACGGGATTGATCCCGTTTTATTCCTCCTTCTTTCGCAGCTATCTTTAATAAGTGATCCGCACTTCATCAAATCCGATTTTCGGTGAACCTCCTTCGCAGGTAGCGTCGGACAGCCAAGTATTTCGGATGTCGTAATAATCTCCGGTCCAAATCCATGTATCATAATAAGCGTTCTGATTTATATACCAAACCGACGAGCTGGCTCCGTCATAGGTGATTGTGTAAGGCGCGTTGGTGGTCGTTGCATTGACACTCGGAATAAAAACTCTGTGCGCTCCGTCCTGAGCCGAGTTCGGATTATCCCACTTCGCCTGATTGCTTGGAAAGCAACCATTGGTATATGTCCATCGCATGCTGTTCGGGCTGCAGCTCCCGCTGATGTGTCCGCAATAACCGGCATTGGTTGTCGTATGCCAGTATTCACTGGGACCGTAGCTCGTATAGTAGTTACCGCTACTGGCAAAATTGTAAGTTCCCGAGAGAGCCAGCGCCGATTTGACGCCTCCCGCAAGCAATGCCACCATCGCAATCATCGAGAATAGCATCGCCCGCCTCGTCTTCAAAATTCTCATATTTTTGTTTCGATATTAATTGTTAAACCCCGGCGGCTACAGACCGAGAGAATTCATGTAGCTCAGCAAGTCGCCTCCCCGGGAAAACCCGACCTGGATAAAAGGATGGATATCCTCGATTTCCCGTGTTGTATCTTCCCAACGGAAGAAAAAGTTCACGCCCTCTTTGTCGCCGAAATTGGCGGAGAGATCATCGATTTTTACTTCAGGAGCATTTTTGGCGATAAATTGGCGGGCCATAGATTCCAGTTCGTTTTTGGAATATTTGTCCTCGGTATTGAAAGTCTTTCCTTTTTCGCCAACAGCGAGCGGACGAGGTCCGAATTGGATAATCTTGTTGTTTCGCGCGTCCACTTCGTATTGATCATAGTCGGTTGTGTACACTTCTTCCGCTATACCGGGGTTATAGACAGATTTGGTCGTTCTTTTGTAATTGACATTCAGGTCTTTTTTATCGGCGAATTTCTTGATCTCGTCGACAGCTTTTTGCCTTTCGCTTTCCGGCCGGGCAGTCAGAGCGTCTACTTCCGCCATTGTTTCATCATGCAACTTTTTCATTTTCTCCGCCGATTCTCCGGCGAACATTTTTCCTTGCGGAGTGTCGACCAGCTGACCGTTTTTTTGCTCGTTCTCCGATGCGACTCTCAATTTATCCAATAAGGATTGGATTTTCTCCTGTGTGGTTTTGCCGCTGTCGCTGGAAGCGAAAGCGCTCGCCGCGCCGATTCCCAAGGCCAACGTCAGAGCCGTGACTCCCGCCAGCTTCAGGAATTTCTTTTTCGAGTATTGTGTTTTCATATGCAATACTTTAATGATTAGGCGATCTGCAAATTTTTTCTTTCGAGACATTCGTAAATATTATTTGGTCTTCTCGAGACCTGTCTGCCTACGGGCAGATAAACGTTTGAATGCTCTATCGGATCAAATGTGCAAATCTTTAATTATGGCTTCAGTATAAAATAATGCCGGTAAAGTTTCCGTAAAATTCCCGTGCAAGTCCGGTCAATATTTATTGAGCTTTTTTATTCCGGCGTTCGTATGCCGAGCTTTAAACAAGCCATTATCTTTCCCGAAGTGTTGTGATGTTAGGATAGGCGAAGGGTAAAGTCAAGTCGAAAATAAAGTTATCCACAGTGGTATTTTTAATCAGACATTTCGGCAATTGTGAGCCGTAAAAATACCGGTATTTTTACGGCTCACGGGAAAAATCAATAAATCGTTTTTTTACAGAGTTTGCGATGCTACATGTTATTTTGACTGAAACAGTCATTCGTGAGAAACTTGAGACATGAACAGAAGACTGAAAATCGGCATAGTTATCGGAGCGGTCGTGCTTATGATCGCGGGCTTGTTCATAGCACAGCGCGTATTTTTCGGTGCGCCGGAGTCTCAGGAAGAGAATGAAATTTTCACGGCAGGGTTGAAACAAAACGAATCGCAAATTTTGGATAAGCTGAAAGGCCAGGGTCTTATAAAAAATAAAATCGCCTTTGATACAGTGCTGTCTCTTAAACGAAAGCATAATGCGATACAGCCGGGCGGATATGATGTTTCCAAAAATATGACCGCCTGGCAGTTGGCGGACAAGCTAACCGGCAATCCCGACATGAAATGGGTGGTGATTCCGGAGGGATTCCGAAAAGAACAGATAGGGGAACTTCTCCAAAAGACTTTCGATTGGAACGACGACGATCTCGACAGATGGAATACGGAAGTTACCAAGATGAAAATCGATTACATCGAAGGAACGTATTTTCCCGACACTTATCTCATTCCCGTTTCGGACAGCGAATTGGATATAGCCAACCGGATGATCAGGAATTTCGATGAAAAATTCGCGCCCTATGTCGGCCAGTTCGCCCAGCAAAATATCAAATGGACGACAGGACTGAAGCTAGCCTCTGTCATTCAAAGAGAAGCGGCGGGAAAAGATGACATGCCGCTTATCGCCGGAATACTTTGGAACAGGTTGAACAATGACATGAATCTCGAAATCGACGCGACTGTCCAATACGCAAGGGGCAAAACCGGCGATAGTTGGTGGGCGCCGGTTACGGCGGATGAAATCAGAAACATCGATTCGCCATATAACACATATAAAAACAAAGGATTGCCTCCATATCCGATCGGCAACCCGGGTCTTCCTGCAATCGAAGCGGTTCTTCATCCGACAGAAACAGAATGCCTGTATTATATCCATGACAACAACCGGCAAATCCACTGCGCCAAAACCTTGGAGGAGCATCAGGCGAATATAGACAAATATCTCAAATCTTCTTGAAAACAGGGCATTTCACACAGTCCGGACCGTCACTTGACAAAGCGGACTTATAGTATAAAATAGGGGTAGATAGTAACCAAATATTGGAACTATATGACCCAAAACAATACTATTTTATCCGAAAAAGAGAGCCTTTTGTTGGAAAACCTTATTACCAAATACGGCTTATTTGTCAATTTTGACCAAATTTATGCCGAACTGGGGCAGGACTATACCAGGCAAAAAGCCAAAAAAACGGTCATCAAACTGACCAAAAATGGCTGGCTTGTACGGATTAAAAAAGGAGTTTATTATATCACCAACTTGGAATCGCGGGGCTTTGCCGGAGCGTCGGTTTTGGTTATCGCTCAGGCTATTATGGACGAATCGTATGTTTCATTCGAGGCCGCTCTCCAGTATCACGGGGTTTTCGACCAGCATACGAGAACGGTAACTTCCGTGTGTCTCAAAAAGAAAGCCGATAAAACGATTCAGGGAATAACGTATCGGTTTATCAAGGTTGCCGGGAAAAACTTCTACGGCTGGCAAGATTCACAAATCGAGGGACGAACAGTGAAGGTAGCCACATTGGAAAAAGCCGTTCTTGATATGATTCAATCCCGGCGCTCCATCCATTCGCTGGATTTGGTGCTGGAAAAACTGAAAGAATATAAAGACAATTTCAACTTCGAGAAACTGAACGATCTGGCCAAAGGTCAGTCGATTACCGTGCAAAGAATTCTCGGTTTTCTTTTGGATAAGGCGGGGATAGATTCCGGCTCGATACATAAACTTCTGAAAAGCAAAGACGGCGCGAGTTTTATGACAAAAGACAGCGATGTTTTCAGCGGCAAATGGAATCTTTATTATCATAATCATTTCGCCTCAAGCGAATAAAACAAAAAATTATGCCGAACATAAACATCATGACCCGGCGGGAGATGGAAGTGATCAATAAAAAAGAACTTCGCTACCCTCTGATGGTGGCCGAAAAAGATTATTTTCTGGCTCTGGTCTCAAAGATCGTTTACGATTCGCCGCTTCGGGACATTTTGGTTTTCAAAGGCGGGACGGCTCTTCATCATTGTTATCTCAAGCAGATGCGGTTTTCCGAAGATCTGGATTTCACGTCGCTCGACAGGGATTTGAAATTGGAAGACGTGAAAAAAATATTCGAGCCTTACGATTTTCTGTCAGTCAAAAAGGAGTACGTTTCCAAAGCCACCATAAAAATCGAAAGACTGACTTACAATGGTCCGCTCGGACAGCCGAATTCCCTGAAACTGGAAATCGATTTCATCCAGAATGTCGTCCTGCCGGCCAAAGATTCGGAGTATAAAAATATTTGGAAAGTCGATACGAAGGTGCGGACGATGGATATTCGCGAAATCGCCGCCGAGAAAATACGGGCGACCAGCGACCGGGCCAGATACCGGGATTTTTACGACTTGTTCCAGATATTCAAGAATTTCAACCTTGATCTTAAAGAAATAATCGGACTGATAAATCAAAAGGAGGTCAGGAAACCGATCAGTCGGAAGTCGATTCTTTCCAACTGGAAGATAGCCAAGCAGGAAAAAAGCGGGGAGGTGCAAAGAATTTATTATTCCGAAGAAGCGGGAGACGAGGAAATAGAAAAAATGATCGAACGACTCGATATCGGAACAATCGATGTAACTGAAAAATTTTGGCTATGAAAGCGATTTTAGTAAAAGCATTTACCAAGGACAAAAATCAGGGCAATCCGGCCGGGGTGATTTTTGATGCCGAAAAGTTGCAGGAACATCAAATGATCGATATCTCCAAGGCACTGGGATTTTCCGAGTCCGCCTTTATCTTCAAATCGGACAAATCCAAATTCAGAATCAGATTTTTCACGCCGACGCAGGAAGTGGACTTATGCGGACACGCGACGATAGCGGCTACTCACGCGTTGCTTAAGAAAAGAAAAATTTATCTGGGCAGGGAAAAATCCAAAACGGTAACTTTCGAAACAAGAGCGGGAATCATATCCGTCGAAGTCGACAAGGACGGCTTGATTGTGATGACCCAGACCGAACCGCAATTTTGGGGAGACGAGCATAGTAAAAATGAAGTTACGAGGCTTTTGGGAATATCCATGGACGAAGTTATGGATTGCCCGATTCAGACGGTCTCCACCGGAACTCCGAAGTTGATGGTCGGGGTCAATTCACTGAAAACATTGCTCAAAATAAAGCCGGATCTGGAAGGGATGAAACTATATTGTAAGGAGCATCTGGTAAAAGGATTTTATCCGTTCACTGTCGAAACGATGGACAAGGATTCGGATTTTCACGCCAGGCAGTTTAATCCGCTTGCCGGAATCGACGAGGATCCGATTACCGGAGTGGCGGCCGGAGCGCTGGGCGCTTATGCCGTGAAGCATAAAATTTCCAACAAAAACGATTTTGTAATAGAACAGGGTTACTGCATGGGGAAAGGCGGAAAGATGTGTGTGACGGTGAAAGATAAAGTGAAAGTCGGGGGATACGCGTTGATATTCGAAGAAAAAGAGTTAACAATAAAATAATATTTTTCAGGATATTCCAATTATGGAAAAATTACTGTCATTAAGAGAGAGCAAATGTTTGTTGGTGGCACATAGTTTGATGGCAAATTTGGGCTGCTAAATATGAATTTGAGGGCATTTGATATTTTATGGCGAGAAATATTTTCAAAAAAGAAGATTTGGAATTTAAATATAGCTGGATAGAATTAGCCCGGTCACTTTTATTTCTTTTTGATTTGGGAAAAATTAAGAGAAGATATCTAGTCGGAACTGGTGTTCTTTTTATAATTCTTGCTTATAATATCGTCCCCCCGCTCATAATAGGAGCGGTGATTAACTTTTTTACCAATTTTAAAATTGGACAATCTCTCAATCGATTTTATTTTCTCGCAATTTTTTTGGGCGGATCAATGCTTGTCGTCCCCTTGATAAGGCTATACGTTAAACAGAAGCTGGCTCTTTGGGTCAATGAAACCGCCTATCAAATCAAGGTCAAAGGATTTGAACTGATGCTTTCGCAGTCCCTCATTGATACATCACAAAAAACAACCGGCGAAAAAGTGCAAAAAATACAAAACGGCCTTGATTCATTCTATCTTTTTACGCGGACATTTTCCAATCAGATACTATCTGCCATAGCATCACTTGTCGGTATAATTGCCATATTTTTGTACCTCCGATACACATATGCCATTTTCCTTTTTGTTTATGCCATAATCTACTTTGTCATTTTAAAAACATTTACTAAGTACCTTCAAAAACTGAATTTCATGAGATATGATGCTCTGGAAAAGTCTAGCGGGGTTTATGTAGAAGGCCTCAGTAACATTTCCACATTAAAATCGTTAGGTTCGGAAAAACATTTCCAATCCAAAATTGTGGAAAGAGAGGTTGTTTCCAAATCCTTTGCTGATAAGATAATAAAAGTTAATAATAATCAATGGAAAGTTTTCCAAACCTTTAATGCCGTAAGCGCAAGCATATTCATATTTCTTATTGGCCGGGATGTTTTTAGGGGACTTTTGAATATTGGTGAGATTGTAATTTTTTACAGTTATTTTGACAAAATAACCACTATTGGAGAGCAGGTTATGAATCTTTATGGCGACCTTATTCAAACCAAGGCAGGCATTGGACAAATGATGAGTGTTTTTGAAAAAAAGACAGAAGTAAAAACAGGTGATGAAAATTTTCCTGAAGTTTGGCAAAATATAAAAATTATTGGTGGCCAGTTTTTATATAAATCAGATAATGGTTTAAGGGAACTGAATTTTAAAATTAGAAAAGGAGAACGCATCGGTGTAGTTGGAAAGACGGGAAGCGGCAAGTCAACATTAGCCAAAATTCTTCTTGGACTATACCCCATTGAAAAAGGAAAATTTTTGATTGATAATCAAAATTTCTATAACATCAACTCCGACTTTGTTTTTAAAAATATTTCTGTTGTACCTCAAGAAATCGAGATGTTTAATATGAGTTTTGCTGAAAACATTACTTTGTTTCGAAAAATTGAGTCGGAGATTTTTGAGCGCGCTATTCAGATTGCCCAATTGCAAGAAGTAATTGATACTTTGCCGGAAGGACCGGACACGTTGATTGGTGAAAAAGGCTATCGTCTATCGGGCGGCGAAAGACAACGACTGGCAATTGCCAGGTCTATATGCCAAAACAGCCAGATATTAATTCTCGACGAAGCTACTTCATCACTGGATTCCCGAACGGAAAAGAAAATATATGAAGCACTGGAGGAAAATTTTCCAGACAAAACTATCATTGCTATTGCTCACCATATACAGACCCTGGAAAAAACAGACAGGATTTATGTTTTTGACCAGGGCAAAATTGTGGAAGAAGGGACATACAAAAATCTTATTAATGATCAAAATTCATTTTTGTATGATATGAGTCGAAAAGTTAATTGAGCCATAATAACGGGACAGACGACAGAATACTTTTGACATTGTGCGGATCAGTTGCGTTGTTGACATATTTTTCTTATTTGATAAAATAAAATCACAAAAAGCGCAGGAGGTTTTTGCCTGACGGCGTTCCGATCAAATCGGAACTAAACGAGACGGGGCTGTGACTTCTGTTATCAAAAATGTTTTGACCGAATCATCGGTCGGGTTTTGATGACATGAAGTGGCAGTCTCGTTTTTTGTTTGGTTGGCGGATGCCAAGGAAAAGTACCGCATCCTTTTGAGGCTTCGGCCTTGCATCGATACGACGAGAACTTGATTGGAAAAAATTGGAGCCGAACTCCCGGAAGGGTTCGGCTTTTATATTTTTCCCTTATGGCGGATTCAAACGCACAAAACGAAAACGAGAAGGAAAAAGTTTCTGACAGCGAGACCTATTCACCGACTGACAGCGAGTCGGCGCTCATTGAAAAATGGAAAAAGAGATTCACCAGAGCGGAAAATTATCTGCGGCCGTATCGGGCCAAGTGGCTTCGGATGTACAAGCTCTATCGCGCTTATCAGGAAAAAGTCAATTATGCCTATCAGACAAGACTTATGCCTCCGATCGCTTTTCAGGTCGTTGAAACGGTGGCATCGCGCATGGTGACGGCCAAAAGAAAAACGAGAGTTCTGCCACGCGAGAAGAAAGACGTCGATTCGAAATCGATCCAAGCCTGGGACGATCTGGTCAACTATGACTTCGACGTCATAAGGCTTCAGAAAAAACTGCCGCGCTGGATAAAATCGGCGATCACATACGGCAACGGCATCGGCATGGTCACCTGGCTGACCGATGCGGGCATCGATTACGACGATCCGTTTCTGACCGTCTGCGATCTTTGGGATATTTTGCCGGCGCCGGAAACGGAAGATTTGGAAGAAGATTGTCCGTGGCTCATCCGCCGGATCATCAAATCGAAGGAAAAAATCGAGCGCGATGAAAAGTCACGAGGAGAAAACGCTCTTTACAAAAATGTGAACTTTCTTCACTCCAAACAAGTCGAAGACTGGAAGCAGGAACGCTATGACATCAACACCAAAAAGATGGGGCAGATTCAGAGCGCCAGCTCGAAAGTGCAAAGCGAAGCGGTCATCAAGGTGACGGGCGAAAAATACGAGCGGGAGAAAATGATAGAGATGTGGGAATGCTATGACTTCGAAGAAGGAAAACTGGTAACGATCGGCAATCGGGAAATTCTTATGAGAAACGATGAAACGCCCTATCGGGAAGTGAATCACGGACGCATATTTTTGAATCTGGCCGACCATGAAGTGAATTGGGAAATGTGGGCGATCGGGCATATCGAGCCTGTGGAAACGACCATCGTCGAAATCGCCGATCTTCGCAATCAGCGCATGGACGATGTCATTTTGATGCTTGATCCCGTGGTCAAGATCAGGAAAGATTCCGGCATTTCCAAAAACGACATTATTTTTGCGCCGGGTGCCAAATGGGAGTTGCGAAAAATGGATGATGTGGTCGTGGAACGATTGCCGGATATTTCTCTTATGGGAGTTAACGAGGAAAGAATGCTAAACGATGAGATTGAAAAAACGCTGGCTATTTCCGAATATGTACAGGGCGTGCCGCAATCAGCCGGCGAACCGGTCGGAAAAGTGGCCATGCTTATCGGACAAAGCAATCTGCGTCTCAGCACTTTCGCCCAAAATCTTTCGGAAACGCTCACCAGATTGGCCAACATACTCATCGAGATGAATCGCGAGTTTATCGAGGAAGACAAGCTTTACCGCGTTGTCGGCGATGATGTGAGTTTCAAGGAATTCACTTCCGAAGATAAAGAAATAAAAGTGGATGCGATGGTGTCTGTTGATCCGGCCATTCCGCCCGATCAGCAAACGAGACTCAATCAGGTTTTGCTTCTTTACGACAAATTGGTGGCTCAGGACAAGCCGGATCCGGCCGATACGGACGAATTCGCTCAGTGGAAAAAACGCAAGCGGATTATTCAGGAAATGATTCTCGGGGAAATGGACAAAGAAGCCTATCGGGCAGTGCTTTTGGGAGACGAAAATAACGAGCCGGTTAAAGAAGAGCAGGAAGAAAAATCGGAAACTCCTGGTGCGTCTCAATCCGGGACTCCGCCTCAAGTCTTGCCGCAAACGCGACAGTCCAAGCCGAGTCTTATAAAAAGAATTCTTTCGCGCGTTCCGTTCTTGGGTAAAAAATTAGTTAACCGATAAAAAATTATGGCCAAAACAAATTCAACAATCAAAACCGCCGTGGTATCCGTCATAAGCAAAACGCTGAGCGGATCGGATTGTATCGTGTCTCTCCAGGAAGAGCAGGGGCGGGTGCATACTATTTATCTTTCTCGGGAAGAGTCTTCCAAAATCGATTTGGGACACAAATTGAAATTCACGTTTGAAAAGGTCGAGTCAAAATAATAATTAATTCGAATCAATATCATTATGGAAAACAAACCAATCAATGAAAATGAAAATGCCGATGAAAACATGAACCGGGATGAAAACGATCAGGAAGCCGATCAAGAAACCGAAAAGAAAATCGGTTTTAAAAACCAAAAGCCGGAAAAGGCCGGCGCCGGGGATGCGGATGAGAACTGGAAGAAGGTCGACAGTATCGTAAGCGCCGCCAAAGATGTCTATGAATCGGAAAAATCAAGTTTCCGGGAGGTGATCGAAAGCATGATTGCCACCCTGG
Source organism: Patescibacteria group bacterium (assembly GCA_022711335.1). Lineage (GTDB taxonomy): Bacteria > Patescibacteriota > Minisyncoccia > Moranbacterales > UBA2206 > JAKLFF01. The sequence goes on along the minus strand of JAKLFF010000001.1, from coordinate 217,952 downwards.
AGGATTTGCTGGCCAGCGAAGACGGCAGCGGCAATTTGGGCGGACTTTATGGCGGACCGCAGATGGATATTCCCGCCGAGCCGGAACCGAAACCCGGAGAAGAAACGGAATAAACACAATGGAAACCAACGAAGAAAAATTTGAAGCGGGATTGGCGGTGTTGGAGATGGCCAGAACTGCCGGTTGGAAATGGCTGGAAGGGAAAATCAGAGAGGAGCTGGCAATCGAATACAAGGAGCTGCGGGAATTTGAGATAACGGGAAAAACTTCCGAAGAAATCGCTTCTGACTATCTTCAGCACCGGGCCAACGCCAACGCTTATGAAAAAGTCCTGTCTATGGTCGAAACCGCCATCAGGGATAAAGACGAGGCGGCCAGTGTTATAAGCAGAAGCATTTAAAAAACAGAAAAATTTTGGGATAAGGTCGAGCCCAATTTCAGAAAATAAAAAATTAAATTATAACAGCGCTTATGAATAAAGATCGAAAAAAGGAGCTTGATACGCTTCTTAACGCCGATCAGGAAGAGGAAAACAAAAAGAACGAGGACGAATCCGAAGAAAATGGCGAAAAAGGCGAGGAAGAAGAAAAAAAAGAAAACGAAAATAAGGAGAATGAAGAAAATGCCGAAGAAGAAGATGAAAAAAACAAGGAAGAAGAATCGGAAGAGGAAGATGAAAATAAAAAAGATAAAGAACGGGAGGAACCGGAAGACGAAGAGGAAACCGAAAAAGACAAAGAGGGAGATGAGGCGAAGAAAAAAGACAAGTGGCACGGCAAAAGCCGCGAGGAAGTGATCAAGATGTATGAAGATTTGGAAAATAAAAAGCCGACAGAAACAAAAACGGTCGATACCGAGGTTCAGAAAAAAGAAGATAGCGACAAAAAGGATTCCGGCAGCGGCATCGAAGTCCCTTCCGACGAAGATCTGGCCAAGATGACGCCCAAACAGTTTGCCGAGTGGATGGTATCGACGGTGAAAAATATCGTGAGCGATACCTATGATACGCGCAGTCAGATGCGCGATTCCGTGACGCAGGAAATAAGAGACGCCAAGAAGGATCATCCGCTTCTCAAGACGAGTTCCGAATATCGCGAGTTAGTGCTGTCTTTGATAGATACCGCTTCCCGGAAAGGAACGGTCATATCACTTAAAGACGCCTGCGCCAAAGTGGATGAGTTCGTCGGAAAAGTCAAAGGCGATACAAAAGTGACGGATGTTGAGAAGATTCGTCTCAAAAAAGCCAAAGCGCAAGTCGAGAGAGGAGCGGGTGCTCCGACCTCGCACGGCGAAGACAAGGGAGCGGAAGAACGCCGCCTCGAACAAATCTTCGGAACAAGCGGGTCAAAAAGTCCCTTGGGAGGATTGGGAGTATAAATCCAAGGTCGAACCTCCCATATAATTAATTAATTTAAGATAAAAACATATGCCTCCAACAAACGGAGTAAGAGGAACGGACAACCTCGGCGTAACAAGAAAATACGACGTGGCCGATGTCATTTCGCTCCTGGATGTCGCCCGATATCCGCTTCTGGCGATTCTCACCAATGCCGGAAAAGATCCGGTTACCAAAGAAGGTAACGCGCTCAAGAAAAAAGAAACGACCGATCCGGAATTCAAATGGTTCGAAGACAAGTTCGGCGCGCGGGAAGATATCGTGGCGGCCAACCAGGCCGGTGCGACATCTCTTGTCGTTACCAACGGTTCGTATTTCAGTATCGGCGATGTTTTGCTTTGCGTGAAGTCGGCCCAAGCTACGGGCAATCCGACCGGAGAAGTCATGCTGGTGACTAACGTGAATACCAACACTTTGACCGTTCAGCGTCAGGTGGGTGACGGATCGCTCGGCGGCGGACTGCTTCAACAAAACGATATTGTCTGGATTATCGGAAACGCCAACGAAGAAGGCGCCGACATTCGGGAAATAAAAGCGACAGCGGTGGCGGAAGCCATCAACTATTGCCAAATATTCAGAACGACTATAGGTATCACGGAAACTGCCAAGAATACCAAGGGATGGACCAAAGAAAGCGACTTCGATTACCAAACCAGAAAGAAAGGTATCGAGCATCTGGTCGATGTCGAACGAGCTTTCATGTTCGGCAAGAAAGAGTTGATTATGAGCGGTGTTCATCCGAAACGATTTACAGCCGGAATTTTCCAGAGAATCAATCAGGTAGTTTCGAACGTGGCGACGCGCGACGATTTCAACGGATTTTTGCGAACATTGTTCTCTCATGGAAACACCGAGAAATATTTGCTTGCGTCCGGATACGTTTTGGACAAGATCAGCGGGTTTGCGCACGACAAGCTTCAGGTTTTGCAAAGCGACAAGACGTTCGGTTTGGCCATCGTGAAATATCAGTCTCCGCACGGAACACTCAATATTTTGAAGCATGATTTGCTGACGGGAGATTTGTACGGCAAGAGCGCGGTAGGTCTCGATATGGAAGCTTTGACATACAGGTATTTGACCAATCGCGATACGAAACTGCTTACCAACAGACAGACGCCGGGCGAAGATTCCACGGTGAATGAATATTTGACCGAGTGCGGTCTTCAGATGGAACAACCGGAACGCCATGCCGTGGTGAAATTCACCTAGTTCCTTAGATAATCCTTCAAGTTTTGGTCGGACGGGCCGGCTTTCCAAACCCGCCTGACCAAATGGAAAGCCCTTGAGGGTTTCCGCGGGATATAAAGGTCGACCCGCGGAAATATAAAAAATTCACAATCAATTTGTATGGCAAAAAATAAAACATCAACGCCGGAGAAACCGAAAGTGAAATCCAAACGCTACGCGACACGCTACGGTCATCACTACAGCATCGTGATGATTCCGACCGTCACCGAAGTGATCAACGGGATAGCGGTGACCCGGCCGGGGAAAACGATCGAATTTAAAAACGGAATTTACGAAACCGCCGACATGCAAGAGCAGGAATTTTTGGACAAGTCTCCGTTCGCCGGCATCGATTATCAGGAAGTGACCAAGGAAGTGACTTCGGCTCTGGTCTCTAAATCTCTCGCTGAAAGAGAGGCGGAGTTGAAAGCCAAGGAAGAGGAATTGAGGCAGCGCGAGATGGCGCTCAAAGGAAAAGAAGAGGGATCGGGCTTGCCGGAAGACGTTCAAACATCGAAAGAAAAAACAAAAAAGAAACAGCCGAAGTTTTAACTCGTTGGTAATTAACGGTCGATTAATTACCTTCAATCAATCAAAAAAGTTATGGCGGTAGAAAGCAAATCAAAATTTGTCGTAAGCGAAGCGACGGTTGCAGTGGCCGGCACGGCGGTGCAGCTTCCCGATATTTTGGTCGGCGAAGCGTGCGATCTGGTAGTAAAAGCCAAGCGGACGAATCAAGGCGCGATTAAAATCGGCGAATCCGCCGAACAGGCGCAGGCCGGAAAATTCACCTTGGAACCGGGTGAAGCGGTAAAGCTCCGCATCGGCAATGCCAATAAGGTATATGCCGATGCCGAAATCAGCGGAGACAAAGTCGAATTAATCGTCGAACAATAGACTAATGGCCAAATTCATTCCACAAAAAGGCGACTTTTCGTTTTTGAGGATAAGAAAGACCGGAAGATATTTCGGGCCGTTTCTTACGGGCGGTGCTATTACTGTGCAATCTTTGGCTTCGGCCAACTCTCTTCGCGTTTTCCCGTTTTTCGTTCCCAAGACGGCGAGGTTCGATCGGATCGCCATCCGCGTCAGCACGGCGGCTACCGGCACTACGCCGCGAGCCCGTCTCGGCGTCTATGAAGATAAGGGAGACGGAAGCGTTTACCCTGGCGCGCTCAAACTTGACGCGGGCGAAGTCGCCGTCAATACTCTGGGTCTCAAAGAACTGGCAATCGATTTGACACTGAAAGGCGGAAAGCTTTATTGGCTGGCGTTTCTCGGACAGGATACGGCGTCTCTGGCAGTCGCCGCCATTCCGGCGGCCGACGCATTGGCGACATATCTCGGTCTGGACAATTCTCTTTCCGGCACGCCTTATCTCGGTTACGCGGTAGTGCAAACATACGGTGTTCTGCCGGTGAATTTTCCGATCGACAACCCGACCGACTGGAGTTTGCCGGTTCCGCTTATCGCTCTTCGCAAAGCCTAAATATGCCGATGAACCATATTGCCAAAATTATTGTTCCGGTAGCGGAAACGATCGATGACGGGCGCGAGCAGGACGCGGCGACTTGGAGCGGTATCGGAAATTTCAGCAACGTGATCACTTTCGGAAATGTGAGCGGTTCGCTTTATTCGAGTGCCTTCCGTTTTCGGCACATCGACATTCCGAGAAATTCGAAAATCGTCTTGGCGAGACTCAAAATTCGTCCGGCGGTGACCGACTCAACCGATCCTGACGTAAAACTGATCGTAAAAGGAATAAAGGAAACCGACACCAAACCGTTCACCCAGACTTCCCGGCCGAGCCAGCGAACGAAAACGGTGAACAGTGTGCCGTGGCATATCGTTAAAAAATGGGAGGTTCACGAATGGACGCAAACGCCGAATCTCAAACTTCTGATCGAAGAAATCGTAGCGCAGTCCGGATGGAAAGCCGGCAATTCCTTGTCTCTCGCAATCGAAGATAACGGATCGGCAACCGATCAGGCCCAAACATGTTATGACTTCAGCAAAGGAAAAGATTACGGAGCGCAGTTGGAAATCTGGTACACAACCATGAATGTAAGTATAGGAACGATCGCCGGCACCGATCGCGACGGAACGGAAACAGACAAAACTTCCTGGCAATCCAGCCCGACCGGAAATGTTATCACTCTCGGCCATGACGGAATATCGGAAAATGACGGCGGCTTCATATTCAGCGCATTGAATATTCCGCGCCGTGCCAATATTCTCGGAGCTTACCTTCTTCTGACCGAGGCCGATCAAAACAATCGTTTTCCCAATCTCATGATAAAAGGTTTCGCGGAAGATGATGCGGCGTTATTTTCCGTCAATGGTTCCAACCGGCCGTCAACGAGAATAAAAACCAAAGCGCAAGTCGAATGGACAATCGGCGAAACAGTGAGCGGAACATTTGTCGGCATTCACTGGTCGGCCAACAGCGTTTATGAATCGCCGGATCTCAAAGAGATTATTCAGGAAATCGTCGATCGCGAGGACTGGACAACGTCGAGCAATTTGGGACTGGTACTGGAAAATTATTCTTCCTGGGGCGGGCAATACAAATTGCCGTGGGATTACGTGAAGAACAACGGAGAGTTTGCGGCCAAACTCGTGGTCGTCTGGGATACGCTTCGCACTTTCCGTTCCAGCAAGAAAGACGTTCCGAAATACGAGAAAGCCAACTGTCCGGAATATATTATCGTGCATCATACGGCCACTCCGAGAGACTCGACCAGATTCTCGACTATCAGGAACAATCACATCGGCATCGGTTGGGGAGATATCGCTTATCATCACTGGATTGCCGGAGCGATGGACGGGCTCGGTGCACATATCATTGGGCGTCCGGAAAATAAAATCGGAGCGCATGCCGATACGGAAAAGATGAATTACCGATCGATCGGCATCGCGGTCTGCGGAGATTTTCATCCGACCGGCGCTAATGAACAGCCCAGTCCCGAACAGTTGGCCACGCTTCAGGAACTGCTCGACAAAATAAGGCTTGAGCGTGGCATTCCGAAAGAGAAAGTCTTGGGACACCGGGAAGTGCCGGACGCGACCAACTGCCCGGGCGACAATCTACTGGAATACGTCAAACGCTACCGGACCACCGGACAACTTATACCTTAATTTTATGCAGTTACAAGAATTTTTACAGGATCTCAACGCCCGCATGTCGGCGGCTAAGACGACCGGATTTTGGAGTGAGACGGACAAGAAAAGATGGATCAATAAATCAATCGTTCGCGTCTGCATGTTCGCCCGCTGGAATTTTCTCAACCATCATTCTACGCAACTGACCGAAAAAGATGTCGAAGCGTATTTCCTGCCTTTCGATTATAAGCCGGGCGGAATGCTTTTCCTGAAAGTCGACGGAAAAGAGCACGTGAAAACGAGCATTGAGAATTATCAAAGCGGCAATCATTTATGGGAACGGGTATTTTGCCTTCTGGGCGATCAGTACCTTATAAAACCGGCGCCTGAGGAGGACGGAAAAATGATCGATGTCTATTACCGAAGGCGGCTTATACCGCTTGTCAATGATACCGACGAACCGGTTACACCGGAAGAGATGGACGAAGCGATCGTCAAATTCGCGCTCGGCATCTGTCTCAAAAAAGAACCGAACCGGAGCAGTGAGGCCGACAAGCAAATCATGGAAGCGACTGCCATTTTGCAGCAGATAAAAGATCGGCAGGACGAGGAAATCGGCGAGGCCGGATACGTCGGACAGGCGACCAGTTCCCGCTTTTTGTATCGCAGCTGCAATCCGGATGACTTTAATCAATAAACCATGGGACTCAACGCTTACAGAATAAAAGGTTTTCGGGGCGGCATTGCCGATGATGCCTATAAAGGCGTGGCTGGAGCGTTCCGGTTCGGTTACGGACTGGATATCAGAGGCGGTGTCGATACCATGAAATGCAATCAGGCGCTCAAGAAAGATTCGGGAGATATCGTTACCGATCTCATTTTATTTTTCGTTCCGGCTTCCAACGGAAAGTTATACGGTTTTGGAAACACGGGAAAAATTTATCGCAAGGATTCTCTCGTCTCTGCTTGGGTTCTGGTCTATACCGATCCCGACGGACGAATAAGCGGAGCATACGAATACACGAATAACAACGGTTCGGGCAGTTACGTGCCGTATCTTTATTGGGCGACCGAGACGAAACTCAAACGCATTCCGCTTTCGGGAAATTGGAGTACCGACGTGCAAATGGTCGGGAATCTCAACGGTGATCCGGCTTGGCACACCATGACCATGGCTATTGGAGTTCTCCAGATTTGCGACGGCAGATATATCGCGCTGGTCGACTACGAAGGAAATTTCAACAATCAGGCGCTTGATGTCATCGCCGGCAACCGGACAAAAACGATTTTGCCTCAGGATCAGATCGCCATTATCGGTTCGACCAAGGGAGACAAAATCGAAGAAGGCTGGCTCTGGACGTGGGACAAACAGCAACCATCATGGATACTCCGGCGCATGATTGCCGAAAAAGGAATCAATGCCATGATTCAGACCGACTTTATCATCGCGCAGGCGGGTATCAGCGGCGGACTCTACTATTGGGACACGGTAAACATTATGCGATTCAAAGCGTTTCCCGGAGGCGGATGGGTGAATCCCGGAGCTGTGGCCAATCAGAGGGGCATTGCTCTTTTCGGGGTGACAGGTTCGGATAAATGCGGGCTATATTCCTATGGGCGATTAAGCAAGAACGAACCGTATTCATTGAATCTTGAATATATTCCATCGCACGGAAAAATAATCGATGTGGAAATAGGGGCGGTGACGGTATACGGAGATCAGGTTTTTCTGTCCTGGAAAGACGGTTCGACATGCGGAGTGGATACGATTGATGCCGATAACAAAAAAGATGCCAGATACGAAGGACTGGTTTTTGACGCCGGCGAGCCGGAATTGCAAAAGGGATTCCGGCACATAAAACTTTTGACAAGACCTCTGCCGGCCCAGTGCTGGATAAAAGCGTACTATCGCATCAATGAGCAGGGCGATTGGAAACAGGCGTATCTGGAAGACGGCGCGGACAGTTTCGACAAAGAAGGAAAAACCAAAACGGTTTTCACCATCGAAACCGGAGACGAAGAAGATGAAGAAAAGGGCAAGGGCGAGACATTCGAACTGGCTTTCGACCTGCATCCTTCGGGAAACGATACGCCGGAAATAATCGTGGCCAGCACTTATTTCGAGCCGATCGGAATTTTATAAAACCATGGGTGATTTTTTACAAAAAATATTCGGCAATCAGAAAGTGGAAGATCAGCCTTTTCCGGAAATCCCGTCGCATACGCATGACGGGGAGAATTCTTCCCTGCTGGCTCCGTCTTCGATCGATTCGCTTCAGATAAAAGCCGGAGCGGTCGGAACAATCGCTTTGGCCGATGATTCTGTCGATTCCGATAAAATAATCGACAGCGCCGTGCTCAGTCAGCATCTTGAGGCCTTGGCGGTCACAGAACAGAAATTAGCCGATGCGGCGGTAGCCACGGCCAAAATAAGAAACGGAGCGGTCAATGCATCGAAACTCATTCAATCGGAAGCGGTCGTGACTTTGTCGGCCCAAATCGATACGGCGATAATCATCGGGGCACATATCGGTACCGGAGTGATTCAAAATGCGCATCTCGGAAATGCCATTATCACTTCGGCTAAAATCATCGACGGCGCGATTATCAATGCCAAAATAGGAGACGCTCAGATCACTTCGGCTAAAATTGGTCTCGCCGAGGTGCAAAACGCCAATATTGAAAATTTGGCGGTGAGCGCGGCCAAGATTCAGGATCTGGCTGTGACCAACGCCAAAATCGCAAACCTCGCCATCGACAATGCCAAAATCGCCAATGTCTGCGCTGACAAGATTACGGCCGGAACAATCAATCTGACTTCGACCGGATATCTGGCTACTCCGTACGGCGGAATACGAATCGGCTATCTGCGCCAGGTCAACGGTGTTTCCGCCTACGGGCTTCAGGCCGGTCCGGGACACGGGCTGATGCTTGACGACGGAGGGAATGGATACGCCAGAATATGGGTCGATACTTCGGGAAACCGTCCGCTTTGCATAGATACGACAGCCAATGACAGAATTTTCTTTAAAGCTTACAGCGGAAACGATATTATGCGGCTTTACGGAAACAATGCGGTCGGCGGAGGTTTTGTCGATATTCTTACGTCGCTTCGCATCGGGAACAGCCAGCCGGATGATCCGGTGGAAGGCCAGATGTACTGGGAGCGTGATCCCGACGGCATGGGATCCGGCGGCAGACTGATGATTTACAACGGCTACAGTTGGCACGGAGTAGCTTGGTACGACGACATTTAAAATCGGTTGAACAATTAATAATAAAAATAACTTTTAACTTTATGTTCAAGAAAAAACTGGATAAAACGGATCTTGAAGAAATCAGGAAGAGACAGGAAATGATCCATCAGTATACGCTGACCGCACAGGCTCTGGAAACGCAAAAACAGACTTTTATTATGAGCCGGTTTCACAAGTACGGTCTTGATCCGGTCAAAGAATACAGCTTCGATTTGAAGACCGGAAAGATAACGGAAAACAAAAAAACGAACACTTAATCCTAAACATATGGCAGACAACAGCGCAACAAATATCGATTGGAATGAATTCCGCAGTCAGATGGAACAATTAGGGAGAAATATCAGCGGACAATCGAAGCCTTCATCCAATACTGCCGGCTCTTCGGGCGGATATAACTTTTCGGCTTTGCAAAATCAAATCAATAAGGTCGAAAAAAAACTCGATAAAGCGCAAGGCAAGCTTAAAAATTATTATACCGATCGCTATGACGAGGAATATGAAAAAAGAGGACTGGGGGATATCAAAGCGAAAATTACCGATATCGATTCCAAAATTTCAGGCGAAAAGGGGACGCGCGACGAATCGATCAGCAAGACCCGGCAAAACCCGTATTACTCCGCGGCCACAATCACCGGCGAATCGTCGGAAATCGAAAGGCTGGCCAATTCGAAAATAAACAATTATGTCGACGAGAGAAACAGTCTGGCAGGAAGCTACAACAGCACTCTTGATGAAGTTACAAAAAAAGTCGCCTCGGAAACGGCGGAAAAAGAACGCGAGGTGGACGAGCTGAAATACAGTCTGGCCAATCTTACGAAACAAATGAGCGATTATCAGGATCTGATCAAATCGGAACTGGCGCGTCAGGATGATGAACAGCGTTGGGAGATGGAATTTATGTTGAAGCTGCAGGATGCCAATCAGCGGTCAAAAAATAGCGGCAGCAACACGGCTTCGCGCATCGATCAGGGATTGGAACCCGATCCGACTCTCCGCGCCACCGCCCAGAGACTCATCAATCAGGGCATTTTCGATCCGACCAGACTCGGATACACCGGAGAATTGGCCGTGCAACTGGAATCGGAAATGGACTATATCAAAAAACAATCCCCTCAAACGGATTCATCTTCAAACGCTCAAAAAGAAGTGACCGCCGAGAGTACTTTCCGACGTGAAATCAGAAACGCCTGGAAAGAAGGTTACAGTCCGGAGCAACTAAAACAAACTTACGGAAATATCGGTTTCAGTGATTCGAAAAAATCTCCGACGGAAATTATCGATGACGAATGGCGCATTAAGACCGCTCCGGGAGTCGGTGGGTTCTTGGGGAGACTTTTCCGCATAGGAGTTTAAAAAACAAATATGGATAATTTTTGGAACACAATAACGTCGCCATTCAGGAAGGCGACTGAAAAAACAAAAAAGACAATCGGCGATTTTTTCGCGCCCGTACCGGACGAAGTTCGGGCGCGGGACTTTGTCCGCGAACTGCCGGGAGCGACGGGAAAAGTCGGAATATCGATATTGAATTTCGGCAAAGACATTCTTCGTGCCGCTCCTAGGGCGGCGGCTTCAGCCACGCTTTCCGCCGAAGGGGGGAAAGAATTCATTCCCGGAAAAGGCGTTGCGCCGAAATTTGAGAAATTTCTTTTCGGAGATAAGCCGATTCAAAACATCCGCGGCACCGGTGAAGAAATGATTCAATCATTTGGCGGGAGCGAAGGTACTGCAAAAAAGTACGGTCTTCCGCTCGGCTTCGCTATGACCGCGATGGATATCATTCCCGGTGTTCCCAAAAAGAAAATGGCGGAGGAAGTCGGAGAACAGTTGATCAAAAGATATGGCGATGACGTGGCTAAAGCGATTTTCAAGGCAGGCGGAGCAAAATTTGCAAAGAAAGCACTGGAAGAAGGTGGAGAAAAGGCAGTGCAAAAGGCAGGCATTAAGCTTGGAGATTTTACATACTTCCATGCTACGCCAAAAAGTTCCGCAGAAAAAATCCTTAAAGAAGGATTCAATACCGAAAGTGTTCATGTTTTCGATGACCCGCTTGCAGCAGAAATGTACGCTACGGCGAAAGGGGGCGGCAAGCCAGGCAAGACTGGCGTGGTACGGAACCTGGCAGAGGACTGGGACATTGTCGAAGTCAAAAGTAATAAACCACTTATCCGCGATGCGAATGGAGACATTCAACCGATCCAGAAAAGCCACGTAATGTCGGTGACAAAAGGCACCAGAGACATAAAGTCTGTGCGGCAGAGTCACTCAGAAGCCGTCTCAACCGACGCGATAGCAAAGTTTGATGCCCAGATTGCCAGAGGCGTGGAGAAAGGTGTGCCTCGTAATATGACTTCGAATGCGGAAAGGGCTTTGGAAGTAATCAATGAAAAAGGCAATCCGGTGATAAAAGAAGGAAAAAAAATCGCTCCATTGAAATCCAGAACGGATAAAATCGATCCTCCGTCGACGCCGCCAAGGATATCGGATGAAAATCCGTTAGCCAATGTTTCTGATGTTCCGAAAGGAAGCGCGCTCGAGTCCATAGACGGTATGACCGGAAAAACCAGCCAGCCGAAGAGTCTCATCGAATGGATAAAAAACGCGCCTAAGAAATTCACCGAAGCATTCAGCGATCGCTTTGCGCCGATCAAGCGTTTCGAAGAAATGGTAAGCGATATGGCCGGGAAACCGATAGATATCAATTCCAGCGCTTATATCGGTGCGCGCATGTATGCCGGCCGGATGGGAACCATCGAATCATATCTCGGCGATCTCCAAAAAGTCCTGTCGCCTCTCAGTAAAGAGCGGGCGGATTTTACCCGTTTTGTTTTATCCCGTCGCGCCCTGGAACGAGCGGATCGGGGATTTGAAAATCCCGCCGGTGTATCATCCGATACGGCGAGACTTGCAATGGAAGAACTCAAAGCGAAAGTCGGTCCGGAAATTTTCAGCAAATTCGAATCGGCCGAACAGGCGATTCAAAAATGGGCGGATGAAACCATTCTTAAGCCCGCTACGGAAACAGGAATTATTTCCCAGGGAGTCTATGATTCGGTTATTGAGAAAAACAGACACTGGATGCCGTTTCATGTGATCGATGAACTGCCTGACCAGGCGGCTCTGGACAGGATGCCGAAGGGCATGGAAATATTTTCCGTCAGCAAGCAGGGGATAATCCATGAATTGGAAGGAACGGAAAAAATAATCCGCGATCCGTTCGAATCTATAATTGATAAATTGTCCAACGCAGTCAATCTCATCAAGAGAAACGAAGTCGCTCAGAAATTGATAAACATCAGGGAAGTGATGCCGGAAGCCAAAGAATTCATAAAGCCGCTGGAAAAAAGCGAACGCGCTCCGAAAGGCTGGGGATCGATCAGCGTATTTGCCGATGGAAAAAATACCAAATGGATCGTACCGGAAGAACTTTCCTGGGCGATGCATCAGATGAATGAAGTGGAGGCGGGGATATTGGGCAATTTTGTGAAATTTACTTCCGCCGCTTTCCGGAAGGGAGCGACCACGCTATATATTCCTTTTTCGCTTTCCAATGCCGTGCGCGACGCGCAGATGACCATCATGACCTCGAAATACGGCTTCAATGCGGCTGATTGGGTCAAGGGATTTGCCGAAGGTTTGAAAGGAGCTTTCGGCTGGGACTCGAAACTGATCGATGAATTTGCCCGAAACGGCGGAGGATTCGGAGGTTTCATTCAGGGAGCCAGAGAAATAAGCGGTGTGAAAAAGCAATTATTCGAACCGAACTGGTGGAAAAGAACCAAAGCCGTCATAAATCCGTTCAATCTTATAAGCAATTTTGCAGAAGCCATAGAGTTGGCGCCCCGCCTCGGTGTTTACACACGGTCTCTTAAAAAAGGAGCTTCGACGTTGGAAGCGGCCTATGAGGCCCGGAATTCTACCATCGATTTCGCCAAATCCGGTCAGGAAATGCGGATTATCAATATGTGGGTGCCGTTCGTAAACGCCCGCTGGCAGGCGCTTCTAAATACTGCCTGCGTTTTCAAGGAAAGTCCGGTCAAATCCTCCGCTAAGGCCGCGGCGTTGATTGTCACGCCGGGAATAACAACTTATTTCTGGAACTCATTGAATTATCCGGATTTATACGAAGACGTACCGAGTTGGATCAAAGACACTTATTTCCCGATTATTGTCGGCGAAGACAAGGATCAGGAAGGCAATCGTATACCGAAGATGGTGCTTATTCCAAAAGGCGACGTCGGGCAGATTTTTTACAATCCGCTCGAATATACTCTCGAGTATGTTCGAAAAGGCGAACCGAGCAATTTTGCCAAACTGGCTCTCGAATGGATGAGCCAGCTGGCGCCTATTCCGTTTACTCGCGACGGAGAACTGTCAACTTCGCAGTTTCTCTCTGGAGCATTGCCTCCGATCCTGCGTACGCCGGCCGAACTGTCTACCAATAAATCATTTTTTACCGGCAGGCAAATAGTGCCGCGGCGTCTTGAACAGGTGGCGCCGACGGAACAGTACGACGATAAAACACCGTATGCGGCAGTAGTTGTGGGGCGAGCGCTCGGCGTTTCTCCAATGAAACTGGCCTACGGCATCAACGGTTTATTCGGAGGGTTCGGACGGGAAGCGATCGACCCGGCCAAAATTTTGGAAACTACGGCGCAAAGATTCTATCGATCCGCCGGTGGAGAGAAACGGAATCAGGCGTGGAATTTGAGAGATGAAACGGTAGTCGGTTATAACACGGCGAGAGAGCAGGCTAAGCGGGCCCTGGAAGCCAATGATAGCCAAACGGCCATGAACATAATCGACAACTGGAACGCCCAAGCGGAAAAACTGTTGCCGGATATTTTGCCCTATCTCGCCCAAGACGATCCGCAAGAAGCGCAGAAACTCCAATCGTCGGTAACTTTCCAGATACAAGACATCTCCAGACTTCAAAAATCGGCATATGACAAACTTTTGGAAAACGAAGACGTTAAAGGAACAAATAATCCGCCGGCAACAATGGGCCGGATGTTTCCCGGCCAGGGATTGCAGCAAACGGACTTGAAACAGATGAGACAAACATCCCGATAAAATTTATGGAAAAACAAAATTATCAAAATCAGATGCAAGATAAAAGACTTGATTGTCTTGAAAAGCATGTCTGTGAAATCAAGGACAATCATCTTCCGCATATCAGCGCGAAACTCACCCAAGTAGGCACGGACGTCGATTGGCTTAAAAGATTTTTCTGGATTGTCGCCACCGCTTCGATCGGCGGGCTGATTGCGGCCATCCTTAATTTATTGATAACAATTAAAAAATAACAAAAATGAACACTATTCAAAAAATCTGGAAAGGCTCTCCGAATTTCTGGACCGGACGGAAGGGTTACAAACCGGAACTAGTCGTTATCCATATCATGGACGGCACTTTGTTCGGCACCGATGCGTGGTTTGCCAATCCCGCTTCGCAGGTAAGCGCACACTACGGCATCGGAAAGAGCGGAGAAATTCACCAATATGTGAAAGAAGAAGACGCCGCTTGGCATGCGGGAAGAGTGGATGCGCCAAGCTCGAAACTTATTAAAACGAATGTCAATCCGAATCTCTATACGATCGGAATCGAACATGAAGGCAAGCCGGAGGACAAATGGACTGACGCGATGAAACAGGCAAGCGCATTATTGATACGTGAGATTTGCCAGCGCTGGCAGATTCCGATCGATCGCAATCACATCATCGGTCATTACGAAATTTATTCGAAAAAACCGAATTGTCCGTCGCATGATAAGAAAATTATCAATGAACTGGTTGCTTTGGCCAACGGTCAAACTTCAAACCAGCAATCAACAATTTCCTCTGTGGTCGAAGAGGGGATTAAAAAAATCGAAGAAGGATTGGCAATTATAAAACAAACACTAAAATGAATATGGAAGTTTTAAAGTCCGCGAGCAAGATCGTATTTATTCTGATGGCGCTTGCCACAGTCGGCGCTCTTTTCATCGGAAAAATTTCAGGCGATCAATTTTTGCTTCTCGCCGGTATGGCATTCTCCTTTTACTTTTCCAACAAGGGAGACTCCGGGCAACCATTCGGAGGAAAATAATCACGGATAAACACTCGAATTAGCCCAGCTTTAGTTGGGCTTTTTTTGCGTGATTATCACTGGGGATAACTTTAATCTCTTGATTTGATTATGAATAATTTATTTCGACTTGATACTAAATATCCTTTTTCTTTCCCCGCCTTCAAGCCTCTTTCGGCGAATTTTTACCGAAAATATACAACGCTTTTTATAAACTAAAAACGCTATACCAATTGCGTTTGACTTCTTTGGCGCGGAGGGGTAATGTTTCGCTTGGCATAGCGGAAGACACTGTCGAAAAGTCTTTCGTCAAACACATTAATTTAAAAAAACACTCACCTCATTGCTTCCCGAAAGGGAGCCAATGATCTTGGATCTGAGGGTGTGACGCGATGGATTCGATACTCGAAAAAAGTCAAAAGAAGATTGACGCGATCGTAAGGAAATATGCACTGAAAGCGCTCCGCGTTTTGACTGCCGATTTAGGACTACGGACGAGAACGAACCGAATCCATCGCAGCTCGCATCCCGGTGAGTTTTCGTGTTATATGCTAACAAAAGACGCTATCTATCAATTCTCCAACTGGAGACAATTCAAAGTCAAAATAAATACGGTGCGCGGATACGACCGCGAACTCCGAAACTTCTGCCTGTTCCTGCGCAATCCGGAAATCGAAAATATCACATTGAGCGACGTCATGGAATATCTGAACGGCATGGCGGATCTCGGCTGGGACAGAAACAGCTTCGTCGGAAAATGCATGGCGCTACGCAAGTTCTTCGAATTTTACCGCCTGCAGGGGTACAAAGTAATCGACGAGGAGCTGATCCCGATTCCGGACAAAGTAATGAAACTTCCGCGCGTGGCAAGCGACGAACAGTTCGACCAACTTATTGCAGTTATTCCGAAAGATTCCAATGATCCGCGCCATATCAGAAACCTGGCGATTATCGGTATGCTGTGGGATACTGGGGCGCGTAATGGAGAAATATGCTCAATCGATGTGAACGATTTAGATCTCACTGAAATGAGAACGATCATCCGGACGGAAAAAGCCAAGTCCCGCCGGCCTTTCCGGGAAATATTCTGGACCAAAAGCACCAACGATTACCTGCTGCGCTGGATTGAAAAAAGAAAGCATTTGGAGAAGCAGGTGAAGTTCGACGAACCGGAGGCGCTCTTCGTATCGGCTACCAGTTCGAAATACGGACAAAGATTTTCCATCAAAGGACTGGGCGAGATGCTGAGGCGATATTGCAATAAAGCCGAAATGCCCTATATGAATGCTCACAGCTTCCGGCATCATCGCGGCCATCATATCATCAAAAGCGGGGGATCGACATCAGACGTGATGAATATTCTTGGGCACTCTTCGGTGCAAAGCACGACCATCTACACGATGATGCGCGGCAAGGAACTGGAAGAGCGGGCGCGCCTGTTCCTCGGGGACAATAAAGATAGGTTCGCCGAGAAACAAGCCGACCCGGGATTCGGCAAAGCGCTCCAGGGATTCATGGCCTTCGTCCAGAATCAGAACAAAGACAACGGATCCGTCACAGCCGAAAATCTCGAACAGCAGGTCAACTATTTCGCCCAGCAATTCAAGGGTAAGGTGCCTTATCCACACTACGCAAGTTGACAAAAGTTGACAGGGGAGTATGATACAGGTAGCTAATAACAACACACATATGCCTCTATCGGTATTCAAACAAAAGCAAATAAATGAGATGAAGGAAAAAGCGGTGCGCCTCTACAAACAGGGTTTTGATACGCGCACCGCTGCCAAAATGCTCAAGGAACTCTATGGCTTCAAGAGAAGCCATACTTGGGTATGGGAAGCAGTAAGGGATCGTGAAAAGTTATCCACTTCCAAAAAAGTTGACAAGAAACTGACAAACAAGTAAAATGTCCGTAGGAACATTGAAAAGATAAATTCGCCTACTCGTCTACGAGGAAGAAAGCACGATAAACAAACACCAGATGATTATCGCGCATCCTCGCAGACGAGCAGTCGGGATTAATCGCATGGGCAAACTTCCCCAGCCTCTAAGCTCCCGTGGCATTTGCTATACTAGAAGAAGGATAAAAAGTGTTGCGGGAAATAATATGAACCAAGAAACATTTGAAAAAGAAATAGCAATGTGCAGAGGGTTATACAAAAAGAGCAATGGTAAATGCAATTGGGGCGAATGCAGGAAATGTGGCGTAATTCCTTTATTGTATAAGCTTAGCAAGGGCAAGATTTATGAAAAAGAAGATGAGATTAAAAAATTAAAACAAGCCGTATTGCAATAAGTATAAGTAATTTGATCAGGTTTTGAAAAAATTATTCAATTAATGTAAAATAGCAAATATAAAACTTATTTAAAATTAATTCTGCTTTGTCATTCCGGGCTTGACCCGGAATCCAGTAAACAAGCCAAATTACAACACTAGATTCCCGCTTTCGCGGGAATGACAAAAATAGGTCATGACCCATAAGCAAAAACTTCAGACAAAATTCGCGCTTGTTATTTTACTAGCTCTTGTTGCAGGGCTGATTTCGTATCCGCAGGCGACTTCTAAAATTCCGCCGGTGTATAATGCCATAAACAAGCTAAAAATCAATCTTGGTCTGGATCTCCAGGGCGGGATTCATATGGAATATAGGGCAGATACAAGCAAAATCGGCAGCGCACAGGTTGCAGACGCGATGCAGGCCGTTCAAGACGTGATTGAGCGGAGAGTGAATGCATTCGGAGTAGCGGAGCCAGTCATCTATACGACCAGATCAGGATCGGAACAACGCCTTATTGTGGAGCTGGCCGGAGTAAAAGATATTAATCAAGCCAAAAATCTAATTCAGGAAACTCCTTTTTTGGAATTCAAGGAAGAAGGGGAAGGAGAACAGCCGGAACAAATTCCGCAGGATGTTTTGGATAAATCTAACGAGGAGGGCAAGCAAAAATCAGATGATCTGCTGAAAAAAGCATTGGCCGGAGAAGATTTTGCGATTCTTGCCAAAGACAACAGCGAGGATCCAGGATCAAAAGATAACGGAGGCGATTTGGGGTTTGCGAAAAAAGGAATGTTTGTTCCGGAATTCGAAAAAGTATTATTCGATGAAAACCTGAAAGACGGAGAAATATATCCGGAGCTTGTAGAATCTCAATATGGATGGCATATTATTAAGAAAATTGAACAGAGGCAAGCTTCGGCTTCAACCGGTGAAGATGCGCTACCAGTTGAAATGCAGGGCAGCGTGGAAGAAGGCGGTATTGAAGTGCACGGTGCCCACATTTTGATCATGAAGAAGCAACAGCCGCAAGCAGAGCCGACTTTTGTTTCAACTGGGCTTTCCGGAAAAAATTTGAAAAGCGCCAGCGTGACATTTCAAAACCAGGGGCTTTCCGAACCGCAAGTATCTTTAAAATTTGATGATGAGGGAACCAAATTGTTTGCGGAAATCACCAAAAGAAATTTGGAAAAGAGAGTTGCGATTTATCTTGACAGCGAAATAATCAGCGCTCCGACAGTGCAAAGCGAAATTACCAACGGAGAGGCGGTGATCACCGGAAATTTTACCGTTGAAGAAGCCAATAAATTGGTAAAAAGACTCAATGAAGGCGCTCTTCCCGTTCCAATTTCATTGGTTTCCCAGCAAAGTGTAGAAGCATCTTTGGGCCAAGTGTCACTTGAAAAAAGCCTTAAAGCAGGAATGATCGGATTGATTTTGGTGGTCATTTTTATGCTTTTATATTATAGACTTTTGGGACTAATCGCGTCTTTCGCGCTTTTGATTTATACCGGACTCATGGTTTCTGTTTTTAAAATTTCCGGTTTTACTCCCTGGTCAATTACGCTGACTCTTCCCGGAATTGCCGGATTCATTCTTTCCATTGGAATGGCAGTAGATGCAAATATATTGATTTTTGAGCGTACCAAAGAGGAAATCAGGAGGGGGCGCGGAGCAGTTAGCGCTATTGAAGAGGGTTTTCGGCGTGCCTGGACTTCCATTAGAGACGGAAATGTTTCCTCAATTATTACTTGCCTTATTCTCATGGAATTAGGAACGGGATTTGTCAAAGGTTTTGCCGTAACGCTTTTGATCGGAGTTTTGGTTTCCATGTTCACGGCTGTCGTCATAACCAGAACTATTTTGAGGTTTATAATAGGCGACTGGCTGGAAGATAAAATGTGGATGGTAGGAATAAATAAAAAAGATAAAATTTTATAATTTTTAATTTTATAATTTTGTAAATAAATTAAAATTTTTAATGTTTTAAAAATTCAAGAATTAGAAATTATTTAAAAATTAAAAATTACAAAATTAAAAATTTTAATGTTTAACATTATTTCCAAAACCAAATACGCCTATGCTTTTTCTATAATTATTACAATTGTCAGCATCGCAAGTCTGCTTGTTTGGGGCTTGAAATTTGGAATTGATTTTACCGGTGGAACGCTTATGGAAGTTAAATTTGAACAGGGCGTTCCAGCCAACCAGGAAATTGAAGAAAATCTCAAAGAATTGGGTTTAAGCAGCCTTATTATCCAGCCTTCCGGGAATGACGCAATGCTTTTAAGATATGTGTCTGAAGATGATGCAACCAATCAGAGCGTAATGAAAATATTGGAAGAAAAGTATCCGACAGTGGTGCAGCAGAGGGTTGATTTCATTAATTCGTCGGTTTCCAAAGAGTTGAAAAGCAAGTCCCTCATGGCTATTTTTTGGGCGGTAGTCGGAATTATGGCTTATATCGCCTTTGCTTTCCGGAAAGTTTCTCGTCCGGTGGAATCTTGGAAATATGGAGCTGGGGCGGTCATCGCGCTTATTCACGATGTGCTTATAACCGTCGGGGTATTTGCATTTTTGGGCCATTTTTATGGTATAGAAGTGGGAATTCCATTTATTGCCGCTCTTCTTACAATTTTGGGTTTTTCAGTGCATGATACTATTGTGGTTTATGACAGAACGCGCGAAAATCTGATAAGAAGTTCTCTCAAGGAAAAATTTCCGGATATTGTGAACCGGAGCCTCAATGAAACACTGGTGCGTTCAATCAACACTTCGCTGACTGTGATAATCACGTTGCTAGCGATCCATATTTTTGGCGGAGAATCGATAAAAGATTTTTCACTGGCGCTGCTTGTCGGGGTGACGTTTGGGACGTATTCTTCGATATTTATTGCATCAGCGCTTTTGGTGACTATTTATAATTGGCAGAGTAAATCATAAAACATATAACATAAAGCAAGTTTGTTACATGTTATATGTTTCATGCTACATGATCTATGTGGAATCCATTCAAAAAAAATAAACCTGGCGATACTGATCCCCAAAAAATGGGTATGCTCCAGCGAATCGCCATGAAAAAGCTTGAAAAAATGAGTTCTCAGGAGCGGGAAAAAATGATGCAGGACGCTTTCAAGCCGGAAAACAAGGATAAAATGCTGAAAGCTATGGATGCAATGCGCGCGTCTAGACAAATAACCGAGGAACAGTATAATCAAGCAAAACAAAGGCTGGGGTTATAAATATATAAAAGCTCTTTTTTAAAAAGGGAGGCAGAGTGTGAAGGCTTTAGCAGTGATTTTTTTAGCTGTTTCGGCAACGGATCTCCCCTTGCCTCTTTGGGCAAGGATAATCTCGTTCATTGGTTTTTTGGCGGCGATTTTTATTTTGGCGATTAACTATTTAGGGAGGAATTATGAAGTCGCCGTGCAGAAATTGTCAGAATGAATTTCAAGACAAAGGGCTTTGTCTTGAAAATTGCGAAGAGATAAAGATTTTTCAGAAAAATGTACAACACTGCGGTTGCAAGGCCAGGGTGAGTTACCATGTAACTTACCCGAAAAACACAGGTTTCGTTTTACTGGCAAAAGATGTCTGACTGGAATTTTTAAAGCTGAAAGGAGCTATTCATCATGAGGTCTCCCTGCGTCGGGTGTCCAATGGAGTGGGAAGAGAAAAGCAAGTGTATGTCAAGTTGTGAAAGGATTCGAGAATATCAGAAACTTCTCAAACCAAGCGGCAGGCAGAGCAATTTTATGCTTCCGCAAGATGTTTTTCTAAATTCTCCAACAGCTTTTTCAAAAAGTACCCCGAACTAAAAAAATGGGAGCGGGTGGCAACAATGTTGCTGCCCGTTTTGACTTTTTTGGGCTTAAAATATAAAATAAAAGTAGTAAGTTGTCATTCCCGTGTAAACGGGAATCCAGTAAAGAGACTGGAATATTAGGTTAGATTCCCGCTTTCGCGGGAATGACAATATTATGGAACAAAAAATAAACGACATTAAGAATCAGATTTTAAAAGCTATTTCCAAAGTCAGGGATAATGGAGAACTTTTTGATTTGGAGAAAAAGTTTCTAGGAAGAAAAAGCGAATTCGTGTCTATCCTTAAAAATCTCAAGGATTTGGCGCCGGAAGAAAGAAAAAAAATAGGAGAATTGGCCAATAAAACCAAGGGAGAAATTTTGGAAATTATAAAAAGCAAAAGGCAGGAAGTCAAAAACGAAAACTTGAATTTTAATAAAGAAAGAATTGATGTGACAATTCCTGGAAAGAAAAGCGGAATCGGGCATCTCAACCCGATTTCAATCGTTCGAAGGGAAATTGAAGATATTTTCACCTCGATGGGGTTTGAAATTGCCGATGGACCGGAAGTGGAAACAGAATTCTATAATTTTGATTCTTTGAATATTCCCAAAAGCCATCCGGCGCGGGATATGCAAGACACTTTTTTCATGAAAAACAGCGATCTTGCTATGCGGTCGCAGACTTCGGCGATTCAGGCGCGGTATATGCAAAAAAACAAGCCGCCTTTCAAAATTATCGCGCCCGGAAGATGTTTCAGAAACGAAGCGACCGATACAACTCATGAGCATACTTTTCATCAGTTCGAAGCGCTGGTTGTAGGAGATAATATAAATGTCGGAAATCTAAAGCACGTTGCGGAAGTGTTTTTTTCACAGTTTTTCCATCAGGATATAAAAATTAGGTTAAGGCCAAGTTATTTTCCCTTCGTGGAGCCGGGATTTGAATATGACATTTCCTGCACCATGTGCGCAGGCGTAGGTTGTAGTGCCTGCAAAGGCAATGGCTGGCTGGAGCTTGGCGGAGCGGGAATGGTCAATCAGAATGTTTTCGTGGCTGCCGGGTATCCAAGAAACAAATACACCGGCTTTGCTTGGGGAATCGGGCTTGAACGCTTGGCAATGATGAAATATAAGATTGACGATGTAAGGCTTTTTCATAGCGGGGATTTGAGGTTTATTAGGCAATTTTAAAATTATGAAATATTCCTATAACTGGCTAAAAGAATTATCCGGAACCAAAAAAATGCCCGAGAAAGTGATGGAAGATTTGACGTTCCATTCTTTTGAAGTGGAAGGACTGGAAAAGGGCGAGATTAATATTCCCGGCGTGATAGTCGGAAAAATTTTAGAAATAAAAAAGCATCCAAATGCCGACAAGCTGCAATTATTGAAAGTTGATGTTGGTGCTGGTTCTGCTTTAAATATTGTTTGTGGAGCATGGAATATAAAAGCCGGAGACAAAGTCCCGGTGGCTTTGGTTGATACAAATCTTTCCAATGGCATGAAAATCAAGGAAGCGGAAATTAGAGGAGAAAAATCTTTTGGAATGCTTTGTGCTGAAGACGAACTAGGACTCGGAAAAAATCACGAAGGAATCCTTATTTTGCCTGAAAGCGCGAAGATTGGCGACCCCATCTCAAAATATTTCAGATCAAAAGATTCTGTTATTGAAATTAAGGTCTTGCCTGACCGCTCTCATGACGCTATGAGCTATGTCGGCGTGGCGAGAGAAATTGCGGTGCTCGAAAGGAAAAAATTTGATTATGATTTTGACGGCCTTGTGCTTCCCAAAAAGAAATCAAAGAAATTGAAAATTGCGGTCAAGAGCAGCAAGCTTTGTCCAAGATATATCGGAGCGGTAATGGAAAATATAAAAATAAAAGAATCGCCGGATTGGATGAAGAAAAGATTAGAAGCTTCAGGAATAAGAGCGATTAATAACGTAGTTGATGCGACAAATTATGTAATGCTGGAGCTTGGAAACCCTTTGCATGCTTTTGATGTGGATAAGTTAAAAGTTCAAAGTGAAAAGTTAAAAGTTACAGTTCAAAATTCAAAGTTAGGAATAGTTGTACGAAAAGCAAAAACTGGAGAAAAGATTAAATTGCTTGATGGAGTAGTAAAAGAATTAACCTCCGATGATTTGTTGATAACTGACGGCGATAATCCATTGGCAATTGCTGGAATTAAGGGTGGAAAGCTGGCGGAAATTGACGGGAATACCAAAAATATCGTCTTGGAATCAGCTAATTTTAACGCGGTGAGCATCCGAAAAACCAGAACGCGCCTGAATTTGAAAACAGACTCGTCGGATCGGTTTGAAAAAGACATCGATCCGAATTTGGCCGAAAAAGCTATGGCGCGGCTTATTGAAATAATTGAACATACCGCCGGAGGGAAATTAACGGGGGTGGTTGACGTATATTCCAAGAAAGTGGCGCCATGGAAAATAAAGCTGGATTCCAGCTATGTCAACAGCCTTTTGGGTGAATTTATTTTGGTGAAAGATATGACGAGAATTTTGAATATTCTCGGGATAAAAACAAAAAACGGAAAAATAATCGAATGCATTGTTCCAACATACCGGTTTGATCTTAAGACTCAGGAAGATCTTATCGAAGAAATTGGAAGAATCTGGGGGTATGAAAAAGTGAAAGAGCAGCCGATGATTTCTGAAATATTGCCGGCTAAAATAAATGAGCAAGTTTTCTTTGAGCGAAAAGTCCAGGATAAGCTCACAGGGATTGGATTTGATGAGGTTTATAATTATTCCTTTTATGGCGAAAAGGATATGGTTAGCTGCGGTTTTGATAATATAAAACATTTAGAGCTTGAAAATCCGATGAATTCGGAGCAGAAATATGTTCGCACAAGCCTGATTCCCAATATTTTAAAAAATATTTATGAGAATTTGAAAAATTTTGAAGATTTTCGGGTATTTGAAGAGGGAAGATGCTACCGGCCGGATGGAAAAAAAGTCGAAGAAAAAAGAATGTTGGCCATGGCAGTGGCAAAGAATAAAGACAGCAAGGGTGAAATATTTTATGATTTGAAAGGCGCAATTGAAGATATGCTGGAAGGTTTTGGCGTCAATTCTTACGAAGTCAGACTTCGTAAGAATCCGGAAAAAATATGCCATCCTTTTCGGTCGGCGGAAATAAAAATCGCAGGAGAAAAAATCGGCGTCCTTTCTGAAATCAACCCAGCTGTACTTTCGGCGTATAAAATAAAAAGTCCGGTAGCTGTGGCAGAATTTGATTTGGAAATCCTCAAAAAACATGCGAATAAATCAAAAATTTACAATCCGATAAGCAAATATCCGGTTGTTACCCGTGATATTTCTCTGCTTGTTTCCAATGATACGACCTATGCACAGATCGTTGATACTATTAAAAAAATTGGCAAAAATCTGGTAAAAAATATAAAACTTTTTGATGTTTTCGAGAAAGATAGCCAAAAAAGCCTGGCGTTTCGCATAGAATTTGAAGATAAAAAAAAGACTTTTGAAAAAGCTGAGGTGGAACGTTCAATAGAAAAAATTGTATCTACATTAGAAGCTGAATTGGGAGTGACAGTGAGAAAATAGAGGCTTTGATAATTAGCCGCGGCAAAAATATGAAGAAAAACATCTTACTTTCTTTTATAATTGTGCTTTTATCCTTGTTTTCTTTTGCTGTTGGCGCAAATAATGTCGAAGCAAGTTGTGGAGGAGATAAATATGGCCGTTATAGTTCAGACGACTGGGCATCGGGCAATGATTATGAACCAGCAAGAATTTATGTGGATGAGAATGACAACGACAACGGATACGGTAGAATCTATATAGACGATGACGGAAATGATACCGGATACGAACCAGCAAGGATTTATGTGGATAATCAAAGGGAGTATTATTATGATGATTATAATGGCCACGATGATGATGCCGGTTATTACCCTCCTCAGCCAGCACGCATTTATATAGGTGATTATGGGAGAAATGATGATTACTATGACTATGATAATAATCATCATGACAATGGTTATTATCCGCCCCAGCCAGCCAGGATTTATATAGGCGGTTATGGAAGGAATGATAATTATAATTATAATTATAATAGCGATTACCGTGGTAGTAATCATGACAATAACCATGGCAGCGGCTATAATCCACCCCCGCCAGCGCGCACTCATGTGGATGATAGCAGGGGTGGGAATGGGCGTGGCTATCATCAGCCGCCGCCAGCAGGAAACCATGGCAATTACAGATACTAATAGGCGCTAAAACCGAAAGGGTTGTTTATGAAAAATATTTCTAAAACCTACGAAGCGGGAAAATATGAGGACGAGATTTATAAACTCTGGGAAAATTCAGGGTTTTTTTCGCCTGATAAAATTAAATCCAAGAAGAAATATTGCAATGTGCTTCCGCCGCCTAATGCTAACGGAGAATTGCATGTAGGCAATGCTAGCGGATATGTTTTTATGGATATTTTTGGCCGGTATCACCGGATGAAAGGTGAAAAAACGCTTCTTCTTCCCGGAAAAGACCATGCTGGAATTTTAACGCAAGTGGTGTATGAGCGAAAAATAAAAGAAGAGCGAAATATTACTCGCCATGATTTGGGGCGGGAAAAGTTCTACAAAGAGGCTTATGATTTTTGCATAGACCGCGCCAGTTATATGCGCGCTCAGGAAAAGAAAATCGGTATTTCAGCCGACTGGTCTCGGGAAAAATTCACTCTTGATCCGGACGTGCTTCAAATTGCTCTTGAAACTTTTGTCAATATGCATAAAGACGGAATGGTTTATCGCGGAGAAAGAATAATCAATTGGTGCCCCAGATGCGCAACCGCCCTTTCCGATTTGGAAGTAATCCACAAAGAAACAGACGGGAAATTGTATTATGTTAGATACCCGATCAAAGATTCTAAAAAATTTATAACTGTCGCCACTACTCGTCCGGAAACAATGCTGGGAGACGTTGCTGTAGCAGTGAATCCAGGCGATCTGAAATATAAAGACCTTATTGGAAAAACTGCAGTTTTGCCTTTGGTGGGCAGGGAAATTCCAATTATTGCTGACAAGAGAATTGACAGGGAATTTGGAACGGGGGCAGTGAAAATCACTCCCTCTCATGATGCGCTGGACTGGGAAATAGGGAATGATCATAAGCTGGAAACAATCCAGGTGATAAACGAGGAAGCCAAAATCACAAAGTTGGGAGGAAAATATGAGGGGCAGGGAGTTTTGGAAGCCAGAGGAAATATACTTGAAGATTTGGAAAAATTGGGACTTTTGGAAAAAACAGAAGAAACAAAAATAAATGTGCTGATTTGCGAAAGATGCAAAAATACGATTCAGCCGCTCATATCCAAGCAGTGGTTTATCAGCGTCGATGCAAAAAAATATTCCCTCAAATATGAATCGCTGAAAGCCGTAAAAAACAATAAAATAAAAGTTTATCCGGAAAACTTTAGGAAAACATTGATTCAGTGGTTTTCCAATCTGCGCGATTGGTGCGTTTCCCGCCAGATCTGGTGGGGTCCGCGGATTCCTGTCTGGTATTGCAAAAATTGCGGCGAAGATAAATACATCGTTTCCATTAAAAAACCAGACAAATGCCCGCTTTGCAAAGATCCAAAATTATACCAGGATCCGGATACTTTTGACACCTGGTTTACATCCGGCCAATGGGCATATTCAACTCTCGGCTATCCTGAAGGAAAAAATTTCAAAGAATTTTATCCGACAGATATGATGGTAATGGGGAGGGATATCTTGTTTTTTTGGTCAGCCAGGATGATTATGATGAGTTTGTATCGTACTGGAAAAATTCCTTTTAAAAATTTGTATTTTACAGGATTAATTAGGGATAAAGAAGGACGCAAAATGTCAAAATCACGGGGAAATGGGATCAATCCTTTGGAAATGATTGATAAATACGGCGCGGACGCATTGCGTTTAAGTGTATTTTCTGGAGTAACTCCGGGGCAGGATTCAAGGATATATGAAGAAAAAATAGAAAGTTTTCGAAATTTTGTCACAAAACTCTGGAACATATATAGATATTGCATCAGCTCAAGCGAAAATTTTGAATTGGTTGGAAGCATTTATGAAAAAGAAATAAAAACCCTTGCGGATAAATGGATTATTAATGAACTCAATAAAATAATTCTTGTCGTGACAAGCTTTTTGGAAAACAAGGATATTTCTTTGGCGCAGGAAGCACTCCGCAAATTTACCTGGGATCAGTTTGCCGACTGGTATTTGGAAATCCACAAAATTGAAAAAAATGAAAAAGTTTTGGGATATGTTTTGGATAAAATTTTGAAACTTTGGCATCCGTTCACGCCGTTTGTGACGGAAAAAATTTTCCAGGATTTAGCCGAAGGCAAAAAATTATTAATGGTTGAAAAGTGGCCGGTAGCAGACGGAAAGATGATAGACAAAAAAGCAGAAAAAGATTTCAAAAATCTTCAAAATATCACCACAAAAATAAGAAACTTGAGGGCTAGCTATGGAATAAGCCCGTCTGTGATTATCAATGCTTATTCCGAAAAAATAGAAAACAACAGGGAAATTATTGAAAAATTGGCCAGGGTCAAGATAATTTTGGAAAAGCCCGAAGTAAAGATGATAAAAATAAGCAATTTAAATCTTGATATTGCTTCGCTTATTGATGTCAAAAAAGAAACGGAAAGAATGGAAAAAGAAATAAAAAATCTGGAAAGCGCCATTTTGAAAACAGAAAACCTGCTTAAAAATGAAAAATTTATAAAAAGCGCGCCAGAAAAAATTATTGAAGATAATAAGAATAGAGTTTTGGAATATAAGGAGAAAATAAGTTTGCGGCAGAACCTGCTTGAAGACTTAAATCAACTTTAAAAACAGAAGGAGGGTTTATGTGCGATTCCAGAGTAGGAAAAATAAGTTCACCGGGGCAAGGGAAACGGAAATCCGGGGAAATATCAGAAAAAGGATTAGCTATGCACAAGGGACCAAAACGATGGTTTTCCGGCAAAGGGCCTTTTTCAGAAATTAATGCTTTTTCAACCAGAATCCAGATGGCTAAGGCAATAAAGTGCCATGGTGCAGGAGGCGATGCTGTCCACCAAGCCTTGGCTGATTCTGAAAATCCGGAATTTGTCGAAGGAGTAGTGAACGCACACAAGATCGCAACTGATCCGAATTATGGCAAAAAGGAATAATTATCCAAAAGGAGATGGGAACGGAAGCGGTATGGCTTGCACGCCAGCCGCTTTTTCTGTTGACAAACGCCTTGCCACTTTGTATTAAATATGCTATTGTTAAGAGGATGAACATTAAAATTTTGGCTTAAATAAAACATTATTTTGGTATTTATCAAGGCAAATTGAGCGATCAATCCGTAATTTATTATGGATAGGAAAGTCCGGACACTCGGCCAGTGCTGTGCATTGGCACGCGTAGTGGGTAATTCCCATCCGGGGCAACTCGAGGGGTGCGAACAGAGACGCTTTTATTAGAGATAATAAAAGTATCCCGCAAGGGATAAGCTTCAATGGAAACATCGAAGGTGAAACGGCCAAATCCCTGCGTGAGTGCAAGGCTGTGTCCTGTTTTTTTAGCTAAAAACGGGAAATGCCGCGCGATCCCGACGGTAACGTCGAGACAAGATAAATGATCGTTCCCGACAGAATCCGGCTTATAGATTTGCCTTGATAAATATCTGAAATCTCTACGAATTATAAATTTTTACGAATATATGAATTATTCAATTCGTAGTTTGTATGTTCGTAGAGCGCTAGCTTATTCGTAATTTATAGAGAAAAACATGAAAAGATCAGAATTATTTTTTAGCGCCCTTCAGGTTCCGGTTGATTTTGCGATGATTGTTTTAGCCGCTCTTACAGCTTTTTACATTCGGAACGTCCCGGAATTTTTTGCCGGACGGCCAAAATTATATAACTATCCTTTGGATATTTATATAAAAATTATTTTGATTATTACGCCAATTTTCATATTAATCTACGCGCTCCAGGGCCTTTATACCATAAAAGTAACCAGAAAATTTTGGAAAGAATCAGTCCATGTTTTTTTGGCCACTTCCATTGGCCTCGTGGTGATAATAGTCGTGATATTTTTGCAGCGGGAATGGTTTTCATCCCGCTTTGTGATTTTAGCAGCCTGGGGCCTAGCGGTTTTGTATGTCATAACTGCCCGCTATTTTATCCAGCTGATCCAAAAATGGCTGCTTCGAAATCGAGGGATCGGGGTTCACAGAGTCCTTCTTATCGGCAGAAACGGAAAAATGAATTATCTTTCAAAATTATTCAAACATAATAAAAATTTAGGCTATCGCGTTGTCTATCAGGTGGACACCGGAAGCCTCAAAGTCATCAAAGAAATCAAACAATTTCGGGGAATAGACGAAATAATTCTTTGCGAACCGTCGCTTACCGAAGACGAGCAAGAAAAACTCATTGATTATTGCGCCATTCACAATATTACTTACAAATTCATCCCTACAACCAGGGAAACCTCCCAGTTTCAGATTGGAGTTTTGAACGGCGAACCGATTATTGAAGTTAAAAACACTCCATTGGACGGCTGGGGAAGGATCCTTAAGCGGATTTTTGATCTTATCGCCTCAATTATCGGAATAATTATAACTTCTCCGATAACAATTTTGACCGCTATTGCCATAAAAATCGACAGCTGCGGCCCGATAATTTATAAAAATGAAAGAATAGGAAGTGATGGAAAAAAATTCTTTGTCTATAAATTCCGCTATATGAAATGGGAAGATTGTGTGACAAAAGAAAATCCTGGGTTCGAAGAAGCACTGAAATTTGAAAAAGAACTGATAAGCAAGCAGAGCGTGAGAAAAGGGCCGCTATATAAAATTAAAAAGGATCCCAGAAAAACAAGAGTAGGAAATATCATTGAAAGATTTTCCATAGACGAGCTTCCCCAATTTTTTAATGTCCTTTTCGGCACTATGAGCATGGTTGGACCTCGGCCCCATCAGGAGCGGGAAGTGGAAAAATATATGGAATATCACCGCCGGCTTTTGACTATAAAGCCGGGTGTGACTGGAATGGCTCAAGTTTCTGGCCGGTCTGATTTGGATTTCGAAGATGAATATCGAATGGATTTATATTATATCGAAAATTGGTCGCTGTGGCTGGATATCCAGATATGCCTCAAAACGATCGGGGTGCTGTTTAAGAAAAGAAGAAATTTATAAAAGGAGGACATGATGAGAAAGCAAGCAAAGCCTCCAAAAAGAGCTTGTTGCCGCCTTCTGGGCGGCTTTTTATTACGGCGCTAATATGCTAAAATTCTAACATGAAGATAGCTTTAGTTCACGATTACTTAGTCCAATATGGAGGCGCGGAACGGGTGCTCGAGTGTTTTTGCGAGCTTTTCCCATATGCTCCGATTTATACGCTTGTCTATAACAAAGACTTGATGCATGGAAAATTTGAGGGAAAAAATATAAAAACCTCTTTTGTCCAAAAGCTTCCGTTTGCAAAAAATCACCACCGCATTTTTCCCCATATTATGCCGATGGCAATTGAACAATTTGATTTTTCCGCTTATGATATAGTTTTGTCTGATTCATCAAGCTACGCCAAGGGCGTTATTACGGGTCCGGAAACTCTCCATATCTGCTATATGCACACGCCGATGCGCTATGCCTGGGATGACTGCCAAAAATATACCCAGGATTTTTATTTTCCGTCTTTTATAAAAAAATTGGTTCCGCTGGCCATGAATTATGTCCGGATTTGGGATAGAACAAGCGCTGAAAGAGTTGATAAAATCATCGCTAATTCCAATTTTGTTGCCAAAAGAATTAAAAAATATTATAGAAAAAACAGCCTTGTCATCTACCCGCCGGTTAACACGGAAAATTTCTATATCTCCAAAAAGCGGGAAAATTATTTTCTGATGGTCGGGCGGCTGATTGCATATAAAAGATTCGATATTGCCATCCAGGCTTTCAATAATCTTGGGCTAAAACTTAAAATTATTGGAAGGGGGCCGGAACTTAAAAGGCTCAAAAGAATGGCAAAATCGAATATTGAATTTGTGGGACGGGTGCCAGACGAAAAACTGGCGGATTATTATGCAAAATGTCAGGCGTTTATTTTTCCTCAAGAAGAAGATTTTGGCATAGTGGCTATTGAAGCTATGGCGTCCGGACGGCCGATTATTGCCTACCGGGGAGGAGATATCCCCGAGCATATGGAAGAAGGGAAGATGGGCGTTTTTTTCGAAAATCAAACGGCTGACGATTTAACTGAAGCCGTAAATAAATTTAGAGAAATGAATTTTAATTCGGAATATATCCGCGAAAAAGCCAAAAAATTTGACAAAAATCTGTTTAAGGATAGAATACTACAATATATAACAGAAGAATTTGATAAGCGTAAAGATATCAACAAATAACATAAACTTTTGGCAAGAACAATTTTCAATGATCAATTTACAATTTACAATAAATTTTCAATAATTCAATTTTCAATAAATATCAGGTTTGAAAATTGTAAATTGATAAATTGTGAATTGATTTAAAATTGATAATTGTAAATTGATAATTATGGAACTTAAAGAGTATATTCAAATCATAAAAAAACATTTAAAGCTGTTTATATGTACAGCAGTCATTATTATCCTGTCCGCTTTTGCGTATTTTTCTTTCCGTCCTGTTTCCTACACAACTTCGCTTGTCATGAACATCACTCGAAGCGGAGCGCAAAATACCGATAATTACAAATATGACGATTTCTACCGCCTTCAGGCAGATGAAAAATTCGCAGAAACTTTGGTTGAATGGCTGAAAAGTCCGCGAATTGAGGAAGAAATATTAAAAGAAGCAGGCATAGATGCTTCAAGCTACAGCTTGAAAAAACTTGCGAAAAACATAAAAGCGGAAAAGAAATCTTCTCAAGTTGTGGCGGCAAGCTTTTCTGCGCAAAACAAAAAAAATTCCGAAAACATGGCTCAGGCCGTTTCAAAAATAATCTCCCAAAAAACTGAGAATCTCAACAAAGACCAGAAAGACAGCGCTTGGTTCCATGTAATTTTTGAAAATCCGGTTATAAGAATTGATGAAGTCAGCTTTTTGACTTCCGTTCTTGTTTTTTTTGGAGCTGTTTTTACCGCTTTTTGGATTGTAATGATAAAGCACTATCTCGAATAATTTATGAAAGTCTGCGTTGATATCCGCTGTCTTATGGATGGAAGGAGGACTGGAGTTGAAGAATATACTTTGAACTTGCTTTTAAATCTGTTTGAAATTGACCAAAAGAATCGCTATGTTCTTTTTTTTAATTCCTGGAAAAAACCTGCTTTTGACTTCGGCGTTTTTAAGAAATATAAAAACGTGAAGATAAAAAGGCTTAGAATTCCCAATAAGTTCTTGAATTTTTCATTTTGGTATTTTAATTGGCCGAAAATCGATCAGCTGGCAGGCGGAGCAGATGTTGTTTTTATGCCAAACATAATTTTTGGATCTGTCAGCAAAAAATCCAGGCTGATTTTGACTATGCATGATCTTTCTTTTGAAAGATATCCGCAATATTTTTCCTGGAAGCGGAGATTCTGGCACATTTTTATAAATCCGAAAAAAATTTGCCGCCGCGCCGACAAAATAATTGCTGTTTCTGATTCGACTAAAAATGATTTGGTTTCCCTTTATAAAATCAATTCTAAAAAAATAGAAATGATCCATAGCGCGGTTTCTGATGAGTTCCAAATTATCGATAGAAATGACGAGAAGCTTGTGAAAATAAAGGAAAAATACAAACTTCCATATAAGTTTGTGCTTTATCTGGGAACGATTGAACCGAGAAAAAATATTCGCGCTGTTATCAGGGCTTTTGACCAGTTCCATAAATTTTCATACGAGTCGAAAAACGACGGGCTTCTAAAATATAAACTGGTCATTGCAGGAGAAAGAGGCTGGCTTAGCCAGGAAATATTCGAAGAAATAAAACTGACGCGGGGATCAAAAAGCATATTTTTTGCGGGAAAAATTCCGCATGAGGACAAAAAGTATATTTATAATCTTGCTTCACTTTTTATCTATCCTTCTTTTTTTGAAGGCTTCGGCTTTCCTCCGCTTGAAGCCATAAAATGCGGCGTGCCGGTAATCGCCTCGAATAATTCTTCGCTTCCGGAAATTGTCGGAAAAGGCGGAATCCTTATCGATTCCGATAGGCCAAGCGAGATTTATTGGGCGATGAAAGAAATATTGACTAAAAAGGAATTAAGAGAAACTTTAATCAGAAATGGACTGGAAAAAGCAAAGGAGTTTGACTGGAAAAAAACCGCCAAATTAACTCGGGAACTCTTCGTTTAGATGGATAGCCAGCCGATTATCTCAATGTTGCGAAATTGCCTTGGTCAATTTCGCGTTTTTTTATCGTAATATGATATAATTACGCTATGAGGATTGGAATCGATGCCCGGTTTTTCGGACCGATTGGCAAAGGACTGGGAAGATATACGCAAAAACTTATAGAGAATTTGGAAAAAGTTTCTTCCAAAGGCGGCAAGAGCCACCAGTATTTTATTTTTCTAAAATCGGAAAATTTTGATGAATATAAGCCGAAAAATCCCAATTTTCAAAAAGTGAAGGCTGATTACCGTTGGTACGGATTTTCTGAACAAATCAGGTTTCCAAGGCTTCTTAAAAAATATAACCTCGATCTTGTCCACTTTCCGCATTTCAATGTGCCTATTTTTTATCTAGGGAAATTCATAGTGACAATCCACGATTTGATCCTGATTAATTTTCCTACCGTCAAAAGCTCTACGCTAAGTCCGCTTTTGTATTGGATAAAATTTTTGGTTTATAAAATTGTCATCAAATCGGCCATAGCAAGATCTGAAAAAATAATTGCTGTTTCCAATTTCACCAAAAAAGACATCCTGAAAAATTATAAATCAATTCCTGAAAAAAAAATTGTTGTTACCTATGAAGCCTGTGAAGATTTTTGTATGCTTAGCCCCAATAAAGATGATGAAATTCTGGCTCGCTATGGAATAAAAAAACCATATATTATGTATGTCGGAAATGCTTATCCGCATAAAAATCTGGAGCGTTTAATCTTGGCCTTTGGACAGATAAAAAAGAGCAGGGAAGATCTCAGTCTGGTCCTTGTGGGAAAGATTGATTATTTTTATTCGCGGCTCAAAAATTTTTCAGAAAAAGAAAAAATTAAAGACATTATTTTTGTCGGATATATTCCGGATTATGAATTGGACACTCTTTTTCACAATACATCTGTCTATGTTTTCCCGTCGCTTTATGAGGGTTTCGGATTGCCGCCTCTTGAAGCTATGGCCAAAGGCGCTCCAGTGGCTTCTTCCGACCATCTTTGCATGAAAGAAGTTTTGGGCGAAAGCGCATATTATTTTGACGGGAAAAATACGAATAGCATTTCGGAGGCCGTAAATAATATCCTCTCGGATGATAATTTGCGAAAAGATCTGATAAGGCGCGGCTATGAAAGAATTAAAAAATATTCATGGAAGAAAATGGCAAAAATAACTTTGGAGGTATATAATAAAGCCAGAAGATGAAAGAAAAAAAGAAAAACATCATTCCTCAAATGTTTGATGTCAGGCCCGCAGATGCAAGCGGAATTTTGGATGTGGAAAAAATTAATTCAGTAGAGAGGCATATCCGGGAAAGCGGAATAAAAAAGAAAAATAGCCCGATCAAAAACATATTTCCCGTTACTTCCGACGTGATACGGTCGGGAAGATTCGACAAATTGAATTTGGAAAGAAGCTCTTCTCTTCAAGGGACTGCTGCAAAAGATCAAAGATTCGCCGCCGATATAAAGGAAAATGACGCATATACCTCGGGAATGCAGCGATTTTCCGAAATTTTTCGCGAAGAAAAAAAATTAAAAGAATTTCACGGTAAAGGAAAAGAAGTTTACAAAAAACACGCAGTTCCTATTGTTTCTGATGATGTCGGCAACGTGGAAAAAGTTACCGTTGAATTTTTGGAGAAAAAGGAGAACAGCTATTTGGGAGAGCCGAACTATATCAGCGACTATGATTTGGAAAAGACGGACTATTTTGAAAAATTCAAAAATCCCCAAAAAAAGAAAAAGAGGGATAAAAGAAAAAGCAGAGACAACGGACAAGAAAATTTTTCTTTTAAGGATATATTTTTTTACGAAAAATATTTTAAGCCATTTTCATCCAAAAAAACATTTTTTTCTTTTGCTGGAACAGCAGCAGCAGTTTTTCTGGTTATTTTCGGTTTTAATTTTATAAACAAAGGTCTTCGGGTCGAAAAAGCGGCTATGGAAAACAGCGGCAAGGTTTTTGCTAGCCTGGTATCAGCCAAAAGTGGGCTTGAGAGAAGCAATTTTCAATCAGCTGCGCTGGATTTTAACGAGGCTTGCTATGAACTGGAAAAAATTTCCAAAGATATCGATGGTCTGGGGAAAATAGCCGTAGAGTCTTCAAGATATATTCCTTATTTTTCCAAGCTTTCTTCCGGTTCGCATCTCGTAAAGGCGGCTAAAGATCTTTCTCGAATTGGATCGCTGGCTTCGGAAAACATGGCAATTTTGGAAAAAATAAAAAATCCTGGCAAAATTGAAGAGAAAGACATCTCCTATCTCAAAATTTTTAACGATACCAAATCCAGCATTGATGAAATCGCTTTCCTTCTAGAAAATGTCCAGGAAAATCTTGAGTTGGTTGATGTTTCCGATATTCCAGAAGACAAGAGAAATCAATTTATAGAACTCAAGAAAGGCCTTCCGGAAGCCGGAAAATTTTTGGATGAATTTGTGGCCAATGAAAAAATATTTACTGATATTTTGGGCGGAAATGGGCCGAGAAAATACCTTTTTCTTTTTCAAAACAATCAGGAAATGCGCGCTACGGGAGGATTTATCGGGACCTACGCGGTTTTGGATATTTTTAACGGGCGTGTCAGAAATTTTTTTGTTGATGGAATTTTTAATCCCGACGGACAGCTTGAAGACAGGATCGTTCCTCCCGTTCCAATTCAAAAAATCAGCGCCAACTGGAGCATGCACGACAGCAACTGGTTTCCTGATTTTCCCGTGTCAGCTGAAAAAGCCACTTTGTTTTATGAAAAGACGGGCGGGCCGACGGTTGACGGAGTTATTGCCATAACCCCAACTGTTTTAGAAAAACTTCTTAAAATAACCGGTCCGATTGAAATGCCGGACTACGGCGTGACTATTGATGAAAATAATTTTATGGAAGCCATTCAAAATGAAGTTGAATATAATTATGATAAGGAAAAAAATGAGCCCAAAAAAATAATTTCCGATCTGGCGCCCGTCATTCTTGATAAGATTTTCAATGCCGATAATTTTTCCGATATAGCCGAAACTATGCAGATTTTTGCCGAAAGTCTGGATGAAAAACATGTATTGATTTATTCCAAAAATTGGGAGATTGAAAAAATATTATCCCAAAAAGGCTGGTCAGGAGAAGTTCTCGACGCGTCAAAAGATTATCTTAGCGTCATAAATACCAACATAAACGGATATAAAACTGATGGGGTTATTTCGGAAAAAATAAGCCATGAGGCGAAAATTGAAGCAGATGGCTCAATTATTGATACCGTAGCGATATCCAGGCGGCATAATGGGGGAGACACAGATTATGATTTTTGGAATAAAGTCAATGCTGATTACATGCGGGTTTATGTTCCAAAAGGTTCTAAGCTTATCTCCGCATCCGGACAAACCAGGGAATTCAATTCGCCTCCGCTGGATTATGATGCGCTGGGATATAAGAGGGATCCGCAAGTGGAGACCGAAGAGGAATCTATAATTGTTGATGAAGAATCTGGAACTCGCATTTATCAAGATGCCGGAAAAACAGTTTTTGCAAACTGGGTTTATGTCAGCCCCAAAGAAACTGTTGAAATCAAATATACATATCTTCTGCCATTTAAGCTCGAAACTAATTTCACATCCAAGCCGGCAGACACCTATTCCCTTCTGGTTCAAAAGCAGTCAGGAAGCATCGAAAGTGAGTTTGACTTACAAATTGATTACCCGGATTTTTATAAAATGCTATGGAAATATCCAGATGGATTAAGCCAGAAAAATAAGTCGTTCAATATCAGCAGCAATCTGAAAATGGATAAATTTTTTGGAGTAGCGCTGTCTCGCAAATAAAATGATAAAAAAATTTCTAAACAATAAAATAATCCTGAATTCCTCGCCCTCCCGATCGGTTGTTTCAGCGGCATTTGTTATAACTTTGTCAGGGCTAGCCAGTCGTCTGCTTGGGCTTTTTCGAGATCGTTTTTTAGCTTCAACTTTCGGTGCCGGAGATGTTTTGGATGTTTATTACGCGGCTTTTCGAGTTCCGGATCTGATTTACAATCTTCTCATTCTCGGAGCGCTTAGCGCCGCTTTCATTCCGGTTTTTACGTCGCTTATCAGCCATGAAAAAGAAGGCGAGGCTTGGGAATTGGCTGGGGGAATAATGAATCTGGCAATTGTTTTTATATCTGTTTTGTCGTTAATATTCGCGCTGTTTGCGCCGTGGATTATGAAAATGATTACTCCCGGCTTCTCGCCCGAAAAAATTTCTCAAGTCGTTATTTTTACGAGAATAATGTTTTTAAGTCCGCTGTTTTTGGGAATTTCCGGAATTTTCGGGGGAATTTTAACCTCGTTTAAAAGATTTCTGATATATTCTTTGGCACCCATATTTTATAATTTTGGCATTATTGTCGGTGTTTTGGTTTTTGTCAGGTTTATGGGTCCGATAGGATTGGCTTGGGGGGTGGTTTTTGGGGCGTTTTTGCATGTGATAGTCCAATATCCGGCTGCCAGAAATCTTGGCTATCGCCACTCCTGGTCGTTTATCGGCCATTTTTCCAATAAGGAAATAAGGAAAATTTTTCGCCTAATGATTCCAAGGACTTTGGGAATAGCTATCGGACAAATAAATCTTCTGGTGATAACAATTTTTGCTTCAACCATGGCTGCGGGAAGCCTGGCAATTTTTAATTTTGCCCAAAACCTTGAAAGCGTGCCGCTGGGAATTTTTGGCATTTCTTTTTCTATTGCTGTTTTTCCGACCCTCTCTCATTTTGCGGCCAAAAAAGATGACCAAAATTTCATAATTTCATTTTCACAGACGTTCCGCCAAATTTTGTTTTTTGTCATTCCAGCCAGCGTTTTTATCCTACTTCTCCGAGCCCAGCTGGTTCGTATTATTTTGGGATCCGGAAAATTCGATTGGGAAGATACAGAGCTTACGTTTTCGTGCCTCGGGATTTTGGCTGCCAGCCTTTTTGCCCAAAGCGTTATTCCGCTTCTGGCTCGTTCGTTTTATGCCATGCATGACACAAAAACCCCTTTTTATATCGCAATTGTTTCAGAAGTTGTTAATATCGGAACCGTTCTGCTTCTCATTGGCAAATATCAAATTTTAAGCCTGGCGATTGCATTTTCCCTTTCTAGCATAGCCCAGATGATGCTGCTTTTGTTTTGGCTCAGAACCCGATATGACAATCTGGATGACAAAAAAATAATCCGCGCCATCTTAAAAATTGTTCTAGCAACTTTTGCAGCAGGAATTGGAATCCAGCTGCTCAAATATATCGTCGGAAGATCCGTTGATATGGACACATTTATCGGCGTTTTTGTGCAATTTTCCGTCTCGGCATCCGCCGGCGTACTGATTTTTGCCGCCGTGTGCCACGCGATCAAGCTTGAAGAATTTATGAACTTCAAAAAATCTCTTTCAAAAAGATTATTTAGGGAAAGAAAGGATATTGTTGAAGATACTGGGGAAGTCAGCGGATTATAATGCGAAGAAGATAAAAACTCCCTTCGCGGGGAGTTTTATCAGGGCCTTGTTTTATACGGAGGGGCTATTTTTTGTATTTATAGTCATACGTTTCATATGCGACAGTCAGCTCTTCTCCTTTTTTTATTTTTCGGAGTGTAACGAAAGTAAAGCCATCATCGGTAGTTTTCATATTGGGAGTCTTGGAATTATTGACAAAAAAAGAAATATCCATTCCATTGAAGGCATGTTCGGGAACCATAACAGTTTTATCTTCTTCAATAACCAGAAAATCATCTATCATTCTTGCTACTCCCTTATCCAAACCCTTAAGTTCGGAAGTTTTGAATTCATACCAGTGCGCATCCAGCGCTTCTTTTGGTGGAATCATCGGGTTTATTCCTTTCGGAATATTTCTTATTGCAAAAACGCCCACGCCTTCAATGCCAGACGGCTGCAGCCGGCAATAGGTATTTTTCAGCTTTTTGAGAATTTCTTTCTTTTTGTCATTCATAATATTAGTTATTATAGGGTAATTTATTTAATTTTTACTGTAATTCAATGCGCAAAACCTAAATTATTGCCAAGATAAAAAATTTATTTTCGCATAACATTTAAGAATGTACGAAGTTTGACTTATTTTTTCCTAAAATCATCTTCGGTTAAATTGGCTTGGCGCAAAATTGATCTAAAAGTTCCGAAAGGGATTTCTCTTTTGCCAGCCGGAACAATGACGGTCAAAGTTGGACTGCCGATTTTCCTGAATTTAGCATGACTGCCTTTTTGCGAAATATAAATAAAGCCCTTTTTCTGAAGGACTTTGATGATTTCTAAAGATGAATACAACTTAGGCATGGCAAACGGACATTTTAATGAGTTCCGGTTCCTCAATTTTTGTCACTTTCGGAACCTTAATATCTTCAAAATACAATTCTAAAGCTTCATCTAACGCCACCAAGGCTTCCTTTTTAGTTTTGCCAAAACTAGAAACATCCACGTTCAAACACTGGGCAACATAATATTTCCCTTCTTTCCAAACCACGTTTTTTAAGTCAATTTTACGCATAAATTTATTGCTTCTATGCTGTAATACTGCCACAATGGCAAAAATATGTCAAACTCGGGAAAAGGACGACCTATTGCTTTGTTAAAAGTTATTTTATTATATTTAAAAAGCTATTCAACCGAGCAAAATTGCCAAAAATTCTTTTCAAAAATAGAGAGGAAATTTTTAGTTTTTTCGCCACAACGTTTGCGTGTATGAGAAGTTTCGCCGACTTCCTTATTATTTTCTCATAGAGTAGGCGAAATTTGGGTGAAAGAAAAAGTGCAACCTCTGAAAATTATATTAACGCACTTTTTCTTGAACCTCATACACGCTGTTATATGATGTATTTTTCAGTTACGTTATCAGCAAATCAAAATTTTTGTATAAATTTTCTATTATTTTAATGATTTTTTTATTGGTTTTCATTTTTGCAATATTTTCATTTATTTCAGAAGTAACTTCTTCTGTGAATCCAATACCAAGTGTAAAATTTTTCACAGCATCTTCATCAGGTTGTTTTTGAAAATATTGTTGTAATAATGAGTGCCATTTCTTCAAATCTTTTTCGGCAACTCTATAATTTCTTTCCGCTTGTAAAATTTCATTCAAATACTCTGTATAGATAGTCCAATCCTTGACGTGTTGATAAAAAATTTCGTCCTCCAAAATTTTCAACGATTGCGTAATATATTTTGATTCGGGGCATAATGAATAAGTGTTATTTTCAACAATAAATTTTTCTCTAGCGTGATCTAGAATTGAATGAAATTTTACTCCTGCCGAAAAAGATTCATCGTTTCCCAAGTCTACAATAGATAAATCCTTGTAATGTGTTTTATCTCTATCAATTACTTTCAAATATCTAATATCTGGAAACGATGTGCCAATAAAAAAATCTTTCCTTATTTTGTCTTTAAAAAATTTATCAAAAATTTTCTCGGTTAAAGCGATGTGTGTTATTGGTGCTGCCATACGTGGATTATATTAAAACTGAAAAATATTTCACATAACTCGTTTATATGCGAACTTAGTGTTAAACAATAGCTAAAAGTTGTGTGTTATGCGAACTTTTTGTATAATGTATACAATACTTATTTATGAATAAAATATAGCATAAATTCCATGAATCTCAAAGAGTTGCTGGAAAAAATAAGACAGGAGCTAAAACTGCGAAATTACAGTCCGCGAACTGTTGAAAGTTATTTAGGTTGTTTAAACGAATATTTTAAATATACAAAGAATATAAAGCGTGAGCCAGATGTCGCTTTGATTAAAAAATATCTATTGGAAAAACAAGACCGGAAACAATCATCGCAAACGATAAATTTGCATTTGCAAGCTATTAAGTATTTTTACCGCGAAGTAATGAAAAATTCCTCGGCTATTGATGTTAAATTCGCTAAAACAGCCAGTAAACTGCCAATTGTCCTGTCTCGAGCTGAAATTGAAAAAATAATTAGCTCTTTAGGAAACATGAAACATAAATTGCTAATTGCATTGGCTTATGGAGCAGGTTTGCGCGTGAGCGAAATAATAAATCTGAGAGTCAAAGATATTAATCTGGATGAATTGACTATTCATATCAAAGGCGCGAAAGGAAATAAGGACAGAATAACAATTTTTCCGGAAAAACTGCTGCCTTTAATAAAGAATTTGGCTGTTTTAAAAAATGGCTATGACTACATATTTGAGAGTAATCGCGGCGGCAGATTGGATGAACGCAGCGTCCAGAAAGTTTTTGAAAATGCCCTAAGGAGAGCTGGGATCAAAAAAGAAGCGACTTTTCATAGTTTGCGGCACAGTTTTGCGACTCATCTTCTGGAAAGCGGAGTGGATGTACGGTATGTGCAGGAACTTTTGGGTCATGCTAATATTAGAACAACGCAGATTTACACCAAAGTAACAAATCCTGCTTTAAGAAACATAAAAAGCCCGTTGGAATAAATCATGGATAATTTAAGAAACTTTGCAATTTTGGCTCATATTGACCACGGAAAATCGACCTTAGCCGACCGGATGTTGGAAATGACCGGAACAGTTGAAAAACGCAAGATGAAAGAACAGCTTCTGGATACCATGGATTTGGAACGGGAGCGGGGGATAACGATCAAAATGCAGCCGGTTCGCATGGTTTACCATGCGAAAAATCCGAAGTCCGAAATCCTAAATCCAAAACAAATTCAAAATATAAATGATCAAAATTTAAAACAGGATTCCCGCTTTCGCGGGAATGACAGTGGTGAGTATATTCTGAATCTAATTGATACTCCAGGGCATGTGGATTTCGGCTATGAAGTTTCGCGGTCTCTTGCAGCAGTTGAAGGCGCGGTATTGCTGGTTGATGCAACTAAGGGCGTCCAAGCCCAGACTTTGGCTAACCTTTATCAAGCGATTGATAATAATTTGGAAATTATCCCGGTAGTGAACAAAATCGACCTTCCTAATGCCAATATAAAAAAAACAAAACGGGAAATAATCCATATTCTGGGATGCAAAGAAGAAGAAATCCTGGAAGTTTCTGGAAAAACAGGGCAGGGAGTGGAAAAACTTTTGGAAAAAATTGTGGAAATTATACCAGCTCCCCGAGGAGACGCAAAAAAGACGCTACAGGCTCTCATTTTCGACTCCAAATACGATATCTATAAGGGCGTTTTAGCTCATGTGCGGATTATTGACGGAGAAATTAAAGCTGAAGATAAAATTTCTATGCTGGCGGCAAATGCGACGTGCGATGTCATTGAAGTGGGCCATTTCAAGCCGCAGCTTGTGAAAAGCCAGGTTTTGTCAGCTGGAGAAATCGGATATATTGCGACAGGCCTCCGAAGCGTTGCGGATTGCCGCGTCGGGGATACAATTTCAGACAGGAATAGAGGTGCTATTCCATTGCCGGGATATAAGGAAGTTAAACCAATGGTTTATGCATCTTTTTATCCGATTGAAGGCGACGATTATAACTTCATGCGCGATGCGCTTGATAAATTAAAGCTGAACGACGCAGCGTTTACTTTCGAACCGGAAAGCAATTTGGCATTGGGACGGGGATTTCGGTGCGGATTTTTAGGGCTTTTGCACCTGGAAATAATTCAATCCAGGCTTGAACGGGAATTTGAAATTACGCCGACTGTTACAACTCCAAGCGTGGTATATAGGGTAAAATTAAAAAATAAAATCGGAGAAATGCTGATTTATTCCCCTTCGGAGCTTCCTGATCCGTCGGAAATTGAAGAAATTTCCGAGCCCTATGCTAATTTAGAAATCATTTCTCCTTCAAGCTATCTTGGCGCCATTATGGAAGTAATGAAAAATACAAGAGCTCAGTATTTGGATACGGAATATCTGGATGGAGAAAGAATGATTTTGAAATTCATCTGTCCCTTGACTGATATTATCACCAATCTCCATGATGACATCAAAAGCGCATCGTCCGGATACGCTTCTCTAAATTATGAAATAAAGGATTGGCGGCCTTATGACCTCATTAAATTGGATATTCTGGTAGCTGAAGAAAAAATAGATGCTTTTTCAAGGATTGTACCAAAAGAAAGGGCTTTCAGTGAGGGCAAGAGGATAGTCGGAAAGCTGAAGAATGCAATTCCAAGACAAAATTTCCAAATTGCCTTGCAAGCCGCTATTGGCGGAAAAGTGATCGCCAGGGAAACCATTAAGGCCTTCAGAAAAGATGTTATAGCCAAGCTGTACGGCGGAGATGTATCCAGGAAGAAAAAACTTCTGGAAAAGCAGAAAAAAGGCAAAAAAAAGATGAAAAACATCGGAAGAGTAAGTATTCCCGGAGAAGCCTTTTTAGCCGTACTGAAAAAGTGAATTTGTTGTCTTCCTCTCCCTTGGGGAGAGGATGTCTGAAAGACAGGAGAGGGAAGAAACTTCGCAAGTAGCTCCCTCATCCGGCTCGCCTAGGCGAACTACCTTCTCCCTAAGGGAGAAGGGGATTGTTTTTTAGTATTTATTTTGTTATTATATCCTCATGAGCTATATTCAAAAACGCAACAAAAGGATGAGAAAAATCTGGATAGCAATTTCTCTTGTAGCCGTTTTGGCTATGGTAGCCTTTACCGTTGCACCGCTTCTCACTCTAAAATAATGAAAAAAATGCAAAAAGGAGAAAAAGTAGGCGGAAAAATGCGTTTTATTAAGTTTTTTTTGTTGCTGGGCCTGATTATACTGGCTTATGTGGCTTATTCAGCATCTAAAGTTATATACAAAAAAAACCAGATTCAAAAAGAAATTTCCGCTCTTGAGGAAGAAGCTGCCAGAATCGAAAAAAACAACCTGGACCTCAAGGAAAAAATAGCCTATTTTGAAAGCCGCGATTTCCAGGAAAAAGAAGTGCGGGATAAGCTAAGTTTTCAAAATCCTGATGAAAATATGGTAATTGTCAAGCCAGGCTTGTCCGGGCGAGAAAAGAGCGAGGTTGCGAATATGGCGCAAAAAAATGACATTGAAGCTGAAGATATCCCGATTTATAAAAAATGGTGGAGTTACTTTTTTAAGTATTAAAA
The DNA here is from genome assembly GCA_022711335.1 of Patescibacteria group bacterium. Lineage (GTDB taxonomy): Bacteria > Patescibacteriota > Minisyncoccia > Moranbacterales > UBA2206 > JAKLFF01. Next base: position 173,467 of record JAKLFF010000001.1, on the reverse strand, counting down.
GCCCGCAAAAAAGAATAAAAAAGGCAAATGAGTAAAAATATCAAAAAAAATAAGGAGGATAAAAAAGAAATACAGGATAAAAAAGTCGGCATCCTGACGATTATGTATGCAGTTGGAACTTTTCTTGCCGTTTACATTATTTTTGCCGCTGTAGCCATATATATATTCAACGCGGATAATATTTTGATTCAAAAGACGGTCAAAATAATTCCCTATCCGGCTGCCTTCTGCAACTCAAAAATAGTGAGAATCAGCGAGCTTGACAGCAAGACTGAATCGGTGAAAAAGTTTTATGAAAATCAGGATTTTTCCGATTTGGGAATGCGAGTTGATTTCAACACGGAAGATGGCCAAAAAAGGCTTAAAATAAAGGAAAAATACGTATTAAACAAAATGATTGAGAACTTGATAATTGAGAAAGAAGCAAAAAAGAGAGAGATTGTTCTTACCGATGATATTGTTTCCCAGGAAGTTGACCGAAAAATAAGAGAATACGGAAATGAAAATGATCTTAGGGAAAATATGAGCCGGCTTTATGGCTGGGATATTGAGGATTTCAAAAAAAATATAGTAAAACCAGACCTTTATAAGGAAAAACTCACAGAGAACATTAGAAAAAACGAACCTGTTTTTCAGAAAGCGAAAGAAAAAATTTCCAAAGCTGCCCAAGACCTCGAGAATAAAAAAGAATTTTTCCAAGTGGCTGAAAAATATTCAGAAGGGGACAGTGCTAAAAATAAAGGAGCTCTCGGCTGGTTTGAGCTCAGCCAGATGCTTCCAGAAATAGCGCAAACAGTAGTTTCTTTGGAAAAAGGGCAAACTAGCGACATTATGGAAAGTTCAATCGGCTATCATATAATAAAAATCGAGGACAGAAAAAGTGAGAATGACAAAGAACTCTTCAAAATCAGCCAAATCTTTGTGAGAACAAAAAATTTCGGAGAATATCTGGCTGAATGGGAAAAAGAAGCAAGGATTTATGTCTTGCTCAAGGATTATCATTGGAGCAAAGAAAGCCTTATGGTAGAATTTAATAACGCGGAACTGGAAGGCTTTGAAAAAAAACTCCGCGAAAATTCGCCGGATGATGTTTCAGTGATGTTCTAAATTCTCTGCAAACTAAATTAATTAATAATAAATTAACAACAATATGCCGAAGCCAAAAGTAAACGAAGAGCTTTGCATCGGATGCGGAACATGCGAGTCTCTTTGCGCCAAAGTTTTCAAAATTGAAAACGGAAAATCTAAAGTTGTAGCAGATGACTGCGCGGATTGCAACTGCCAGGAAGTGATTGACAGCTGTCCGGTATCAGCCATATCGATGGAATAAATTGCAATTGCCGCTGTAGTAAAATGCAGGAACAGCGTCCGTATTTTTTTGAAAAGTGCGGACGGTTGTTCTTGTAAGAATTAAATAAAAAAAGTATGGAAACCGCCAATATCAATTCTATTCAAAAAAATCCCAATGAAGCTTCAGCCGTGCTGCCAGCCAAGCCGGCGTCAAGAAAAAGTTTTTTTGCGGTCGTTTTGGTTCTGTCCGTTCTTGTTTCCTCCTGTTTTGGGGCTGTATTTGGGTTCATTGGAGGAAGCGTGTCTCAAAAAGTTTTTGAAAAAGGAGCGTTGAAAAGTATTTTTAGAACGAAAAAAAACGCTGGTTTGGCGGATATTGTAAAACAACAGGTAATTGAGGAAGACAGCGGGGTGATTGACGTAGTGGAAAAATCTACTCCAGCGGTCGTAAGTATCGTGATAACCAAAGATGTTCCGAAAATGCGTGGTGTTTTTGGAAATCCATTTTTTTCTTTTCCGGATCTGTTTGAAGAAAATCAAGGAGGAGCAACAGAAAAGCAAAAAATCGGAGGAGGAACGGGATTTTTCATATCAAACGATGGAATGATTGCAACCAATAAGCACGTTGTTTCCGATACAGCCGCCGATTATACCGTTATAACCAATGAAGGAAAAGAATATCCGGCCAAAGTGCTGGCGCGCGATCCGATAAACGATATTGCTGTCATCAAGATTGACGGATCTGATTTTCCAACTTTAAATTTTGGAGATTCGGAAGCGCTAAAAACCGGACAAACTGTCATTGCCATTGGAAATTCACTGGGAGAATTTTCCAACACCGTAAGCCGAGGAATAATTTCCGGGCTTAAGCGCAATCTGACAGCTGGCGGCGGATCTGGAGAAACGGAAAAGTTAAGCAATATCATTCAGACTGATGCAGCCATCAATTCAGGAAATTCCGGCGGGCCGCTTCTTAATATTTCAGGGGAAGTAGTTGGCATCAATGTTGCCATGGCGCAAGGCGCCCAAAATGTTGGATTTGCTATTCCGTCTAACCAAATTAAAAAAATCATCGATCAAGTCAAAAAAACGGGAAAAATAACCACTCCATACATAGGAATTCGATATATTCCCATCAATGATTCCATTAAAAATGAAAATAATTTGCCGTATGATTATGGAGTACTGGTGGCTAGGGGACAAAAAATTACTGATTTTGCGGTTATTCCCGGATCCCCGGCAGATAAAGCAGGGTTGGTTGAAAATGACATTGTGCTTGAAATAGATGGCAAAAAAATAACCGAGGACAGCAGTTTTTCCAATATGATCGCCAGCTACAGCGTCGGAGACACAATCACTCTTAAAGTCTGGCATAAGGGAGATATGAAAAGTATAACTGTTGTACTGGAAGAAAGAAAATAAAAACTCGCGAATCAAAAGCTAATTGAAAGCGAATGTATGCAAATTTGTTTTTGTTAGCTATAATTCGCTAAAATTAGTGAGTCATTATGGATTTAAACAAACTCACCACTAAATCACAAGAGGCGCTTCGAAATTCTCAAGAAATCGCCATACTCAAAGGCCAGCAGCAGGTGGATGTTTTTCACCTTCTCTATTCGCTAATTTCCCAAGAGAATTCAATTGTTCCGGTAATCCTTAAAAAATTGGAAGTAGACATAAATGTCCTGAAAAACCGAGTGATGGAAGAAATAGACAAATACCCGAAAATGAGAAAAAATGGAATTGCCCAAATTTTCATAACGCCGGACTTGATTATGATCCTCGGCGGAGCAGAGAAAATAGCTAAAGAAATAGGCGACGATTATATTTCAACGGAGCATCTGATGCTCTCGCTTATAAACAACGGATCCAAGGCTAAAAAATTTCTTGAAGAAAATAATGTCAGATACGAAAATGTCTTGAAAATTATGTCACAAGTAAGAGGCACCCAAAAAGTCGATTCGCCCGATCCGGAGGCTAAATTTCAAGTGATGGAAAAATATACCATAAATCTTGTTGAGATGGCTAAAAACAAAAAACTCGATCCGGTAATCGGAAGGGATAATGAAATTAGGAGAGTTATGCAGGTTCTTTCCAGGAGAACTAAGAATAACCCGGTTCTCATTGGAGAGGCTGGAACGGGAAAAACTGCTATTGTTGAGGGTTTAGCTCAAAGAATTGCCGACGGAGATGTTCCGGAAACGCTGAAAAACAAGGTTTTAGTGACTTTAGATCTGGGCCTTCTTTTGGCAGGAACGAAATTTCGCGGAGAGTTTGAAGAAAGAATGAAAGCAATTATTTCAGAAGTAGACCGTGCGGCTGGAAAATATATTCTTTTTATCGATGAGCTTCATACGCTAGTTGGCGCAGGAGCAATTGAAGGAGCACTCGACGCTTCTAATATGTTAAAGCCGGCTCTGGCGCGAGGAAGAATTCGGATGATAGGAGCCACTACCACCCGCGAATATCAAAAATATATTGAAAAAGATGCGGCTTTGGAAAGAAGATTTCAGCCGATTATGGTCGGAGAGCCATCGCTTGAAGATACAATAGCAATTCTTCGGGGACTCAAGGAAAAATATGAAGTGCATCACGGAGTGAAGATAACCGATAACGCCATTCGGGAGGCCGTAGCTCTTTCTAGCCGATATATAAGCGACCGCTTTCTTCCGGATAAAGCGGTTGATCTTATCGACGAGGCCACTTCGGCGCTTCGAATGGAAATTGATTCTATGCCGGCAGAAATAGACAGCGCCCAAAGGCTCATCCGAAGGCTGGAAATTGAAAAAAAAGCCTTGGAGAAAGAAAAAAATCCCGATTCAAAAAAAAGAATAAAAGAATTAAATAAAAAACTGGCAGAAATAAAAGAAGAAGCCGGAAAAACAATGCTTCAATGGAAAACTGAAAAGGATATGATCACCAATATTCGCAAGCATTCGGCTGAAATTGAGAAATTAAAATCAGAAGCGGAAATTGCCGAGCGGAAAATGGAGCTGGATAGGGTAGCGGAAATACGCTACGGAAAAATACCGGGACTGGAGAAACAGATAGGGGCGGAAAAAAAGAAGCTGGATGGAATTCAAAGCAAAAACCCGATTCTCAAGGAAGAGGTGACGGAAGAAGATATCGCCAAAGTTGTGTCCCGTTGGACGGGAATACCGCTTTCTAAAATGCTTGAAAATGAAACACAGAAGCTTCTAAAAATAGAAGAAGAGCTGGAAAAAAGGGTAGTTGGTCAAAAAGAAGCCATAAAATCGATTGCTAACGCCATAAGAAGATCGCGCTCCGGAATTTCCGGACCGGATCGGCCGATTGGATCTTTTGTTTTTCTCGGACCGACGGGAGTAGGAAAAACAGAATTGGCCAAGGCTCTGGCGGAATTTTTATTCAACGAAGAGCAAGCGCTTATCCGGGTGGACATGAGCGAATATATGGAATCGCATAGCGTATCCAAAATGATCGGCTCTCCTCCGGGATATGTTGGATATGACGAGGGAGGACAGCTTACGGAACTTATTCGGAAACGTCCGTATAGCGTAATTCTCTTTGATGAAATTGAAAAAGCCCATCCGCTGATTTTTAACATAATGCTGCAGGTTCTTGATGAAGGGCATCTTACTGATTCCAAGGGAAGAAAAGTGAATTTCAAAAATACCGTGATTATAATGACTTCCAATGTCGGATCGGATATAATTTATAAGAGCGGATTGGGATTTAAGGAGAATGAAGAAAAAGAGACTATTGGAGAGGAAGATATGAAAGAGAAAGTCCTGGCATCGCTTCGGGAAAATTTCAAGCCGGAATTTTTAAATCGACTAGATGAAATAATAATTTTCCATCCCATAAACCGGAAAATGCTCAAGCAAATTGTCGATCTCCAGCTGAATCTTATTCAAAAAAGACTAAATGAAAAAAACATAAAGCTGCGCCTGACTTTCCAGGCCAAAGAATATTTGGCGCGCAAGGGATATGATCCTCAATTTGGCGCAAGACCCCTAAAGCGGATTATTCAAAATGAAATTTTGGACGAGCTGGCTTTTCTCATGATTGAAAAGAAAATTAAAGAAGGGAACAAAATCGTCGTAGACGCAGAAAAAAATAAAATTAATTTTAAGTATTAAATTGTGTTTTTAAAACTCCGCTCATTATTATTCAGTCTGATATTTTTGATTGGGCTTGAGCTCATCGTCCTATTTCACCGCCATGTTTTCGTGGTGGCTTTTTTTCTTATTTTTCTTTCCATTTATTTCGGGAAAAAATCTGGCGGAAAATGGAAACATTCGATACTTCCTGCCTTTTTCACTGTTTCTAGCATCTCGCTACTCTATCTGGTCGGCCTTTTTTATGAGCAGCAAATTTTTATAGTCCTGGTCTCCCTGATGTATTATTTGTCTTTGCTGGGAGCATTTCGTCTAGGGCAATATGAAGGAGACAAAACAGCCAAAGGAATGATTATGGCTTCAGCGATATCCACCATTTTTTTCACTTATGCCGGCGCCTACGGGCTTTATCTTAATTTTCTCGTTCCTCTGTACGCCCTTATGGCAGTTTATGCGATAGCCACCCTTCTGGTCAGCTTCCAGTATTTTTCTCTGGTTTATTTGCAAAAATCAGATTCGCATCCAAAAACAACAGTCTGGGTATATAGCTTTATTCTGGCGCTTATCATGGCAGAAATAATCTGGACAATGAATTATTGGCCGTTTGGATATTTGACGACCGGAGTGATCGCGCTTATACTCTATTATATGATTTGGGATATAACCCAATGCTATTTTCAAGATATTTTAAGCAAAAAAAGGGTAGCTTCTAATGCGGTACTAGTAGCTTTCCTCGTCGGGTTCGTTCTTATGAGCGCCAAATGGATACCGGTCATATAAATAGAATTTTGAATTGCGAATTTTGAATTTTGAGTAACTTTTTCTCAATATTCACTAGGCTATATTTTTATTCTAAATCTAAATTCTAGTAAAATGTTCAAGAAAATACTTTTTATAATACTTATAATTTTTGTTTCCGGCATAAGCGGCATTGTTGCCGACCGTTATTTGTTTCCCCACCTTATTGCCACCAAACTTTTTTCGAAATACGAATTTTTAAAAAAGTCGGCGGAAAATGTTACTGTAATCAACAAAACAGAGCAGGTTTATGTCAAGGAAGAGTCTTCTTTGGATAAAATTGCCAATCAAGTTTCCTCATCAGTAGTAAATATCATTTCCTATCCCAATTCTGAAACTAAAAATTCCAAAAGCGCCAATGTTGGCGCTGCGGCTCTTTCCAAAAATGGAGCCGGCGTAATTATAACCAGCGATGGCTTGATTATGACCTGTCTTGGAGCCATAAATTCGGAAAATTCCAGATATAAGATAATCGCCGCCGACGGAAACGTGTATGATGCCGAAATATCCAGCGTTGATTTATGGAGCAATCTGGTGTTTTTGAAAATAAATGCCAGCAATCTCCCGGCAATTTCTTTTGGAAATTCTGACGATGTAAAATCAGGAGAAAAAATTGTCGGCATAGGAAATAATCAGGGAGGATATCGAAACCGATACGCCTCCGGACAAATTTCCAGCTTCAACCCTACATATAATTTATCGGGGAAAGCGCTTTCAATGTCCGATAAATTGGAAGGAATTTTTGAATTTAACGTCGATTTAGGAAAAGATTATGTCGGAGGGCCTCTTGTTGATTATTCCGGCCAAGTGATTGGAGTTTTAGGTTCAGTTGAAAAAGAAAGCCAGCTTGATTATTTTGGAATTCCTTCAAACAAGATAAAATTGGTTATGGACCGCGCTATAAAAAAAGAACTGGACAATAATTATCAGCTGGGAGTTTATTATATCCCTCTGACAAAAACTTACTCGCTGACTAATAATTTGCCCCAAAGCGAAGGCGCTCTAGTTTATTCCTCTTCTGGACAGCAGGGCCTGGCAATTATCTCCGGTTCTCCAGCTTCAAAATCAGATCTTAAAATTAATGACATAATAACCCAAGTCAACGGAGAAAAAATCAGCGAAGATAAAAGCTTTCCTGATTTGCTTTACAAGTATAAAAAGGGGGAAGAAATTAAACTTACAATTATAAGGGATTCCCGGGAAATGGAAATAAAAGTTCAACTTTAGAAAAAAACAGAATAAATCATCCTAACAAAAAAGCGCCAGGCGCGCTTTTTTTTGCGCTAAAACACTTTTTTACAAGCGAGAAAAAAATCCTGCAGTCGATAATTAAAAAGGCGCGAATATAGATGCCGTAGTGCTAGCAGCAGCCATTTTTAGGCTTGCGGGCAGACTTGACAATTTTATTATTAGTGCTACAATAGTAAGTTAAATTATCCAATATAATTAGGCTTAAATAAGGCTTATTACCAGAATGGCGAACGATAAAAAACAGTTAAAATTCTATATTTGGTTCTCAACGGCAGCCTCAATAGCAGTTTTTGTCGCGCTTATTAATATAAACCGGACCTATAAAGCGGAAACGGATGTTTTGATCGTTCCCAGAAACGACGCGGTTTCAAAAAATATCAGCCAGATTATAAACAGCGTAAAAGAGATTCCCAAAACGCTTTCTTTCTATGACAGGATTCTTTTTTCCAATGATGCATTGATTGACGATGATATTGAAGAGCTTCCTGGCTATAAAAGGAAAGCCTATTGGGAGTCAAGAATCAGGACAGAAAAAATAGACGACAGTTCAATGGTAAAAATAATCATTTTTGACAAAAGCCAGACCCAAGCTGAAGATTTGAGCCGACAAGCCGGTTTGGAAATTGCCGGGGTGATGAGCCAGTATTATGACATCAGAACAGAATTGGAAATAAGAATCGTTGACGGGCCGATTATCAGCTATGGGCTTGAAAAGAGCGCCTGGATACTTGCCGCAGAGGGTATTTTTGGAGGAATCCTGGGAGCTTTTATGGTCTTTATTATTAACAATTTTTTAGAAATGCTCGGCGTGGGAACTAAAGCTCAAAGAATAAAATTTTCTGCGACCGTCCGAAAATTGCCTCGGATGATTATTAAGCCGGAAATAGAGCCGCTGACATTTGATAAAAAACCTTTCGGACTTGAAAAAAAAGAAACTGCCATTCAGATGGGGAAAAAATCAACTGCTCCGGAAAATCTTCCAATTGCCGAGAACTTTTTGTTTTCCGAAAAAATCGTTAAATCGGCTGAAAAATCAGAAGTAAAAAAAGAAGAAGTGCCGGAAAAACCGGTTATCCGCGAAGCAACTCCGGAAGAAGTCAAAGAAAGGCTCAACAAGCTTCTTCGGGGAGAATTCTAAATATTAACGCAAAAGAATGAATAGATTTTCAACTGATTATTGCATAGAATCTCAAAAAATATACGCGCTAAGCGGCAGAACGGAAACAACAAAAAACCTTTCCGAACTTTTTTATGCTTTTCTGAAAAGAATAATTGATATAGTTTTTTCCGCGATGATCCTTATCGTATTTGGCCCCCTCTTTCTTTTCATCCCTATTTTGATAGTTTTTACATCGCCTGGACCTGCTATAATAAAACAACAGAGAGTAGGGAAAAATGGAAAGATTTTTTATCTTTATAAATTTCGTTCCATGAAAGGAAATGTTGGATATGCCTATTCTCCAACTACAGAAAACGACAAAAGAATTACAAAAGTCGGAAGATTCTTGAGAAAAACCGGAATCGATGAAATTCCGCAGTTTATAAATGTCATTAAAGGCGAGATGAGCATAGTCGGCCCGCGGCCGGAAATGGAATTTATCGTGAAAGAATATAACGATTTTGAAAAAAGGCGTCTTTCCATAAAACCGGGAATAACCGGCCTTTGGCAGATAAAAGGCAATCGGAAAAAACTTATCCATGAAAACATCGAATACGACTTGAATTATATTTTAAATAAGTCCCTGATGCTGGATCTGGCAATTATGCTTGAGACCGCTCTATTCATGATTAAAAATCTTAAAAAATAATGAAGAAATCTGTTTTATTTTTAGTGCAAAATCTGCCTGTCCCCCAGGATCGGCGTGTTTGGATGGAAGCAGCAGCGCTTCAGAGAAACGGTTTCGAGGTGTCAGTTATTTCTCCGCGAAACAAAAGCCAGTCCAAATTCGATGTAATTGACGGTATTTTTATATACCGATATTTGAAACCTCCCAAATCAGAAGGATATTTCGATTATTTATGGGAATATGGCTATTCTCTTCTAAACACTATGATTTTGGCAGTTAAAGTATATTTTCAGCGCGGATTTTCCGTTATTCACACGGCCAATCCTCCTGATTTTTTCTTTCTGGTCGCGCTGCTTTTTAAGCCTTTCGGGGTTAAATTTGTTTATGATCAGCATGATCTCATGCCAGAAATGCTTCTGGCCAGATTCAAAAAAAGCAAAAAACACTTTCTCTATAAGATATTGCTTTATCTTGAAAAGTTAAGTTATAAGGTTGCTGATGTCCACATAGCAACTTGCCAATCCGGACTGGAAAAAATATTATCCAGAGTAAAAGACCGGAAAAAAAGCTTTATTGTCCGTTCTGTTCCAGATAAAAATATAATCAGTAAAAAACTGGCGGATAAAGTTTTGGCTGACGCTGCCAAAAAGAAATTCAGATATATTTGCTCCTACATCGGAGTTATGGGGCCGCAAGACGGTGTGGACAAGCTTTTAGGAAGCATTAAAATTATCGTAAGGGATATGGGAAGAAAAGACATCGGCTTTGTTCTTATGGGAGACGGGGATGATTTCGAACGCCTCAAAAATATGGCTAAAAAATTTGGAATTGAGTCAAACGTCATTTTCACCGGCTGGGCGGATGCCAAAGTTATCTCTACCTATCTTTATAGTTCCCAGGTGGGCCTTATGCCGGAGCCGCGAAACGAATACACTAATAACTCTCTTCACAAAAAAGTGTTAGAATACATGTATGCAGGACTTCCTTTGGTAGCTTATGATCTCAAAGAAGCGAAAAGAAGCGCCGGAGAAGCGGCTATTTTCGTAAAAAACAACAATGAATTAAAGTTTGCCAAGGCTATTCTAAAACTCATCGATGATCCGGGACTTCGGCTGACCAAGGGCAAATACGGCCAGGAAAGAGTGAAAAATAATTTCCGCGAAGAATCATCCCGGGAAGAGCTCATGACTGCTTATGAATTTATTTTCAATAATCCAGGTATAATGATTTTTGAAACCAAATAATATGAGGAAAGCTTTTGTTATCTGGGCCAGGGAAGTGAAACTTAGCCAGTTTTTGGGGAAAAGCCTGGATGCCAAAATAATCGTTTCATATCGGAAAAAATGGGGGAACATAAATATTCCTGCGCTTTTTCGCTATTTTATTCAAGGAGCGGACACTTACAGAAAATTAAGAAAATTAAGGCCGCGCTTCATATATGTTCAAAATCCTCCTATTTTTGCCGTGCTGACAGTGTATATATACTGCCTTTTTAATAAAGCCTCTTATGCGATCGATTCGCATACGGCATACCTAGACAAAAAGTGGATTTATTTCCATCCGCTTCAGAAATTTTTATCTCGGCGCGCCGCTCTGACAACCTTTCATAATTATAAAAATCTGGAATTCGCCGAAAAGAAATGGGGGATCAAAAACGGCTATGTCCTTCAGTTTTATAATCCAAAACTTGAAGAAATTCTGAATGAAGAGGAGGATCTTCCTGATTTTATTTCTAAAAAGCTCGCCGGACAACTAGGGCTTAAGGTTTTTATGGTGAACCGGTTTGCAGCGGACGATGCCTGGAAAGAAGTAATCGCAGCGGCAAGGCTTATGCCGGAAAATCTTTTTTTTCTAACCGGAGATTATACGAAAGCGTCAGAGCTTAGATATCCGAAAAATGTCGTGCTAACGGGTTATATCAATCATAAGAAATTTATAAGGCTTATGGAAAAGTGCGACGTGGTTCTGGCTCTTACCAAAAGAAAAGACACAGTGCTTTGGTCGATTCGCGAAATCATGGCTCTTGAGAAACCATTTGTTACAACCGATAACGAAGTTTTGCGCCATTATTTTGGCGAAGCAGCCTTGTTTTCAGATATGAGTCCGGAGGATCTCAGGAAAAAAATAGAAGAAGCTTGGGAAAATCGCTTTAAAATAAAAGGAAAAATCGATGCTTTTCTCATCAGGGATCAGCTGCGCTGGGAGAAGGATATTGAATTTATCAATAAGCTAATCAACAAGAGCAATCAAGCTGAAAAAAAAATTCACTAAGTTCGTTTTTTTTCATTTTTTTCAAAAACAGAGCTGAAAAGATCCAGATATGCGGGAAGAATATTTAGAGAAGAAAACTTTTTGTATTCAATGCTATTTTTGCCAGATTTTCCGAAAAAAGAATTTGGATCGATTATTGAAATCGAATTGTCCCAATTGTTATAGTCGACAACTGCTCCGATACCGAAGTTTTTTATTATTTCTACGGCTGATTTGACTTCTGAATTTACGATAACCGGAAGTCCGGCGCCAAGATAATCGACAATTTTCAGATATAGCATCATAGTCTTGAATTCTTGAGGTGTAGTCAGGCAGATGCCCGCGTCGCAGGCGGAAAGATATTGATAGCGCTCCCCTGGAGGATAAGATGAAATTGAATAATCAGTGTTTTCCGACAAGCCGTGTTTTTTCGCCATATCTTGCAGCTTTTCAAAAAGCCCTTTGGATTCATCCCGTGCATAATCTTTTTTTGTAAAAAGCTGGAAAAATACGCCCGGTTCCTTCTTTTTCAATCTCGCAACTAAATCGAACATTTTTTCGAATTCATACCAAACTTCAATGGTTCCGGCATAAACAATTACTTTTTTATTCTGATAACCGAGCTTCTCGCGCATTTTTTCCCGGTTCCAGCCAGAAAGAGGAAGGAGGGAACCATCGTAATAATTGGGGATTAGGGAAATTTTATCGCTTTCTATGCCATATATTTCTTCCAGGTGCTTTTTGAAATATGCCGTTTCCACCACTGTTTTAGCACTTTTTTTGATCGCTTTTTTTTCAAAAAAACCGATTAGATTTCCAAAAAGAACATCCTTGATTTTTTTGTAATATTTTCGCTCAGCCACATAAGCTCCGCGCGGGCTGTATATGAAACTAATGTGGCGGAAAATTTTATTTATGATAAGCACCAAGCAGAATTTATAATTTCTGGCATAAATGATAACTTTGGATTTTCCGTTCTTTTTCCAAACTTTTCTGACCTTGGGGCATGTTTTCAAGGTGAAATATAAAATAGAAGGAAATAATGTATAGCGCGGAACTTTTATTTTTAGAAGATGTATGCCTTTTTTTTCAAGCTTCTTTTTGACAATTTTTCGATAATTTTCCTGGCTATCGAATCGGCTGATCGTTTCAACAAGATATGTTTTATATCCTTCGCCAGCCGCAGCAAAAACAATCGGTAGCATCTGGGCCTGGATGACTCCATTTGTCACTGGCATTTCTGAAAGAAAAATAATTGTTTTGGAATTTTCCATATGCTATAATTTTAAGGTAAAATCGCAAAATTAACAAACCGCGCGCATGGCCGATTTGAACCAGAAAACGGAACAGCGATCAAAGGTGTATATCTGCGCTCTTTTTGTGTTTGTCCTATTTTTTCTTTATTCCGTAATTTTCGGCTATTCCGCCCAAAATCCCAGGCTGGTCGCAGGAGCGCTGATTTTTATGGCGGTGCTTCTTTTTTCTTATTTCAGCGCCTCGAACGTCTTTTTAGCGCTTGTTTTCTTCATTCCTTATCTTATCGGAGCAGACGCTTACCAGATAAACATCGGCTCTTTTCTGCAAAATTTTATTTCGGTCAAAGATCTATATATAAATCCTTTTTCGCTTTCTTGCCTTGTCATTCTTTTCTTTGCCGGAATCGAACTTATAAAAAAAAGGGGGTTGCTGTTTAAAATTCCTCTTTCTTTTGTTTTGCCAGCCTCGGCTATTTTGAGCCTGGTCATATTTTTGCAGTCAAAATATAAAATGGACGGCTTGGTTTTCGAACTTTATCTGATTTCCGGTTTTGCCGCTTATTTTTTGGGATATTTGTTTATGGGAAAAAAGGAGAAATATCTGGAATTGCTTTCAATAGTTGTTTTATCTTCAATTATTCCGGCAGTATTTGCTATCTCCCAGCTTCTTATGGGCGATTATCTCTATGAAGGAGATTCGGGTTTGGGAAGGATAAGGGGAACTTTTCCGCATTCCAATACTTTCGGATCTTATCTTTTTGTGGTTTTGACAGTTGCGGCAGTAGCCTTTTTTTCTGTAAAGAAAAAAAGTGCCGGCAACCGAAAAAATATTGAAAAGTTTTTAAAATTTATCCCTCTTGCAATATTATTTTTATTCCTAATCCTGACTTATTCCCGGACTGCCTGGATAGGCTTTGCCCTTTCCCTTTTAGCCATAGGATTGGTCCGGCCTTATTTTCGCATACCGCTTGTCTATCTGGGATCCTTAGCGGCGGCTTTAGTTTTGGTTTTTGAAAAAACCCGGGAAAGGATTGCGGGAATTTTTGAAAGCCATATGTTTGATTCAATGTACGGACGGCGGGAAATTTGGGACATGGCTCTCTTTGCCGCCAAAAAAAGCCCGATTTTCGGGTATGGCATCGGCACCTTTGAAAACACGATTCGAAACGTCCAGGGAAAGGAAAGCGGAAACGTATATCCCCACAATGATTTCATCCGCTTTTTTCTGGAAGGAGGAATTCTGGGGATAGTTTTGTATTTTTTGTATATGCTGGGCGCCATTTACTATTCTGTCAAAAGTTATATCAGATATCCGAAAGGGAAGGAAGAAATTTATTTTTGGGGTAAAAATTTTTCAATCGATTTCAAAATGCTCGGCATGATTCCGCTTCTCCTTTTCACTATAATGATTCCGATTTCACTGGTGGAAGCGCCTTCCATGGACTTTGTCTATCAGATTTTCGCCTGGACGATTCTGGGAAGCTGGTTGGGAGCTTGCAGTCAGTTTAAATTAAAAAATTAGTATTTTTCAAGAACTTAACATTTTTAAAAGCTATTGTCCGAGAATTCAAAAATTATCTAAAATTTTTCTTTAGCAGCCGTTGATTGAGGAAAAATTTTAGCTATAATTTTTAGGATTCGAGTTGGCTTTTAAAAATTTTAAGTTCTTGTGTGTAACTGTATGAACGAAAAATCACCCGAAAAAAAAGAATATGACAAAATTGCCATGTGGCTACTGAACCTGGAATGCAATTTCCGCTGCCCCTATTGTTTTTACGACGACAGCCAGCGAAGCATGAAAACCCGGGCGGCTGACTGGGTGAGAAAAAAAGTGCCTGCTCTCGACCCATACAAAACCCGCTTTGCAACTCCGGAGGAAATCGGAAAGTTTTTTGATGAAACCGGGAAGCGCTGGTATATCCAGATTTCCGGCGGAGAGCCGTTTGTTTATCCAAAATTCGTGGAAATAGTGAAAAGGCTGTCCGAAAAGCATCTAATCACTATTGGGACTAATTTAAGCCTTCCGATCGACGAATTTATTTCCAAGATAAGCCCGAAAAATATCTGGTCTTTTTATGTCTCAATGCATTTGGGGGAGCGGGAAAGGCAGGGATTTTCAGTAGAAGATTTACTCTCTAAAGTGAAGAAGCTTCGCGAGGCTGGTTTCCGGGTGGAAATAAATTATGTCATGTATCCGCCGCTTATTCCGAGATTTCCGGAGATTTATAAAAAATTCGAGGATGAAGGATTTGAGCTTCAAGCCAAAGTTTTTCGAGGCGCGTACGGTGGCAAATTATATCCCAAGGCTTATACGGAAGAAGATCGGAAAGTTTTTTATGATTTTATTCCATCCGAAATCGACCGGGCGGCCAGCTTTGACAATTTGAGCTTCACCGGCGTTCCCTGCACGGCCGGAATGAATCTGATCCGGATCAATCCGGGCGGTTCTATCACGCGCTGCCCGCACGACCGGGAAAGATTGGGCAATATGTTCAAAGGAAAAATGAAACTTCATAAAAAAGTGAAAAACTGCGTGGTGCCGCATTGCAAATGCACGCTGGCGATCAAGGAAGGTTGCGTGGATTTCAGGAAAAGGAAGTAAAAAATATAAAGGCGCAGGAGCATAGTTGCACCTAGTGCAGGAGCATAGTTGCACTATGCTCCTCATAGTTAACATTCTAAACAAAACTCGATGCCATCCGTAAGAGTACCGAAGCAATTCAATAATTCCGTATATTTTCTTACTTTTAGCGTTAAAAATTTGTACTATCTTTTTGACCGACAATACCGCTGGAATATATTGGCCAGTTCAATCAAATATTGCCAGGATAACAAAGGGCTAAAACTTTTTGGTTTTGTTTTTATGCTCAATCATATTCATTTAATCACTTATTCATTGGATGTTTCTGGATTCATTCGTGATTTTAAAAGATTTACATCTAAAGAATTGCACAGGAACATAAAAACAACCGAACCAAATGTTTTAAAAATATTTTTAGATAAAGATGGAAAATATGAGTTTTGGGAAAAAACCAACATGCCTAAACTGATTGAATCGCAAAATTTTTTTGATCAAAAATTGCAATATATTTACAATAATCCGGTCAGGAAAAATTATGTTGCGCAACCGGAATATTGGTATTGGTCTTCGGCTAATACCGAATGCGAGCTGAAAGTCGATGATATTGATGATTTTCGGATTGTAAACTAAAAGGAGCAAGGTACAACCTTGCTTCTGCCATATAAATAAACAAAACCCCGATCCTCTCGTTGAGACAAGAATCGGGGTTTTTGGTTGGGGGCAGAATTGGCTATAAAGCCAGGTCCACCCACTTTTGATAACCGATGCTGGCGGCTTTGTAGCTAGCGCCAGACAGTCTCTGCTCCAGCTGTTCAGGAGTCAGGGCATTGGCGAGCCATTGTTCTGCCATAGTTTTGTCCTTGAACCATAGCCTTTTGTGCTCGCTTGGAAAATCATTCGGGGTTTTCCGCCACTGCTGGACTGCAGGGCATCGCTTTTTAGAATCATACACTATCTCAAACTGGCCATACTGGCCGTTTTTGATAGTGGCTGTTACAGTTCCTGCGGGCGGCCGACCCTTCCAAGTGCCTTCCTGCTCTTTGCAACCTTCGCAGGGCTTCACAGGAGCTACGGTAACTGGTTTTTTAACCGGTGCTTTCATAGCCAAGCGCAGCTGGTTCGCTTGAGCAGGACACATAGTGTCGAGACTTTCGCTGGAGCCTGGATTATTCAGAGCCAAATTCATCCTATTGATGGTCGAGTTGGTGAATTTGATTTTCTGAACGCCACCTGGTCCAGCAACAGAGTAATTATCATTACCAAGATCCTTGACAGAAGGAGTGTCTTTAAAATAAGCCTGACTTACTCCCACAATAGCATTTACACCCTGCTGGGAAGCGAACGCTTGCGCGCTCAAGCTTGCGATTGCCAAAACTGCCAAAGCTACAACAAACAACTTTTTCATGGTACTTCCTCCTTTGTTGGCATGAAAAAATTACAAAAAAAATGGCCCAAACAGTATCTGACTGCTTTTGCCTGCTTATTTTTAGGGAACCGCCCCTCCTTTATTATCTAAACCTAATCATATTTATCAAAAAATTGCAAGCTTCTGCCTTATTATACAAATAAAACAGCTTAATATTCAAAAAAAAGACCCCGAGTCCTTCTAATCTGGCGATACTAATGTATATGCCATATTAAGAATAGGAAACGAGGTCTTGGCTACCAAGTCGCACTGCTTTAAAAGTTTTTTCTTTCGCAGTTTCGATCTTGGCAGGAACCGGGGCCGGTCAACTGTGCGGCATATTCAATGGCCGCATTGACCCTGGCATCGACATCCACTACGCCTTCGCAGTTTGTCAACACCACCTGTCGCTGGCCACCTTTTGGGGAAAACCATTTTCCTTCAATTCGACAGTCGGACACGCGGGGATTCGTACCATGAATCAATACGACTCCATTAGCCAATACAGTTGGCGAACCAATCATAGTCCAGTTGGGATTACTCCCGACACAGTCCTGGGCGAACACCGAAGTGCTCAAGCCCACCAAAATACCGACAACTGCCAAAATAATAAAGAACAACTTTCTCATGGCTTTTTCTCCTTTTAGCCTTGAGAGTTTTTGGATAATAGCTCCGACGGAACGCCCGCCAGTAGCTTTATCTTCGAAGCTTGAATTGCGCTTCTTTTCGGTTGCGTAATTTTCAATTACGCAACCTCAAGAAAAGCAAATTTTTTAACGCACTTCCGGATAATGATAAAATGCCTGATTTAGATTTCCGTTTTGAAATTTTATCTTTGATCTGTTTGTAAACCAACTTCCCAAATTTTGTCCAAACAGCAAAATCATCCCGATAGAAGCGAATAATCCAACCGCTCCCGCAACCAAAACATTAAGCCAGATGACCGGGTAGGCCGGATTTTCAAAATATACCGGTCCGCCGATTTTTTTGAGCGTAATGTTTTCATTGCCATGATAGGCGACGCCGTTTTCCTGAAGCTCGGCCATAACGCCTTCCATAAGCTTCCTATTTTCTCTTTTATTGGGATCAAGTACGGTTATTTTTACAATTCCGGTGTTGACCAAAGGAGTGACACTGACTGCCTTTTTCCAGTTTTCCATTTGCTTTTCCGGATTTTCACCGAACTTTCCGGCATTTGATCCGATTTTTTCCAGAATTCCGTTCATAAAATCGGAAGATCCGGAAACTCCTTCCAGAACTTCTCCGGCATATTCCGAAGCCTTTGCGGCCCGATAAGGATCGATATCCAGATTTTTCTGGAGTATAAGAATTTCCGCCTGGCTTTTATATTCCGGCGTAATCATAGTGCTCGCAAAAAAAGACAGAGAAGCGAAAAGCATAACGGTTATGACTATAAACCGCCAGTTTCGAGTTATTGAGTTTAGCGTAATTTCCTTATTTTGAGCCATAAAATTGCCTTAAAATCTCTTAATTGCTAAGTTAACTGTCCATACTACACTATTTATCAAAATTTGTCAAGTTACTAAAACCATACCTAATTTATACATGTTTTTAAATTATCTTTGTATTTCTTATTGACATTATCTTTTTGATGTAGTAGGCTAGCCAGTTGTTGAAAAACCGGAAGATAGCATAGATGGCACAATGACAGAAACGCAGACTATTAAGGAGAAAGATGATGAAGGGTATCACAGTAGTGCTGACAGCAGTTCTTTTTATAGGTTTGAGCGCGCAAGCGTTCGCCCAAAATGAAATGGACGGACAGAGTCAAACAACGACGGTGGCAACGATGACTTGTCCAAAAGGGAATTTCTACACCTCTGCGGAAGATGTTACATTGCATATTCTTTCGAAGGGTGTGCCGGAAATTGGTATTTCTTACCATCCTGATCGGGACAAAACACAGCGAATGGTTCTTTGCGACGACAAGCAGGTGCCAACTCCATGGCTTTCAGGACCAAAATTTTCGATTGCGGATATAGCCGCCGTCAAAAAAATGTACTTAAATGACGGACCATTCATTTGTTCTGGGTCCTGGATAGCAGCAACAAAACTGAATGGAAAAGCTGCTTATTCGGAGGTAACTTCGAGCGGGGGGAGGCCAAAAGTTTTCATCCGCCAGAAGTAGACATTTCACCTGTGACCTTATAGGCTGTATCTCTGATTTTAGAGATACAGCCTCTTTTCTTTTTCCAAAAAATAGATAAATAGTGTTTTGTACACAGACATTTGTCGCATTAGATAGTTAGTATTTTTAACATTTCATTTGGTGTTTTTCCATTTAAGGAACAATGTTCCAGATTGTTGTATTCATCATTCCATATTTTTATCTTTTTTTCCAACTCCCTTAATGTTTTAAATGAGACACGTTCATAGAATTTCTCCTGGTCTTCGCGATGGCTTCTTTCCACTTTACCGTTCTGAGCTGGTTTTCCTGGATCAATCAGGTAATGGATGATGTTGTATTTTTGACAAAAAATATCAAGAGGATGAAGCCTGGGATTTATCGGGTCAGAACTCTTGAGATAGCCCGTATATCGATTAGTAAAATTACTTCCATTGTCTGTCTTGATGGCTCTGATTCTAAACGAAGTGATAGCAATTAATTCTTTTAAAAACCTTATGGAATTAAAACTGGAATAATCATCATAGATTTTCAGATATCTCCACCTGGTAGCGCAGTCGATGGCTGTAAATTGATAATACTGCTTGTTTCCCACTGTTTCCGGCACATATTTAACATCAATTTCCACTAATTCGCCTGGTGCTAACGGAATTTTGATATATTTGTACTTTAATTTCCTGGTTCTGTATTTCCTTACCAAACCCTCGCTTTTAACGATTTTATGAACGGTATTTTTGTGGATAAAAATGTTTTCTTTTTCCAACTGCCATTTCAGTTTCAGGGCGCATTTCTTTTTATCCTTTCTGAGTTCGATAATTCTTTCCTTGATCCTTATCGGTGTTTCATTGGGGTTTGTTCTGGGTCTGGTTGATTTTGGGATTAATCCCTCCTCTCCGTACTCTTTGTAGGCTGCTACCCATCTTTCCAGACTACGTTTACTGTGCGGGCAGACCTTGGTCACATCGATTAACCTTACCTCCTTTCTGGTAACAGGCAAAATCCACCTTAGCCGTTCTTCTTTAATTGTTTTTGGCATATTGATACTCATTTTCCAGAATATCGCTATTCTGGAAAAACCGCCAAATGTGTGTGGACATTACCGTTGGCTATTGACAAAATTTTAATAATATGATAGGATTGTTGCACATTACAAGACCGAGGCAGTGTGCGATAACCGGATAGGTTAGGGAGGCAGATAGTCTATATGGCTGTCGATAAGGACTCCTAATGCGAAACTCGCATTCATACTTATCCCAAGTCGCACACAAGACCGCCCGGTCTTTTTATTTTTTCAAAAAAACTAATCATTAGTATTTTCATCATCACTATTTTCATTAAATATTTCATCCCACTTAAATCTTTTAGGCGTTCCGGATGATCCTTTCGACTTGTCTTTTGAAAAATCCTGCTCTACGGCGTTGACAGCCTCTAGCCTTGGCTTGAGTTCAAAAAGCGTCAGAGTTCCAAATTCTTTCTGATTCGCAAGGTCGAATTTTCCTGCGTATTTATCCAGATCTTTTTTCCAGTTGGAAAACGTTGGGTAAATCAAAAAATAATTTCCATGTTCATAAACTTTATCGCTATTTGTCGCATTTCTGAAGTCATCTCTGGGAATATCATTTCTATCAAGATGGTAAAGAAATGATCTTCGGTATTCCGGATCGCTGTTGAGATAAACCGGATAGCCGTTGCTTTTTTGTATTAATAAAATGTAATTTATTATTTTATTTTGCTGTTCTAGCGTTACTCTCGTTTTTTCCTTGAGAATCCTGTCTGTTTCCACTTTAAAAGATTGAGTAGAAGCATTTTGCAACTGCCAAAAGCGCTGATTTATTTTCCAAAGATTATAGCCGCTGGCAGCTAAAATAAGAACTATTGTTAACATCGGACTTATTTTTTTGTTTTTTATGGTAATCTCCAGAAATTCAAACACAAATCCCAAAAAGATAAACGGAATAGCCGCCGCTAAAAGGAAAAAGCGGGGAGAAATATTATAAGCTATGGGAACATAAAGCCCCAAAACAACAAAGAACCAGATAGATGCCAGGATTAAAAAATCTTTTCTTTTAGGATCTTTTTCTTTCACGGCATTTGCGACAAGCAAAACCGCGCCCAAAGTGAAAAACAGAAGCGAAAAAATTCCCATCCCCAACTCGCTTTTGCAATCCGCATCGCATATAAAACTAAACAGCTTATTTTTTTCAAAAATAACCCGGGGAAGCTCCCTTTTTTCAATTCCAAATAAAACTGTTGCGTATCCCAAGGAATTTTCATTGTAGCTTTTTACGATCTTTTCAACGATATCATGCTCGCTTTTTTCCGATTTCCCCCGGGCGACTTCCAAAAACTGGCCGATATTATCGCCGCCGGTTTCAAAATCATTGACTATTGCCGGCAAATAGAGAAAAACGATCGCCGCAATGGAAAAAAGCCAGTATTTTATTTTTATTTTAGGCCTCTTAACAACTAGAAACAGAAAAGATATGGCCGGCACGCCCACAAAAGCCAAAAAATGAAACTGGGTAGCAATCGCCAATGATACTGAAAAAGCCACCAGCCAAATTCCCCTTTTCTTTTCGCTTTCGTTTGTATCCACTGCCCGAAGCAGAAAATAAAAAGTCAAAAGCGTAAACAGCGGCAAAGGATTAGGATTCCAGGAAAATCTTGAATACATAACCAGAAAAAGAGAAACAGAAAAAATAAGCATTAGGCCCAAAGATATTGACTCGCTAAAATACCTTTTTACGAATAAATAAAAAACCGGGATAGCCAAAATTCCAAAAATCATAATAATCACTGCCACCCCGGAAGGCGTATTGCCAAAAACCAGCGCACTCAGATATTTGAAATAATAAAAAGCCGGCCCGAGACGCAGGAAAGTTCCGGCTGCTTTGGGCCCAAGAAGGGGCAAATTGGACGGCCCTTCCTCAACAGCCAAATCAATGACCTTGGCATCTCTTGATTGATCCAGCTCAAAATGCAGCCAGTCAGAAAAATGATAGGCGCGTAAAAAGACGCCAATAAGAAAAATAACAGCAAAAGAAACAATGAGGAAATTTTTTCTTTTTCTAAAAAAATCAAGGGCTTTATTTTTCATCAATTTGCCTGTATAATATTTGTGAATACTCCAATTGTAGGTTATTTTTTGTTTTTAATCAAATAACAAATAACAGCCAAAATTTATGAAACTCGACAAAAAATTAAAGAGTTTTTTGACGTTGGAAAATCTGTCGCTTTTCTCTGCTTCATTTTTGTTCGCGCTAAATACCTTCTTTTATTTTTACTTGCGAGTTCAAAAAAGCAGTTTTCTCAGTTTTTTTGGAATCAACAAAATCAGCTTCACCTACATAATCCTGGCAATTTTTTTAGCAGGAATTCTTAAATATTATTCGAGAAATTCGCGCGAAAGCCTGCTTGCAATAAAAAAAATCATTTTTGTTTTTTTTCCCATGGAACTGGTTTTGATCTGCAGTTATTTTAATTTTGACTTGAAATATGAAAATGATATTTACATGTATACTTTGCGCCCATTTGTCGGAATTTACTTCATATTATTCGGTTTTTATTTTGTTTCCAAACATAAAAAATACTCGAAAATAAAAGATTTTTTCAAAGAGTTTTGGAAAAAAAATGAATCCGCTGCCGCAAAAGGAATCAACAAAAAATCAAAGTTTATCAAAATAGCCATAATTGTTTCGGTAATTGCCTTGAATTTAGGATTCGGTAGCTATCATATCGCTGAATTTGCCGCCGTTGACGAGCCTCTCTGGTCTCATGGCCGAATTCCCAAATTTTGGAGCAATGTAGCTGACGGAGAATTTCAAAAAACCATGGTAAGCGACAAGCCGGGCATCACTGTCGCTATCATATCAGGAGTGGCGCTAAATTGGGTAAATCCGATGTATTACAAGAACTCCCACTGGGAAGGAGAAAATCTGGGAAACTATCTTGATACCAGGGATTTAAATTTTTCTCTTAGATTTCCGCTTCTCCTTTTCAATTGCCTAATGCTCCTGATTTTCTACTTTCTGATTAAAAAATTATCAGGAGAAACTGCCGCGCTTATTTCTTTGATTTTAATCGGCCTTTCCCCGCTGCTTATCGGAATTTCGATTATAATCAATCCGGACAGCCTTCTTTGGACGTTTGCGCCGCTTTCCTTAATCGCTTATTTTGTTTATCTCAAAAACCATGAAAACAAATATTTATATTGGTGCGGGATCTTCCTGGGATTTGCTCTGCTGACAAAATACGTAGCCAATATTTTATACGTGTTCTTTTTTGGGCTGATATTTTTGGAATATATTCTAAACAGCCGAAAATACAAAGAAATGGGGCCGGCAAATTATTTTAAGGCTGTTTTTGCCGATTATTTCACCCTGATTTTTTTCTCTTTAGCAACTTTTTTTGTTTTTCTTCCGGCTGCCTGGGTTAATGCCGGAAGAGTGCTTGAGGGAACCATTCTTTCTAAAGCCTTTCTCTCGATCTGGCCTGTTTTTTTGGGAATAATCGCCCTCACGCTCTTTGACATAGTTTTTTTAAAAAACAAAATTATTGCTCCTTTGACTGATTTTTTATCCAAATACAAATCTTTTTTGATCATCGCCATAAATTCAATTTTTATTCTTCTGATTATTTCGACTTTAGCTGACACTTATCTGGGAATGAGATTCTATGACTTAGAGGCAATTCTAGCTTCACCCAAATCTTCGAAGACTTTTGAAGGGCTCGCGGGAATGATGCTGGCTAACTTTTATTCTCTGATTTTCGGCCTCACTCCTTTAGCCTTTTTGGCCATGTCTTTCGGGAGCCTTTCCAATATTTTTCCAAAAAAAAAGGCGTACGGTGAAACAACTGTCTGGTCTACCTGCATCGTTCTTTTTATTATCTTCTATTATCTGGCTTCCACAATTTCCGGAGTCAGCGCTACCGTCAGATATCAAATTATCCTCTACCCTCTCGCTATGATCCTTTCTGGCATTGGAATTTACCAATTTATAAACGCCAAACAAATCAAAAAATATATCGCTCCCGGCCTTGTTTATCTTATTGTTTTCATTTTCAGCCTTTACAGTTTGAATTCGATCAAGCCCTTTTATTTCAGCTACGCTTCTGATCTTTTACCGAGAAATTACGTTTTAAATCTCAAAGATATGGGAGACGGAAGCTATGAAGCCGCCATTTATCTCAATAATCTGCCCGATGCCGAGAAGCTGGTCGCATGGACTGACAAGCGCGGAGTTTGCGCCTTTTTCGTAGGAACTTGCCGCAGCGGATTTGATTTTGAAGACATGGAAAAAATCGATTATTTCGTAGTATCCTCAGGAAGAGAATCGCGAACCTCCAAAATGACCGCCGGAAAAGTAATCGGGGGAGACAAAATATCCGAAGCTATAAACAAGTTCTATTCGGAAAATGTTTACGACTATAAGCTTGAGATTGGAGGAAGACCGAATAATTTCGTAAAAATAATTTCCGGAGAAAAATTAATGGATCTTAATAATTAAAATAAATTAAACCAAGATGCCCGACTTTCTCAAAAAAAACAAAACGATAATAATTGTTCTGGCCATAATTGTCTTTGTCGGAATATTTCTTCGAACTTATGAATTTCATGACTGGCTTAGATTCAGCCGCGATCAAGTCAGGGACATAAAACTTATTGATGATGCGCTGGAAGGCAAAGATCATTTGCCATATCTGGGTCCTAACGCGGGCGTCACAAAATTCAGACTGGGTCCGATATACTATCAATTTTCCTATGTGTCGCAAAAGATATTCGGCAGCTATCCGGACAAAATGGCTTATCCGAGTGTTTTCTTTTCCATTATGGCTATTCCATTGCTTTTCTTTTTCCTGAAAGAATATTTCAGCGATAAAATTTCTCTGGCACTCACCGCCATAATGAGTGTTTCTTATTTTCTTGTGATAAATTCCCGTTTTTCTTCCAATCCCAATCTTATTCCCTTTTTTATTCTTGTTTATCTGTATTCCCTGCTGAAGCTGATGAACCCGGACGAAAAAAGAACCTACCTTTGGGCTGTCCTTAACGGAATTGGCATAGGTGTCTGTATCCAGCTCCATACAACATTGCTCATCGCCCTGCCGCCGATATCTTTTTTGGTATTTATTTACATTTTACGGAAAAAAACCCCCAACATCTGGAAAATTTTCCTGATTATTCTAACTCTGGCATTAGCTCTAAATACAACCCAAATAATATCCGAACTTGATTCTGGCGGAAAAAATACCAAATATTTCATAAAAGGCTTTACTAACAGCTCCAGCTCCAGCAGTCATTTGGGACGGGCTACATTTCACATTAGCGCGTGCCAAATACTGGCTAATTCGCACACTATTTCTGCTTTTGGCAACGATGATCCATGCAAAGCCGTTTTTTACGCACCACAAGGCACCCAAGCGGAAAATTTAAAATATTACCTGGGCATGGCCCTGAGCGTTCTTTTTTCTCTGGTTGGATATTATTTGTTATTCAGATATTTTTTCCAGGAAAAAGACCAGCAAAAGAAAAATTTTCTGGGAATTGTTATTCTTTTCAACTTTTTTTCATTCATCATATTGATCCCTATCGCTAAAATCATGTTTGTTGGATATTTTATCAATCTCTACATGATCCCGCTGGTACTT
The DNA here is from genome assembly GCA_022711335.1 of Patescibacteria group bacterium. Lineage (GTDB taxonomy): Bacteria > Patescibacteriota > Minisyncoccia > Moranbacterales > UBA2206 > JAKLFF01. The sequence goes on along the minus strand of JAKLFF010000001.1, from coordinate 147,955 downwards.
TTGGGGCTTATTATTTTGGAGATGGAAAAAAGATTTTCTTCCAAAGGCAAGGGATTGGCCATAGCGATAATAACCATTCTTATCGTTCTTTGTTTGGCCAGGGACGCCAGAACAGCAGATAGCTATAGAAAAGGCTTGGAAAATAATTCTAAAAACAGCACGCTCTCCGAATCGGAAGCAATTTCTCAATTTATTTTGAAAAATTCTCCAAAAACATCTTCCAAGTCTCATCTCGGAGGCCAAAATGGCCTGGCGGAAAGATTTTTCCGGCCGGTTAACTATCTCACTAAAAAAGCTGGGATTGAAACCGCTCTTCTCAAAAAAGACGGCCTGGATGAAATCGACCCCGAGAATCGAGTTTTTTATCTGAAAGAGAATGAACCTGGGGAAATTCCTATAGGACAAAAAATATGGAATCTTGAAGTGGCAGCCGGAAAAAAACTTTCCGGGCTAACCATCCTTCTTCTAAAAAACTAACAACCTACTCGTATGAAAAAAATACTCCATAAGCTTCTCGCCTTTTTTAAAAAAAACAAAAAAATTATTATTCTGATAATTTTGTTGGCAATCGCCGGAGGGATATATTATAAGTTCATCTATCTTGCCAAGCCAGACATTGAAAATAAAAAATCTCTCAATGTGGCTATTGTCACCGACATTCATGTCGGACCGGAAAAAAAAGGTCATAGTGAATCAGCCGTAGTCTATCCAAAAGAATACAGAAATAACCTTAAACCTCTTATGGATTCCCGGCCAGATTTGATTATTACCCTGGGCGATAATGTTAATGATGACAATAAGTGCCATCCTTATGCCGATAATTTGATAAAGTTGCTCTCCCGATTCAACGTCCTCTGGGCTAAAGGCAACCACGATAAAGAATGTTTCAAAACATTTTCTGACGTCGATTATTATTATCATGATTACGATAAAGCCGGTTGGAGAATAGTGATGCTAGATCATGATATCGACATTGATCTAGACGAACTAAACTGGTTGAAAAATTCGCTAAAAACAGATAATAAAGTTCTGATTGTCACACATATTCCTTTCTTTTCTCCCAGCCGGGATGAAAACGCATTGCTTCCTCAATATACTGAAGCAGAAAAGGTAATTTCCGGCGCCGGCAACGTTAAATATGTTTTTATGGGGCATCTGCATAGCCGGCTTTGGGACAAAGTTTATAACGGCGTGCATTATTATATCCTTCCTTCGGTTTCCGGATCAGAATATCCGCAATATTTCATGAAACTAACTTTGAACTAGAAAAAATGCGGCATTTAAAAAAAATCTTCAAAACAGAATATGTGATTCTTGCTGCCATAATATTTACCGCTATATTTCTAAGATCATATCAGCATAAGGAATTTCTAAGCTTCCAGCTGGACCAATCCAGAGACGCGATAATTGTCGGAAATTTTGTTAGAGAAGGTTTTAGCAAAATACCGCTCTTAGGGCCGCATATATCAGGCAGCACTCTTCAGCTTGGTCCTGCCTATTATTATCTCTTATCTGCTTCCGCCTTTTTATTTGGAACCAATCCAAATTCTTTCGCCATTCCCGACTGGTTTTTTTCCGTCCTTTTTGTTGCTCTTCTTTATCCATTTTTTCGGCTTTATTTTTCAAAAATAACTTCTCTGGCCCTCACCGCCATAGCCGGCACTTCGCTTTTTTTAGTCATATATGGGCGTTTTGCCTGGAATCCCAACTCGCTTCCTTTTTTCACGCTACTCGCGCTTTTCGGACTTTTGAAAGCCGATTGGAAAAATATCGTTCATCCCGGCTGGTTTTATTTGGCTATTTTTAGCGCAGGAATAGCCACTCAATTGCATTATATTTATTTTTTCATAGCTCCAATTCTGATAATTATTTTCCTCATCATTTGGAAGCCAAAATTAAAATTTAAGCAATATTTTTTTGGATTTTTAATCATTCTAGCCCTTTATTTCCCCATGATCATCAGCGAGATAACAACAAAGGGTGACAATACTAAATTGCTTTTTAAAAACACAATGGAAAGAGTTCCCACCGCTGAAGACGACCACAACGTTGCTGACAAGACATTCTACGCTTTTCAAAAAATGGAGATAATCAATTGGCAAATGATAACCGCCGACGAACATGGCAGTTCCATGAAGTTGTCTAAAAAATTTCTTCCTGTTTGTAGCAAGCAATGCCGTAAAGATCTTCCCTTTCTCATTGCGCAAACTTTCATTTTTCTGGCGGGTATCGCCGCCAGTATTTTTTCTTATCTCCGCGAACAAGATAGGGATCGTAAAAAATTTATTTTCATGTCTTGGGCATGGGCTGGCTTGATGTTCATAATTTCTATTCCTATCATCTATAGGATGTCTCCTTACTATTATCTGGCAGCTGTTCCTCCAATTTTTGTGTTCTTAGGAATGATTTTTGAAAAAACAAAAATTTTTTTTGGTCGACATGCTAATTTGGCAGTCGTTCTCATGGCATCTGCTTTTATTTTTTTCAATGTAAAAAATGACATAACTTTTTTGCGCCAGCACAAAGCTTTGGCCAAAGACAATGTTGAAGATATGGTTGGACGCGTAATTTATGATGATATGAAGGTCACCCTGGAACAGATGGAAAGAGCAGTAGCCTATATCATAGAGAACAAAAAAACAAATTCTCCCGTGAGAGTCGTGGTTGATAATACTTTTGCCAGAGCTGTTTTTTATCTTCTTGAATATGAACACGGCATTCCGGCTTGTTACATAAAAACAAGCTCGTTTCATCTCTCGGGAAACGAAGATCATTTTTTCATCTACAGAAGAAGCATAAATGAAGAGATGCCGGAAGAGTTTAACAGCCAATTCACAATCAAAAACCAGCTTAAATTTGGAAATATTCTGGTAATAGACGCCAAAGCAAAAAATCCTGCCAGCGATCCGAAAGAAGCCAGCAGCTGTCACAAATTTTAGAAAAACAGCGATTATTATGGATATAAAAAGCATTGTGAAAAAAGCATCCAGCAAAATAATCCTCCATCCTTTTCTTGCGGCATTTTTTTTGGCTTCAGCGGCAATAACTGTCGGCAGCGGCTGGTTTTTTTCGGGCTATAATTATAAAACTATTTTTCATGGTTTATCTTTGATTGGACCCCAAACCATAACTATCGGCTTTGTCGCGGACATTCATGCCGGCAGCCAGGACTTGCGCACCCAGGGACTCGAAGACGAAAACATCCTATACCCGTCCAGATTCGAGGAAAATTTCAAGCCCGCTTTGGAAAAAATGGAAGATTGCGATCTGATAATTGCTCTCGGCGACAGCCTAAATAAACCCAGCAAAAAATATGCGAAAAAAATTAAAGATCTTACTAAAAAATATCCTATGGCCTGGGTCAAGGGCAACCATGAAGACGATGAGATATTCAAAGAATTTCAGCCGATTAACCATTATTATATAGATAAGGGAAAATGGAGATTTGTCATTTTGGATAACGGCAATATAGACCACTCCATTGATTACGCCAAAGAAGCATATATCCCGCGCGGATATATGGAACCGGAGCAGGTAGAATGGCTCAAAGAGGTTTTAAAAACCGATCGAAAAATAGCCGTAGCTATGCACGTGCCCATATTTGACCGATTTGATTTTGAGAAAGTTTACCCTGAATTGGAATATCTGAAAAAAATGTTCGAAGATAGCGGCAATGTTAAATATGTCCTGGCCGGACATTTTCATATTAATGAGTGGCATAAAAATATAAACGGGATCGAATACTATATCATCCCTTCTCTCTCCCAAAAAGGCAAAGAAGGATATTCCTTGACCCTGACTCTGCCAAACGACTGACGTATTTTCCTTATTTTGATTTATATATTACAATTAGAATATGATTAAACTTGGCGGAAAAACAATCATTGTTTCTGCGGATGATTTTGGCATTAGCCAGACAGCTAGCGCCAATATTTTGAAATTGGCCGAAGCAAAAAAGCTTGATCGAGTGGAAATAATGATCAGCAAAAATCTCTCGCCAGAGCATATTTCCCGCCTCCTGGCTTCAGGCGTAAAGCTGGATATCCACTTTCATCTTGCCAAAGATCGGCTGGATTTTTGGCAAAATAATCCCCGCGTCATCGAAAAGGGCGCTATAAAAAGAATATTTCTATTTCTTTATAATTTTCTTTTCGGCCACAACCGGCCGGCTGTTATTGCGCGGGAATGGGAACGTCAAATTCTGGATTTTAAAAATATGTTCGGGAAATCTCCTGACGGCGCAAGCTCGCATGAGCATATCCATTTTTTCCCGCCCTATTTCAAAAAATTCCTGAGGCTTTCTGAAAAATACGGCATAGGCTACATCCGTTTCGGCAAAGAAACATATCGCCACAAAAACAAAGTTTGCGCTATCCTAAACCTGTTAAAAAAGATGGACGGTTGGCAGTTTAGAAAATCATCAATGGCCACTTCTGACTATATGATCAGTTTTGACTGGAATCATGATCTGAATGCCTGCATCCAGGGCATTAACAACCATTCGGAAGTGGAGATCATCTTTCATCCGGAACTGGTTCCTGAATACAAAGTTCTTAAAAGCCTATGAACTTTTTTCAATCACAAATGGAAAAAGCCGGGAAAAATAAGCTGGCGCTCGCTATTTTCCTTATTATCTTTTTAATAGGGATTTTTTTGCGTTCTTATCATTTTTCCGACTGGCTCCATTTTGAAATTGATCAGACTTACGACACTCTTTTGGTCTCTCCCGCTGTGGAAAGCGGGATTTCCAACCTCCCTCTTCTCGGACCTACGGCCGGAGGCGGGCGATCGCTTCGGCTTGGCCCGGCTTTTTATTATATGGAATATCTGAGCGCCAAAATTTTCGGAAATAATCCCGCCGGACATGCCATGCAAGTTCTAATTCTATCAATCCTTTCCCTTCCTCTTTTCTATTTTTTTTCAAAAAAATATTTTTCTGTTCCGATTTCACTCGGCATCTTTGCTATCTTTTCGGTTTCACTTTATTTGGTAACTTATTCCCGGTTTTCATGGAGTCCGAATGTCCTGCCTTTTTTGGCTTTGGCGGCATTCTACTGCCTCCTTCGCAGCGTTTTGAAAAATGAGCCGAAAAAAAACGCCTGGTTCCTGGCATCAGTTGCTCTCGCCGGAATAGCCTCACAAATCCATTTTATTTCTTTTTTCAGCATTCCCCTGGTTTTTATTATTTTTCTGCTCATCAAACGGCCTTCATTTAATCTAAAAATTTGGGCCGCGGCTTTCACTGTTCTTCTTGTTCTTTATTCTCCTATGATCATAAGCGATATAAAAACCCACGGCCAAAATTTCAGCTATTTTCTTGAAAAATTGGGGCTTAAGGAAGCAGGCTTAAAGGAAAATAAGGAAGACGCGGGAAATTCAAAAAATTTGGGCGAAAAAATATTCCAGGACGCAAGATATAACGCGCTGGAATATTTTCTGGTCATAAGCGGCATAGATTCAATAAACGGAAAACGGCTCAAGGGATATGACGCCGGAATTCTCTGCAAAACCTGCTCCGACGATGCGCCGCTCCGGATCGCCGGCTTTCTTTTTTGGATATCGGGAATATCCGCGCTTGCCTTTCGCCTGACCCGGGAAAAAAATCAGCAAAAAAAAGATTTTCTGACAATTTGTGCTTTGTGGCTCATCGCCACCTTCCTTTTCCTTCTTTTAATAACTTATGACGGTTTCTATATCTATCCCCGATTTTTTCTAATCTCCGCTCCGCTAGCAATGATATTTTTGGGGCTGATTCTAGAGTTTGTATTTTCCATGAAAAATCCTCTCCGTTATTTGATATTCTCACTGATAATCCTGTTTCTTTTATTTTCCAATATTGGAAAAATTTTTGAAAATTTCAAGCAGCTGAAAAATTCGCCTTACGACAAAAAAGCGCGATTTGAAACTGAAGACGTTTTTCCCGACAATTCTAGAATAACGCTCCAGCAAGAACTTATGATTTTGGATTATATGGCCGAGAAATATGAGAACAATGGCTTTCCGGTTTATCTAAAAAGCATTCATGAGCTTGATCCGGTTTTTTGGTATTTCTTCGATAAAAAAAATATTCCCTATGATTATTTCAGCTATGATCCTGATATAGACAAGGATATTTATCGCAAAGGGAATTATTTCCTAATATCGAGCAGCCTTTCGAAAAAAGCCAAAGACACCAAAATGCTTGGAGCTGCATTTGATATTGCGGAAAATAAAGACTTCGGCTCTCTTTATGTCCTCTATCTTTCCCCAAAACCCCAATCTTCCACTTTAGACGCTCAAGATCTTTCAAAAAAACAGCCTTCCGAACAGGCTATCCAAATTTCACAAATTCTTACCTGGAAAAAGTTGTCTTCAGGCGCGCAAGCCCTAAAATAAACAATCGCCTATTTTTTGCTTTTTATATAAATCGGAAAAGCAAGAAAGCTAACCAGCATCTGCAAAAACCGGCTGATAATTGACGCCGCGACTGCCGCCCCGGAACTGACTCCGAAAAACCCAAAAAAAGTGATGTAGGCCCATTCTTTGAGGCCGATATTGTTCATTGTAATTGGCAAGGCTGAAACGATGCTGATTATGAAAATTACGGAAAGATAATCCAAAATTCCGATTTCTACTCCCAGTCCCCGAAATAAAATGTAGTTTAAGAGCGCTATCCCGATTAGAGAAAACCAGATAGATATGAAAACTGCCCGGCTTATTGCGCCGGTTTTATTGTTATAAGAATAAAGTTCTCGAAGAAAAATTGTAATTTTCTGGGGTATTATTTTGAAAACAAAATTCTTGAGCCAGCTTATTTCCCGAAGTTTTGCGATAACCAGATCCACAAAAAAAGAAAGGACGATTCCAATGTTGGCCAGAAGAAGCCATTTATTGCCCATTACCGTTTTGATGTTTATAAGGCTGAAAATAAGCGCCAGGATCATTGCTCCCAAAAGCCCCGTGATTCTGTCCATAAGCACCGAGGAAGTCGCCTCAGCGTATCTTTTTTCCGCTCCGGCGATCTGATAGGCTTTATAAGCGTCTCCAGCCACAAAAGAAGGCATAAAATTATTAATGAAAGTTCCGGTCAAATACAGCTTGAAATATTCCCAAAGCGGCAATTTTATGCCTTTAAATTCAGCCAGTATTTTCCAGCGGTACGAACAGATAACCATTCCAACAACAAGAAAAAAGAGATAGCATCCAATCTGCCAGATTTCTATTTTTTTGAGATAAAACAAAAATTCTGGCCAGTCGGTTTTGACAACAACCCAATAAACAAAAATTAGGCTTACGATTATCTTAAAAAATATTTTTAGGTATTTTCTATTCATTGCTTTTTATAAATCTCGTAATATTTATTTGCCACGCTTTCCCAATTCATACTCTGGGCATATTTACGGCTGTTTTCCCCCATTTTGCGGCGCAAATTTTCATCCTTTATCAAAATTTCTATTTTATCCGCGATATCCTGGCTGTCTTTCATTTTTATAATAAATCCGTTTTTTCCGTCCCTAACAATCTCTTTTGTTCCTCCGGTGTCGGTCGCAATTATGGGAAGGCCTGATGCCAGTGCTTCGAGCATCGCGTTGCTCATGCCTTCGTTCAGCGACGGCAGAACAAAAACCGATGCTTCCTGATAATAGGAAGGCATTTCCTTGTTTTCAATCCGACCCAAAAATTCGACTTTTTTTCCAATTTCCAATTTTCGGGACATCTTCTCGAGATCATTCTTTTCATCCCCTTCGCCTATAATTTTCAAAAATACATTCGGATATTTCTGAGACAGCATGCGAACAGTTTCAATGAGGTAAGCTATTCCTTTTCTGGCCGTCACCCGCGTTCCGCCCAGGGTTATTATGAATTTTTCCCTATTTGGTTCCCCCGGTTTGAATTTTTCCGTGTCGATTCCGTTGCAGATTATTTCTATCGGCTGCTTTGGATTTGATTTCAAAGCCAATTCTCGGAGCCCTTCCGAATTGGAAACCACCGCGCCGGATTTTTTCCAGATTAATTTGATAAGAGGCGTCAAAATTTTGTAAAGGAAAGAAAATCGTTCCGAATATCCGGGCACATCCGCTCCGCGAAGAGAAATAACATAAGGAATTTTATATTTCCGTTTAAAAACCAGCGACAAAAAACCGCAAGGAACAGAAAAAAATGAATGGCTCAAATCATATTTATTTTGCCTTATCAGTTTCTTGGAATACCAATAGGCTTTCCAGGAATAAACTAAGAGATCCTTTTTTGACTGAAAATGAAGATTTTTCTGATTTTTTCCAATCGGAAGCTTGTGAATTCTCACGCCGCTTCCAATTTCCTCCAGATGAAAATCTTCGTCATGCGAAGAAGTCACAAAATCTACTTCTAAATCAGGAATCTTCGAAAATTCCCGCAAAATACAAGAAGCGGCGTTCCCCGCTCCCCCGCCCAATGGCGGATATTCATAGTTTAAAAACAAAACTTTCATGATGTCAAAATCACTTTTAAATTATTTTCTTTCTCCATTGTCGCATAAAACACACTCAAAAACAACCCCGGAAACATGGTTGTTTTTCATAAGTAATTAATTACGCAATTATCCTAAGTTCTGATTTTTCCCTTTATTTCTAAAATAATTAACCGCTAAAATAGCCAGAAGTCCCACATTTATCCACGGCCAATACCAAAGCGTAAATTTCACAACCCATTTAAAATCAGGTATATTAAGTAACCTCGATCCAGAATTATCCCAAAAAATTAAATTTCCCAAAATAGAGAAAATGACCAGCGAAGCAAATTTATTTTTTGTTTTAAAATAAACAAAGATTGAAATAATCATTGCAACAATAACCAGAAAGATTATGACATTTAAGTCTCTGATCGAGCTTGACCAAAACATATTTTTGTTTTTACGCTTTTCCCCTATTCCTAAAATAATTTACCAGCAAAATAACCAGGAGTCCCACATTTATCCACGGCCAATACCAGAGTGTAAATTTAACAACTCCCTTGAGATGATAGATGTCAAAAAATGTTGATCCTGAATTTGACCAAAAAATTAAATTTCCTAGAAGAGAAAGAATAAATAATGTTAATATTTTTTTCTTTGTTTTAAAGTAGACAGCAACTGAAATAATTAATGCAATAATTACCAAAAAAATTATTACATTTAAATCCCTACTCGGACTTGACCAAAACATACTTTTGTTTTTACGCTTTTCCTTTCCTCTGCTTTCGATATTTGATAATTAAAAAGATATTTATTAGCGGCCAGATAAAAAGGGAAAAATATTGAAGCCATTCTATCCCATATGATTTAAACATAAAAGAACCTATATTTCCCAAAAAACTAAGATTTCCCAAAATAGAAAAAACCACCAATCCCAAGAACCACTTTCTGGAAATCGCCCAGGTTATCAATCCAACAACAAAAGAGATTGCAAATAGAGAAAGTGAGATTTGCAAATCCAAATCAGGCATTGAAAACATATTTTTGTTTTTTCACTTTTTCCTAAATTCTTAAGAAAAAGCGTTTTAAATTAAAAATTATATTTCAAAAAATTGAAATTCTCAATTAGCAGTTTCCCGACTTCTGGGTTAATGCCATTTTTCGTATTCGGATTTGATCTCATTTTGGCGTAGAATGATAGCCAGTCCAGATAGAAATTGATTTGTCTTTTGAGATTCGCAACCAGCATTTCCTTGGTTCTGTTTTTCATAAATCTGTTTTTTTCAATCATTTTTATCATTTCCTGAAGCTGCCTGATGATTTCAAGATGAGCTGTCAAAACAGTTTTATCCTGTTTTCTCATCATTCCCAGCCTGTAGTAATAAGCTGTGTTGTTTATCATGGCATCCACCGATGTTTCTGTTGTGAAACTGATTTCTTTCTGCCCGATGTTTCCGGCTTCGTCTTTGGCAATTATTTTTATTTTATGCTTTCCGAGATTCAAAAAAGCCAAGTCTATGGTTTTATTTTCTAAAATATCCTCGTCCAGATATGCTTCATCGGTTATTTTTTCTTTCGGTGATTTATTATCGCTTATTCCATAATTCACTGGGATGGTTCCGCTGTTGAGATATGTTTTGTTTTCTTCGGGAGAAACAATAGAAATTTCCGGAGGGGTTTTGTCTGATTCCACTATTATTTCGTTTTCAGTAACCTTCAAATCTACGCTTTCTTCCTGATTGAGAACGGCTGTTCCTGAAATAGCCGCGTTGATTTCTTTGGCTTCGCTGGAGCCTTCGCTTTCGGTTATCCTGGATATCTCAATTTTATACACGCCTTCTTCAGTGCCTTGGGTGATAATTTTGAAATCTTTTTCGTCTGATCCGAAAATGGGAATGGTCAGAAACTCATTCAGCGCGCCTGCTCCGCTATAGTAGGCGTCTTCTATTTCATTTATCTCGTTTCCAGTTGCAAAATTTTTTCCCACTTTTTTGCCTTCAGAATTCTCTATTTGTATATCAACTGGCGAATAAACTGAAATAAAAAGCAGATCTTTTATAGGATTGCGCCTCGTTTCTTTTCCTGGACTTTTTGCCGTCAAAATTCCTAAAACATTTTTCTGGGCTTCGGTCGGCAATTCGCGATGAGCTGCATTTATCTCAATCGATTCTTCTGCTGGAATGTTCTCACTCCTGGCTGATTCAAATGGAACTGTTCTGTCTCCCCTTTTCCATTTTATACCTCTATCACCAATAGGAATTTCAAAGCCTTGAGGATAGCCATGTTCCCAATATTCTCCCATATGTCCATCCAACACGCTGAAACTGGAAATAGTGCTTTCATCGTCTTCTACATTTCCGACAATTTTATAAAGCAAAACTTTTTTGAGTTTTTCTTTTCTTTCTTCGGAATTAAGGTTATCCAAAAACTCATTGATTGGATAGTTATTTGGATAAGTTCTCTGTATATCATCTTCAAGAGCTTCATAAAGATAACTGTAGTTGGGTAGAAGTTCTTGAACAGAAGTCATCGGTCTTTGGCGGATATAGTGAAAAATATCGTCATATCCGTTCTCTTCGGCTTCCTGAGAAAATTTGTGTTTAAGATACATATCTACAAAAGAAAAGGTAAATTCCCCTGCTTCCCATTTTATGTAAGCCTCCGGAGCGCCGTTTTGCGGCGTTCCCAGCGTAATCAACTGACTAACATCATCCTGGTAATAATCTGATTCAATATATTCTCTTGCCAGAAGACCGCCCATGGAATGTGCTACAACGTCAACTTTTGGAAGACCAGTGGCTTGTTTAATTTCTGCAATCTTATCCCGAAGCAAGAGCGCGTTATCTCGGTTGCTATTTCGCCACTCATAAGGAAAAGTAAACAAATTTTTTTCCGGACCGAAACCTTCTTCTATAAATTCATTATAAAGATCATCATAAATATGATAAACCGGATCTATTTTCCAAGCTCCATCTTTTTCTTCCGACCCCATAATCCCCGGCACAATCACTACTGGATCGAAAAAATCCTCCGAAACAAACCAAGGCCTTATATTGATAAGTCCAAAAATTTTATCATGATACGCAATACATCCATATTCGTCATTACAATATTGCTCTATTTTTGAACTGTTTTCTCCCCACCAGTTATACCGGAAATCCGGAGCCAGAGTTTCTCCGCCCAGTTCGTAATAGCTCACCGCGTCAATCTGGTTGCCATAAAATTTAGAACGATTGACTTTCTTTTCATTGGAGTCATTTTCCGCCATCACTACCCCAATCACATTGTCATGGATACTGCATTCTTCCATATCAAGCTTGGTCTTTTTAGTTATGACAGCTCCCAATACGTTATTGTTGCCGCTTATATCGGTATTTTTCATCAGTATTTCATTTATCTGGCCATCTTTATCGTCCAAATCGGAAATGATCGAGAATCCGCTATCGCTTTCTTCTCCGGATGATTTAATGATAACCGTTTTTTCTTTGGTTCCACTGGTGATAAATTTCCCTTCAACATTAATTATTGAATCCTTAAGGGTAATTGTCACGCCCGCTTTGATTTCCAGCTGGGCTCCCGGTTCGATCGTAATTATTTTATGGTCAAAAACTTTATTTTCATTCCATTCTTCATTTCCGCCGATTATGATTTCATCGCTGCCATCCGATTTGCCTTCGATACTTGAAACCGCCATTACGCCAAAGCTTTCTTTTTTTGCCTTATTATCGCTTTTTTCCTCAAAGCCAAAAAGTTCCCGGGGATCGAGAAGCTGATCTTTTTCACAAAGGAATTGGAATTTTTCTTCAATTCCCGACTCGCAAATATCAGGAATATTTTGGGAAGCCTGAACAAGATTAAAGGAAAAAGCAAAAAACAAGAATATGAAAAGATTTAGGAAAATTATTTTTTTGCTTAGAATTTCCTTTTTCATTTTTTTCGATATTTAAAAACTAAACTGTCAATTCCTCCCCACCCCAAAATATTGGAAACCTTTTTCTCTCAAAACTTCCGGTTCGTAGACATTCCTAAGATCGATAAATATTTTCCCTTTCATAGTTTCAGCCAAGCGGTCAAGATCAAGCGCCCTATATTCGTTCCATTCCGTCATAAGGATGACTGCGTCGGCGTCTTTGCAGGCGCCATAAGCATCATCCGCGTATTCAACTTCCGGCATCATTTTTTTGGCTTCAGCCATGCCATGCGGATCATGCGCGCGAACGCGGGCGCCTTTGTCAACAAGCGCCGGAAGAATAGCGACCGACTGAGCTTGGCGCATATCGTCAGTTTCCGGCTTAAAAGTAAGTCCGAGGCACGCGATTGTTTTTCCTGCTTCACTGCCTCCTAGCGCCTCTCTGATTTTTTTCACCATCCGCGCTTTTTGGGCGGAATTTATCTCAATGGCCGACTCGACGAGGCGAAGACCCGCACCGTGTTCCTGGGCGGTTTTGGAAAGAGCCAGCGTGTCTTTAGGAAAGCATGAGCCGCCGTATCCCGGTCCGGCATGCAAAAATTTCGATCCGATGCGGTTATCCAGCCCCATGCCTTTGGCCAAAGCCACGATATCGGCGCCGACTTTTTCGCAAAGATTGGCCATATCATTTATATAGCTTATTTTGACCGCCAGAAACGCATTTGAGGCGTACTTGATCAGCTCCGCTGTTTCCAAATTAGTCACCACCATAGGCGTTTCAATGAGATACAAGGGCTTGTATATATTCCTCAAGACTTCTTCGGCTTTTTTGCTTTCCACCCCAACCACTACCCGATCCGGCTTCATAAAGTCGGAGATTGCCGCCCCTTCGCGCAAAAACTCAGGGTTTGATGCCATGTCGAAATCAGCCTTGGGATTCGTCCCCTTTATGATTCTTTTTACCTGCCTGGCTGTTCCGACCGGAACAGTGCTTTTGTCCACAATTACCGTATATCCGTTCAAATGGCCGGCCAACTCTTTGGCTGCCGCGTAAACGTAGCTGAGATCAGCGTATCCGTCTCCGCGCCTTGAAGTCGGCGTTCCGACCGCGATGAAAACTGCATCCGCGTCTTTTATGGCAAAGGCCGTGTCAAGAGTAAAAATAAGCCGGTTGGCTTCCACATTGCTTTTGACCAATTCATCGAGTCCCGGCTCATAAATCGGGATCTGGCCGTTTTTCAGGGCTTCGATTTTTTTCTCGTCTTTGTCAACACAGACTACGTTGTGTCCAAACTCGGAAAAACAAGTCCCGCTGACGAGTCCGACATAACCAGTGCCAATAATTGCAATTTTCATAAAATAAATTATCCCCTTCTCCCTTAGGGAGAAGGTGGTCCCGCCCTGGCGGGACCGGATGATGGAAAAATTTATGTTTTATCCCTCTCCTGCCCTTTGGGCATCCTCTCCCTAAGGGAGAGGAGGTAAAAAAATTAGTTAGTTACTGCTCTATCACCTCTTTGACTGAATAATTCATCTGCTTTCTTTCTTTGTAATAATTCTTAATGAGAATATCAGCAAGGAGTCCGAAAATAAAAAGCTGGATGCCGATCATAACCAAAAACACGCCCATCATCGGCCAGATTTTTTCGGAAAGTGACGCGTTAAATATTATTTTTTCTACTGCCATCCAGACAAGAATAGCCGACCCCAGAATAAAGATTAATATTCCCGATCCGCCAAAAAGATGGAGCGGGCGATTGGCGTATTTTCGCCAAAACCAAACAGAGATCATATCCACAAAACCCTTTATTCCCCTTTTCCAGTTATATTTGGTTTTTCCGTGAATTCGCGGATGATGGTTGACCACAACTTCTCCGACCTTATATCCCTGAAGCTCCAAAATGGCCGGAATAAAGCGGTGCATTTCGCCAAACAGATCCACTTCCTGAAAACATTCTCGCTTATAGGCCTTCAAAGAACAGCCGGAATCATGAATATTATCCTGGATCAGAATTTTCCGGAGAAGATTGGCAGTGCGCGAAAACACTTTTTTCATGATCGGATCTTTTCTTTTGGCCCGCCAGCCGGAAACAACGTCATAGCCCTTATCCATTTCCTCAAGGAGCAATTTTATATCAGCCGGATCGTTTTGCAAATCGCCATCCATAGTGATTATTATTTCACCCACAGCCGCTTTTATTCCCGCGTCCATGCCCGCCGTCTGGCCAAAACGCTTTCGCAGCACAACCAGCTTAAGCGGGGAAAGTCCCTGGCATTCTTTTATAGTTTTATCCTCTGAGCCATCATCGACAAAAATTATTTCAAAACTTTTTTCCAGCTGGCGGCACGCTTCCGCTATTCTTTTATGGAGCTCTCTCACATTCCCCTCTTCGTTATATAGCGGAACGACGACTGACAAATAAGGTTTCTCATTCATTGATTTTATCGTTAAAATTATTAATCGCGCCTGAAGATTCTGGCTTGTCTTTCCACAATTCATAAATTCCCATCATAACTGCCATAATGAGAAAATAGTAGGCGAAAATGGCCAGCTGGTCAGCAATTATTTTTTTCCCGCCGATAAGAAACAGCGGCGTTAGGATTAAAAAGAAAATCGCCCCAAAAGCTAGGTATCGGCTCAAAATCGGATTGAGAATTATCCAAATAAACAGAGCAAAAAGGGCAATTTCATATATTTTCCAATGCAAAAAAAATCCCATAGCAAAGACAATAGCCACAAAGGCGCCGTCTATAACTGGCTTGCTAACAAGCTTTTTTAGCAATTTTCTTTCTGCCATAATAATATACTACCAAATAAACCAATAAAAATAAAGCTGTTGCCGCGCTTATCCATAAGCCTCTCGCCATCAATCGAGTTGGATAATATTCAATCAGAATATGATCAGTACCACTGTTTTTCGCATCCTCATGCACAATCCATCCATTGGCATACCCTCTGGCTAAAATATGCTCCCCTATTTCTTTTTCTTTGCCATCTTTCGAGATAAGATAAGCCTTCCAATTTGAATCGAATTTTTCCGCCAAAATTAGCACGCCGTTTTGGAAATTATCCTTGGAAATTTTTACTTCAAATTTTTTAGGATTCAATTCCTTAAATTCCGATGCTTGAGAATTATTAATTATTTTATCCAATTCTCCGCCGATTCTCGATAAATCAGATTCTATCGATACATTTTCGTTCTGCCATGATATATATGGAATGATATAATCCTTTTTTATTTCATATAAGGTAAAATAATCATTGTCTTCCAGATTTTCTATCAGCCCCTGCCGTTCCAGTTTTTTCATTTTCTCCTGCGAATTTAAGACAGAATCTTCAGGCGAATCTTTGTGATAAATTATATATTTTGCATCCATCATGCCCAAAAGTTTTATAAGCCACTGATTGTCGGAAAGATTATCTTCATTAAAAGTCCGGGCAAAATTCCAATCGGAAAAATAACTAGCGTTCGCCGGCAAGAGAGTCTTGCTATACAAGTGTCGCGTTATGTCTGCTCCATACATTTTCCATTTTGGAAAATTAGAAATGCCTGACCCGTCGCTGGAAGTATAAGGAAGCGTGGCGATAAAAGCTTTTTCGCCGCCGCTGTTTATCTTTCCGCGTATTCCATAATATTCTTTGGGAATTTTCACCAAAAAACTCAACTTTGATTTTCTGAAATCCTTGTTTTGGGGGCTGGCTCCGGAAAAACGATAGCTCATATTTTGCTGGATTTTTCCCAAATAAAAAGGCAGAGGCAGAAGCAGGATGACGACCATCAAAATTTCCAGCCATTTCTTATTTTTAAACTGAGCTAGAATAATAAGCAGCATCGAAGCCAGAATAAAAGGAAAGTAGATGGCCACCTTATCGAATCCGCGCAATGTTTCCATGCCCCAGACGCGAAAAATATAATAGTTAACTATTTCAAAAGGCGGAACGACCCTCGCGATAAGCAGTATTGCGACTGCCGATACCGCGCCAAGAGCCAAAAAATATTTTTTATGCTCTTTTTCAAAGGATTTTAGAAAAAATAATCCGCCAAAAACAACAAGCGCAGGAAGAAATGACAGAGCCAGAATTATTTTTTTCAAAAAATACAATTTTTCATAAGGAAAATTTTCAGGAAAATAATCTCCGGAAAAGTTAACCATGCTTATTGTATTTAATATCGGGCTGGCGGTATGGCGGATAGTGTATCCAAATTCCAAAACGCTGCTATTTTGCAGCTCTGCTACTCCGCTTCTCATCTGGGGAATAATAGGCAAAAGCCAAAAAGCATTTATCAAAATTGAAAGCGCCCCGATAAGAGCAATTTTTGCCAAAAGCGATTTCTTAACGGCAACTGAACCTGAAATAGACAGGGCTATAAAAATCAGCAGCAAAAAAATAGAAAGAGAAAGGACAAAAGCCGGATTGCCAAAGCCAGATGAGCTCAAAAGAAGCACGAAGACAAAAAAAATCCCATATGCAATTTTTTCGGTTTTCAAAAATTTTATGAAAAGCCCGACTAGCGCCGGAACAAAAATGTAGAGCGTCGGATAGTGCGAAAAGCTTAGATTGCCGGAAAAAAGAAAGAGAGTATATAAATTTAGGGAATAAAAAAGAGACGCCAGCATCCTGATTTTATCTGCTGCTGCAAAAACAATCCTTGAAAAAAAGCTGAAAGAAACATATGATCCGATCAGGAAAATCCCCAAATACCAGGATAGCTGGGCGGTATCGCTGACACCCAAAATATCCAGCAGATAAAAAATTCCGTAGTATAAAACCGCTTTGCCGCTCCATTCATAAAAAAGGATGCGGAGATTATTTTTCGCCTCAATAAGCTGGGAGGTGTCCCCTCCGGAAAATACATATCCCCTGGGAAAAGCGTTGATAATCAAGACAAAAGACAAAACCAAAAAACCTAAAATGTAAAATTTATTTTTCCTAAAATATTTTCCTATTGCTGCTGCCATAAGTTATCTCATCAAAAGTTCCGCTTCCACTCGAAAGTTTCTTAAGCCATATTTTTCCCCATCCTCATTGCTTTCTGATTTTGGAGCTATCTTCACATAAAATTCGCTCTTTGCCCCATCTGTATTCCATTCATAATTAAAATATTGAAGTTCTTCGCCTTGGCGGCCGGATTCATTTGAAAAATTACTTGGGATTTCTTCCCAATTGTTGCCGTCGTAAGAATATGAAACGGCCGCATGGCTCCAATCAAAATCTGCTTGCCTTCCGGTTATTTTCACTTTTTTGAAAGGAAAGATGGTATAAAATTTATATATCATGCCCGATTCTATTCCCGATTCCGTCAAACCATAAAGAGCCTCCCTGTCTTCATCATATTTAACACTCGAAGAATATTCATATAAATCAGCCGCGTCATAAATATTTCCTGTTGGCTTATATGTGAAAAATCCTTTCGGTTTTCCTATATCTTCAATAATTTCTCCACCGAGAATCTTCTTGCCTTGATATTCGCTAAAATTCAACTGATGAGTTATAAAATATAAGCTGCCGACTGCAGAATATGTCTTCCCCTTGGTTTTGACTGCCAGAGTTCCATCTGCATATTTCCCTTTGTCTTTAGTTCCCCTAAGTTTCAGGTAATTGAACTTATCCACTGACACATTATTGTTGTTTATGCCTATAAAATAATACTTTTCTTTATCAAGTTTGGCAAAAATGGGAAATCTGAATTTTCCGTCCTCTTGCCTGTATTTTTCAATGTTTTCCACCGTAAAATCTACACTGGCCATAACATTGCTGGTTATTTCGGGAACTCCACCGTCAAATTCAGCCTCTCTGAGTTCAAATTTATATTTTTTTCCTCCATTATTGTCCTGTTTTACTATGTCAATATCAAGCGTAACACTGGCAACATAATCCGCTTGCGGTTTGAATATCTGGCCGAGAATAATATTTTGGTCTTTTAGCTGATTGAACGCGTAAGAATTATCTTTTTGCAATTGGTCAACGCTGTCAAAATTGATCTCTCCCCTTATAGTCGGCTTTAAACCAGAAAGCTCCTGCTCATTTTTTATCTCCAATTTAGAAATCTGAATGCTTTCGATGTTAACGTCTGCTCCGTCATTTGCATCCTTTTTTTCAAAAAGAATGTCTGAATAATTTCCTTCAGACAAAAAAATAATCTCCTGAGGAATATTTTTAGACGATTCGTTCAGCTCCAGTGTTTTCACTTCCCTATCCTTGTCGGAAGGATTGGTAATTTTCACCGCCAGTTTTGTATCCCTGTTGGCTCTCGTCAAAAATGTCAGGCGATAATACCGTCCGAAATCAGGTTTTAAAATATCATTAACATAATAAGACGCGTTTTTTCCAGTCAGTTGAGGGTTTTCGAAAATAGCCTGACAGCCGCCTCCAGCACAAGATTCAGAAGTGATGACTTTCGCCGGAAAACTCCGGCTTATCTGAAAAATTGCCATCATGCACGCGGCAGCAAAAAAATATCGGGTATTTTTTTTGATGAAATTTATGCCGGGATTTGATTTTTCCATAATTTTTCTTATTTAAGCTCCTTTTGCCTCTTGTTATAATTATATAGTAAGTAGCCCATTGAAGCCAAGAAGGTCATCGCAGAAATAAAAAGTCCGATATAAAACAATCTTTGTGGCCAAAATTCCACCACCATTTCAAAATCATATGTCCCGTTCGGATTTTTGATACATCCAATATCCCCTTCTCCTTTATAAGGAGAAGGTGCCCAAAGGGCGGATGAGGTCGAAGCGCTGCAAATCTCGTTTACATCCATCGCCCAAGCATTCGCATACCCATTAACCATCAGATGGTTTTCATTATCATCAATCGGCTTTTTAAACCAGGTTTCGGTCAGATTTCCATCCGGCAAATTGTCATTCTGGATTGTCCCCTGAAAATTCTTGGAAATAAAATCAATATTATATTTTTCTTCATAATCTTTTTTTTCTTTCATATTTTCCCATTTTTTGTGAACAATTGTTTTTTCTTTTCCGTTTCCTAGCGCAGTGACCCATCCATTTTTAACATATTGGATCAATTCGCTTTTACTTGCCTGATCTTCTCCATTATTGTCGAGTATTTTGTAACCAATTTGGCCATTGGAAATTGGAAATTGGAAATTATTTGGCTTTGCCAAATACATTTTCCATCCATCGTGAAAACTTTCCGAAAAAACCAAAGGAAATTTCCCGCTCGCTTGATGCACGCGGATCCGGTATTTTGTCGGATTTATTTTCTTAATCTCCAAAACCGGATTATTCTCATTTTTTTCCTTCAAATTATTCAAAGCGCGCGCTCTTTCTTCATTCTGCTTTTCAAAAAACACAGCCGAACTGATGTCATAATTTTCCTGTTCAAAAATTCTCGGCAACTCGCCAGTTGTCCTTTTGGAAATTATAGAATTTTTTGGAACATAGAAATGGGGAAGGAAATATTTGCTATCAATGGAATATAATCTAAGATCGCCAAATTTCTTCAACAATTTAAGATCTTCGTTGCTGTCAATGGAATTTTTCAATGATTCCGTGTCCTTTTTTGACTTTTCCAAATATTTTTCCTGCAGATCATTTCTCAGCAAAAAATATTTCATATTTCGAAAACTTGTCAGGCCGAAGAGATTATCTCGGCTATTTTTTTTCAACAATTCGGAAATCTCGCCATTCGTCTTTTCTTCAAAATTCTCTTCGTATGTCGCACTATTAACAAACATCGGCTTAGCCGTAAAATATCCTATTGGCTCCTGCATATCATAAGCCTGGTTGGACCAGGTATAGCCCTGATACCAGCTTATGACAGGCAGAAGCTGGGTTTTGTCCTGGAGCTTGTTAGATTTTGTGAATTCATAATAATCATAATAATAATCTGGAATTTTATAGGGTTTATATTGGCTAAAGTTGGTATAGTATGGATAAAATTTAATCGCCATAATCAGCATCACTAGAACAAGCAAAAATTTTCCACTTTTTTTCCTATGATGGATAATTTTTATCAAGGAATAAGAAGCGAGGATAATTATAATAGGAATAATAACTCTATTAAATTTGGCAAAATCTCGAAAAATCTTAAAAGCCGGAAAATAATCCCAGAAAAAATTAAATACCCTGAGAGGATTTCTGGGACCTAGCGAAAGTGAAAAAATTAATATGTATTCAATGAATAATATTACTAGCGTTTTTTTGACTTTTTTATTTTCTTCTTTCCAAATAAAAAAAATACTGGCTAAAAGTAAAATAATTAACACAAATGAGCCAGCAGTATTTATTTTTAAAAAAAGATTTTTCTCAAAATTTCCGATTTGAGACATTATAAAATTAAAAGAAGGACTATTCAAGCCGGAAATTGCATCAACTACAGCACTAGTATTGTTACTGCTATTGAGATAACTATTGTATGACAAATTGTTGCTAAATACCATCCCTTTAAGATTTGGAATTAGCCAATAGGCATTTATTAACGCCACTAAAAAAATTATTATTAAAAGTTCTGATATTAATCGCTTATTTATTTTTTTTTCAGCTACCAAATCATAAAAAAATTCAATACAAATATACGAAAAAGCAAACACCGCCGCCAGAATAGCCATATGAAAATCCATGAACATAACAGCTACTATAATCAAAAATAAAAATAAATATATACATCTACTTTCAAAATGATATCGAAAAAAAAGATAGAGTGATAAAATAAAAAAGAAAAATGTCCAGATCATCGTTGAATTTGTTATGATACAAGAAACTATATAGTCATTATTTATTGCAAAAAAAGAAACAATAGAAATAACAAACAAACTCTCCTTGCTGTTTTTTATATCAAGAAGATAATAAGTCAACTTGAAGGATATAAATACCAACGCTAAAAGAACGAGAATGATTATTCCGGTGCTAGAAAAAGAAAGTCCAATTAAATTGAACACTAATTGAAAACCCATTGAGAAAAAACCTGGAAATAAAAATTCAAATCCTGAATTTCGCTCATTCCAAGTTTGCAAGGAATTGCTATTTATTATATTTGATATATTTAGCCCTAATTGAGTGTCAGAGTTGCCCACTAGACCAACTCTGAAAAAATATATGGAAAAAATACCTAATAAAAAAATAAGGATAAATTTTCCGTATTTCTCTTTTTCAAATAATCTAAAATTTGATATTGAAATTGCCTTTTTTTTCATACACTTTTTGATAAATTTTCCAAATATTTCCAGAAATCACTTTTAATTTTTTCCTCAAAAAATCTTTCTTTTGCGAAACCACACCCGCTTCTTGCTATTTCACTCAATTCCTCTTGATGGCATTGATAATAGCCTATTTTTCTTTTCAGATCTTCCAATGTCCCATCGTAAGTGATAAAATGTTTTCCTTCAACCATTCCAAGATCAGTATACATAGGATGGTTTAGGCCGATATACGCGCTGCCACAAGCCATCCCCTCTATGAAATTAATTGATGACAATCCAATGTTCTCTTCTGGAGAAACAAACATTTTGAATTGATTATATTTCTCAACTATATCCATCTCGTGATATTCTTTCCCCTCGGACAAAAAAAAGAGGTCGTAAAACATCTTGAATATATCGTATTTTTTATAGAAGGTGGATTTTTTTGAGATCTCAATTCTCTTTTTATTATGAAAATTAATATTGCATTCTACTGAATCTGCCAATTGGTTGCGATTTTCATATATAGCCTTCCTCATGGGATGCAAGGTGTCAATCTTAAAAAAATTATAGTGATCACGATTCACCTCGTTTGCCACATTATCCAAAACCAGCGTTCCGAGAGCCAAACATTTATTCTGCCTATCTTGGAAATCCCTGATTTTTTTATATTTTTTCCTTAAAACATGCGGCAAGCAATAAACATATTCAATGAAGGAAAAATAATG
Organism: Patescibacteria group bacterium; assembly: GCA_022711335.1. Taxonomy (GTDB): domain Bacteria; phylum Patescibacteriota; class Minisyncoccia; order Moranbacterales; family UBA2206; genus JAKLFF01. Next base: position 125,764 of record JAKLFF010000001.1, on the reverse strand, counting down.
ATTAAAATAGCTGGATTTTTTCAGATTAGCTTCAGCTACCATATATTGAACACCCATTTTTTTCACATTTTGAGCAATAGCCCCGGTCAAACCATAAAAATGAGTTCCGTGTAATATTTTTTTGCCTCGAAAATCCTTAATGATGCTCTTCTCTAATAATTTTTCATTTAAAAATATGTCTGTACAAAAAGCAAAAGTAAATAATATATCCGATTTTTCATCTAGTTTTTTCAGCCGAAAAATTATCTCTTTTTGAAAGGGGTTTATTCCATTGAGAAAACACCAGATATATATTTCGGCAGAGGAAATTATCTTATGCACCAGATAATTATTCCTAATGAAAAATATTTTATTCAGAAGTGGTGTAAGTGATGTCCCCGCTCCATCCACAACAATAGCAGCATTGTACTTACCATTCCGCAGAAAATCCAACAAAAAATTGTGGCGCAAGTTATGTTTTTTCAACTTTTTTTTATTGGTACCAAAAATTTGCGCCATCGTGGAAAGCAACGTCATGCCGAGCGTGTTTCCCACAGCGTGAGGATTATAAAAACAAAGCTTTATGGTTTTATTTTCAAACATTATTTAAAAAATTTATCCAATATATGTAAGCAAGCTTCTGCTACCGCTCCTTCTCCGCTTTTAGCATTGGTAACATAACTGGCTTTGTTCTTCGCTATATAAAAAGCATTATTAGGAGCAATACCATATCCAACATAATTAAATATCTCCGCATCATGTATGCCATCTCCCATGTATATTACTTCTTTTAGGGACTTAAAATTTTTCTTAAACCAATTGAGTCTTTCTTTTTCGTCAACCAATGTTAACGGAATTTTCATATCGTCTTGGATTCTTTTTTTTGTTATTTCAAAACCCCGCCTATCAGCAGAAATCGCCTGGATATTTATTTTATCACAAATCATTTTTATACCGTCATTGTCATGAGGTCCGAAAATTTTCGCAAACTTTCCTTCAATGGTATATAAAAACGGTCCGGTTGTAAAAACGCCGTCAACATCAAACACTATGTATTTGAATTTTATTTCTTTATTTCTCTCCATAAATTCAATTTTCCAAAATAAAACAGGAACAAGTCAAAGGGATGGTGATGCAAGGGAGACATATTGAGCCAAATCAACGCCGTAAGCACGTTAACTTTTTTTTCATCGTAACCATTCTTAGCTAAAAAATCATAAAGAACCCTCTGACATTGCACCAAGTTATCTTTTCGCAAAATATCACATTCCACAATGTTTTTGCTTATATTAATAGTAAATAAATCCTTGTTAATAATTTCATGATTAACCGTAAGATTGTGATTTAATTTCGCTAAATCGTAATACATATCGCCTGATTCAAGCAATCCTCCAAAATTCTGTCGCCAATCAAGCAAGCAGAAACTTTTTTTTGTTTGAATTATGTTATCTAAAATAAAATCACCATGAAAACTACTTTGATTTGAATCGCAAAGCCAATTAAAATCTATTTTTTTAATTAATTCTTCTGCGGTTGGAACTCTTTCTCCATTAATTATGTTTTCTTGATCTATTATTAATCGGGAAGATAAAAATTTATTTATCCTCTCTATGCTCTTAATATAATAGAAATTATAACATATTTCCTTAAATTCTTTTTCATCCACCTCATAACTTTTTTTCCATAATTTATTTCCCGCCCAATTTAGAAAAAATATAAAATTATGCGGCGTGGCAACCTTTGAATAGAGATTCCCTTTGGCATATTTATATTTATAAAAATTTTTTTTATAATTTTCTATCTCGGGAGTAAGTCCTTCCAATATTTTTCCTCTTCGAACACGATCTTCGACCATTTTTTCATCATGGAAGAATTTTATGACAGAATTTTCAAAAATAAATACAGATTCGTCCGGCTTATCAAGGATGCGAAAAGAATCCTCGATTTCCGCGCGAGCCCTCATAAGACTTTCGACATTACCAATATCATACCACTTTTTAAATTCAACAGGTTGAAATTTTTTCCCCTCATTGATAATTTCACGAAGTGCAGATACATCATTTAGGGAAGAGTCTTTTTTGTTTTTATTATAGAGTTTTCGCAAAGCATTCCAAAAATCCCTATAACCAAAAATCCCTACAAGACCAATATGCAAAAAATCAGGATCAAGCATTCCTTTATCATGCATTTTATGCACTTCTCCATTTACTACATCAAATGAGGTATATTGGGAAGATCCTTCGCCGCGATATCCGCCAATCCAATTTTTTTTGAAAGTTGGTATCTTATCGAGTACTATCGTATCGCAGGCATGATAAATAAAGGGTGTTCTTAAAAATTTCTCCGCTTGAAGCATCGAATATCCCAGACTGCTTCCCTCGCCATCATATTTGTCAACTTCAATAAATTTTAATTTTTTATCAGGATACGCAAGTTTTAAAAAATCAACAACCTGATTTTTAAAATAGCCCACCGTAATAACAAACTCGGTATTTTTGGGATAGGCTTCGATTATATAAGAAATGGCAGGTTTCTTGCCTACCTTCACTAGCGCCTTATTTGTATATTTTGTAATATCTCCCAAGCGAGAACCTGTACCAGAAGTAGTTATTAAGACTTTACATTTCATTTTATTTAGACAATTCCTTGTTAATATGATCCTTAAATTCTCCGATCTTTATATCTACCGTAACATCTGGTTTAAATATACACGAAGTTCCGCACACAAGAAGATCCGCTCCTGCTTTGATCATTTCTGGAGCACTTTCTAAAGTTACACCTCCATCTATCTCAATTATAATATCCTTATTTGTGCTATTATCTATTTTTTTTCTCAAATCGGCTATTTTTTTCATTATTCCTGGAATAATTTTGTGTCCGACAATTCCTGGGTTTATAGCCATAAGCTCAACCAAGCTTAGGTCGTCCATAATATAGTCAAGAATATCTAGCGGCGTCGAGTAATTTAAAACAACTCCCGCTTTGCTACCCAATTCTTTAATAAGTTTTATGACATAATGAAGATGTTTACATGATTCAGCGTGAATGGCAATTATATCAGCGCCCGCCTTAGAGAAATCCAAAACATAACGAGCAGGATCTTCGCTCATCATATGGACATCTATAGGGATATCGGTTATCTTTTTTATGGCTCTCAGAAGCTCCGGGTAAAGACCGTATCTGGGAACAAAATTTCCATCCATGACATCAAAATGGATATAATCTATACCGCCCTTTTCTAAAAGTTTTATATCTTTTTCAAAATTAATATGGCTTCCGCAAATTAAAGAAGCTGCCAACTTATATTTCTTATTCATTTTTTTATATTATTCTAAATTTGAATGTCTCGCCCACATAGTATCGTGGGTTTCATTCATTTTTTCCATTAAGATTAAAACTAATGCATCAAAAAAAATACCTAGACATTGCTCGTTTAGGGTCGTCATAGGCTGAATTGAAGCGAAACCTTCCACTGATTTAGTTTTCGATGGCGCTTTTATTTGAACTATTACATCAGCTAGCTTGCCCATTCTCGATTCTGGGTTCCCGGTGACTAACGCAATTTTTGCTCCATTTTTTTTAGCTATTTCTACCAGATCAAAAATAGTTTGGGTTTCCCCTGAACCAGAAGCCACTAATAGTAAGTCTCCTGTTTTTATTCCTGGCATCGTAGCATCTCCCAGCATCCAAGCTTGCCGTCCAAAATGCCCCAATCTCATAGCAAAGCTACGCACTGCCATTCCCACTCTTCCCGCTCCCGCCGCCACAATTTTTTTCGCCCCTATAATCTCTTGGGCTAATTTTTCTACTTGATCCTTGTCAACATCTTTCAGCACAGTTTTGATCTCATCCAATATAGATTCTACTTTTCTTTTTATTTTGCTTTCTTTTTTTATCTCCGCTATACGATTAGCCAAAAGCATCGCTTGTTTTTCATCACCACTTTTTAGTATTTCCTTAATTTCACCCAACATCTCGTCAGCTTTATTTTGATCCATAGTATTTGTTTATTTTTTATAATTAAGAAAGAAGGGATGAAGATTCTTGTTTACTAAATTCTAGGATAATTAGGAATAAGCGTCAACGTTGACTTTTATGCCAGTTTGTGCCAATTCAATGCATTGGTTTTTTTTATTTCTTTCTTAAAACCAAAAATAAATGCTGGCAGTATTTTTTGAAAAATCTTACATTCAGTGCTTTTGAACCGACTGGTCCGATTTTGGGGATATATAGTCCTAGAAAGCTAGAGTAAGTTTTAATGACTTCTCCATTGCCTATTTTTTCCGCCAAATTTTTCAGATCTTTTTTCGTGTATTCACGCAAATGCAGAATGTCTCCCCCACTTTCGAAATGATAGCCTACCTTGTATGGATAAGTAATTTTTCCCTTAAGAATAGAAATTATTTTATTAGAAAGTCGATTTCTATTCGGCGTTCCGATAATTATAACTCCCCCGGCCTTTGTAAGTCTTATTAATTCAACTAAAAAAGACTGATCGTCCTCAACGTGTTCAATAACATCAAAAGCCGTAACGACATTGAACTCATTTTCCTGCCCATAGCTATTAATCCCGATCTTCCGAAAATTAATGCTATACTTCTTTTCTAGTCGATTGTCAAAATCACCACCAATAACATCGCCTGAATATCGACAAATAATTTCCGTGTGACTTCCTCCTCCGCAACCGCAATCAAAGACTCTGTCATTTTTCCGGACATATTTTCTGCATAATTGGTCTACATAATTACCATACAGATCCATTTTTTTTGCAGATAAACGTAAGATGTTCCTTGCTGAAAAATTTAAAAATAGGATACAGGGGATATATTGCAAATTTCAATCGAGACGCCTTTACCGACCAGAAAAGATCGAGCGGATAATCATAGAATTCGTTTTTTATTTTTCTTATCCTAAACCCAGTTTTTCTGTATAACCAATCGACACTTTTTTTATTATATAAAATAAGATGGCGCGGAGAGTCCAGATGAAACCAGTTTTTCCCGCCACAGATAGATCCGATGCTATTTGAATTAGGAGTCTGAAGAATAACCACCCCTTCATCATCTAAAATATCCCTGATTTTATGAAAATAATCTATTGGGTTAGTAATATGCTCCAGAACGTGCCACATGGTTATCACATTGAATTTTTTATCCCCAAAATCGATGTCGATTAAATTTTGATTATAGACATTTATTCCCTTTTTTTCGCATACTTTTGCCGCTTCTTGATTGATTTCTACGCCACTTTTATCAAATTTATCATTTTTTAAGCTTGATAAAAATCCTCCATTGCCGCACCCGATGTCCAATATGGAGATTTTTCTTTTTTTATTCCTAAAATTATTTATGATTATTTTTTGTTTTCTTTTAAGAGAAAAATTGACCAGCAGCCCTACTGCTTTATCCAGTATTCTGCTTATTTTTTGATTTTCATAATATCCTGATTCATAATATTTTTTATAATATTCTTCGTTGATATCCATTTTTTTCAAAAAAACACTGCCGCATTCTAAGCAGGAAAAAATATCGAACTTATCCTTAGCATCCAACATATGCCTTCCATGCTTGTTGCGAGCTACAAATATCCTTTTTGTTTTTTGCCCTCCGCAAAGCGCGCATTTTTCTCCTTTTTCAAAATTAAATGTCAAATTAAAAATATTCTCCGCTCTTTTTTTCCAATCCCAAACTTCAATTATCAGGTCATGAGCTTCGCAGGATATTTTGTTGTAAAAATTATGATCATCAAGCAATCGAAGGATGTTTTCTGCAAATTTCTTTATATTATTAACTTCTGTCTTGATCATTCCTTTGGGATAATAAGTTTTCAATGCTTCTAGGTCAAAGGACGCCCCGGGCAATCCCCAGGCCATTCCTTCGGCCGCCGCCATCCCCCCTGAATCATAAGTAGCCGGATGAAGCATCATTTTCGATTGCTTGAATATTTCATATTTTTCCTGGCCGTCCATAAAACCCAAAAGATCAATATTATCTTCCAACTTATATTTTTTTATTTTTTCCCTTACATCCTGCTCCAGCCCACCGTCACCTATCATAGCCAGCTTGGCATCCACTTTCTTTTCTAATACTTTTTTCCAAATGTCTACAAGTTCCAACACTCCCTTTTGATAGTGAAACCGGCCGACAAAACAGGCATCATATTTTCTTTTTTCCACTGGAATTATGTTTTCTGATTTGAGATATTTCTCCGACTCCGCAATATCAACGCCTCCCTGAACAACTATTATTTTTGATCTGTCTCTTTTTTTGGTGATAAATTTTTTAACATCCGGCTCTGATGTCACAAAAACAAAATCCGCCCAACGCTTGGCAATGAAATAAGACGGGCGCTGCATCAGCCAATATAGAAATCCCCGTAATCTGTTTTTCCCTTTATATGGAGACTCTTTTGAGAAAGGACTGGGAGCAAAAAGATAATACCCAGCAATCCATTTTATTTTCTTGTTTTTTACTTTCGCATAAAAGGCTGGCCAAAAATCCGGATAAAAATCAGAAACAGAATAGATATAATCGGCTTGCTTAATAATATGGAAATTTTTTCTGATTGCTCTCAGCCCCTTAATTAATCTTCTCAAAAAATGAGAAAAAACACCGACAATTGAATACAGATCAGGAAGATCCCTCTTGTCAGTTTCTATAAAATTAATTTTTTTGATATTTTCCCTTTGCAAAAATTTGATTGTTCCAAGAGAGCCGAAAAAAGAGATGTCGAAAAGACTGCTCCAGTTTTTTAAAAATTCCACATATATCCTGGTGCCGCCACTCATCCCTCCGCCAGAGTCAACGTTGGAAACAAAAATTATTTTCTTCATTATTTTTTTATGTCAAAATATTTTCTTTTAGAAGTTGTCCTTTTCATAAATTGCCAGAGAGAGAAAAATTTTCCATGATGCCTGATAGGTATGATCTTTCGGAAATGATTTACGAGCCTGTCTAATCCTGACTGATTAAAATCACTTTCCACTGTTTTTCCGTCTTCCGCCAATTTTTTGTAGTAATATTGGTCAGGCAGAACTATTTTTTCCATATTTTCTTTTTTTCTGACTAGAAAACAATTTCCTAGGCGATTTTTAGGATTGAAGAAAAGTCCAGTATAATCTTCTTCTTGTTTGTATTGCCAATATCTGTCATAACTACCCCGCCCTTCTGTTATATACGATTCGACTATTTCAAAACCGTTACCAGTATAAAAGTCGTAAAAAAATGTTGGCGAGAATTGGTAAAACCCATGATTGAGAAAATTTTGCGCCGGAATGAGTTGTAGCACATACCCCCCAACCTTGGTCATCCTGGCAATATTTTCCATCACTGCCCTAGCATCAAAAATATGCTCCAGCGTTCCGGAATCTATTATGAAATTAAAATAATTGTGAAATTTTGGATTAATGGGAAACTGAAGATCATGCAAAATTTTCGGCTTGTCAAAATCAAATTTATCAATGTCATAATAATTTTCCTCGTCAATTCCTAAAAATTCAAAAAAGGTTTTCGCGTGGATATATTGCGCAGCTTCCTTATTGATTCTTGGCACATCACCAGAGGTGGAATAAAGAATTTTCTTGGGAGACTTCGATTCCAAATTTTCATCTTTTGCCCAATTTTTTATATCTTTTTCCGTGCCATAAATATCCTGATTTCCCAATGTCAGAACCGGGCCGGAGAATTTATATCTTTTATTTTTTCTTAATATAAATTTTAATGAAGATGCTGGCAGTCCCATAGCTTTGGTAGTTAGTAATTACGACTTATGTCATATTCGAATTTTACTCCTTTTACCATCCTGCTGTTTATTTTATGCTTATACCAGTCAGTTAACTTGGCCAAAACTGCTTTTGGAATAAAAATGCAACCGAGAGAAAAAAACCAAAATTTTAAATCAAAAATATTCGACCATTTATATTTTAACAGGTAACATATTTCTCGAAGAAGGAATTTTAATCGTGAATAGCTTCTGATCTGGACAAATCCGACAAAATTCACGGCAATTACATTTTTTATGAAATAATTTTTAAATCCCTGGTATTCCTTTTCGCTGAGTATCTCATTAAGCATATCCACCCATCTTTGCGTTGGAGAAAACACATAAGACTGGTCGCTGCTTCCTCTTATACTACTGGATTCTATTCTAACGGCTATTTGATAATTTTTGAGCATCACTATTGGATGTTTTTTGAAAATGTTAATAAATGGATAGCCATGAGCAATCCACTGATTTTCAGTGGTAAAAAAGGAATCTTCTAAATATTTCAGACGAAAAGCCAATCCTGACAATTGACCCAGCACCTCATTATGCATAGCGATGGCTGCCTTTGAAAAATCATTTATATTCACTATTTCATCCTCTTTTTCATTCAAAATAGGAGTAACTCTGACCGGCACATCTATATTTTTATAAAACCAAATATAAGGTCTCGTCACAGCCCCGATATTTTCATCTTTTAAAAAAGCGACATTTGTTTCTTTGAGTGCATTCTTGGCTAAAATATCATCAGCAGCCAGATAAAAAAGAATGTCCCCGGAACAATTTTTTTTCCCCTCTATCAAATTTCTTAGATACCCGACATTATTATCGTTCTTAAAATATTTGATCCGTGGATCAGAAAAAGATCGTACCACTTTTGCTGTTTTATCTGAAGAATCATTATCCTGAATAATTACTTCGAAGTTATCATATGTTTGGCTTAAGACACTCGCCAGTGATTCGCCAATCGTTTTTTCCATATTATAAACCGGCATAACAACACTGAATTTCAGTTCTTTATTCATACCTGTTTAAAAATTCATTAAATGCCTTAATCACATATCCGATCATTTCCTTGCTTATCCCCGGATAAACGCCGATCCAAAAAGTATTGTTCATCACATAGTCGGTATTTTCAAGACTGCCGATAACACGGTGCTTTATTTTATAATTCAGAAAATACGGCTGCTTTTTAACGTTCCCGGCAAAAAGAAGCCGCGTGCCAATTTTCTTCTGATTGAGATATTTTAGCAAATCTTCCCGAGTAAAACTGTTGGAATCATTCAGATTTATTAACAATCCAAACCAGCTTGGATCGCTTCCTTTGGTTGCTTCCACAACTTGAAAATATTTATCAAATTTTTTCAAGCTTTTCTTGAGGCTGGAATAATTTTCTTTTCTTTTTTTTACAAATCCATCCAATTTTTCCAACTGTGCCAATCCCAAGGCTGATTGCATCTCCGTCATTTTGAGGTTATAGCCAATATGTGAATATATATATTTATGGTCATAACCATGCGGAAGCTTACCGTGTTTCCAGCTGAATCTATTTTTACATGTATTATCATACCCGGTTGGACACCAACAATCACGGCCCCAGTCGCGAAACGAGCGTACAGCTTTATGCAAAACAGGATTATCAGTCAATACCGCTCCTCCTTCGGCCGTTGTGATGTGATGGGCAGGATAGAAACTCAATGTGGAAATATCGCCAAATGATCCGGTTTTTTTGTTCTTGTATATGCTTCCGAGAGCATCGCAATTATCTTCGATGAGCCACAATTTATGCTTTTTGCAGATTCTTTTTACTTCGGAAATATTAAAAGGATTGCCCAGGGTATGAGCAATCATTATCGCTCTGGTTTTTTTGTTGATAGCTTTTTTGAGTTCTTTTATGTCAATAGAAAGAGTTCTTGGTTCAATGTCAATAAATACTGGCACGCATCCGGCTTGGATAATAGGATTGATGGTTGTTGGAAAACCGGCAGCCAAGGTTATTACTTCGTCTCCCTTTTTCAGTCTTTTCTTGTCTAAAAGATGTGAAGTTAGCGCCATTAAGGCTAACAAGTTAGCACTGGACCCTGAATTAACGCTGGAACAAAATTTCACACCAATATATTTGGCCAATTTTTCCTCAAATTCCTTATTCATTCGCCCCTCAGTCCACCAGCCATCCAAAACCGCTTCCGTCATTTTGATCATCTCTTTTTCATCAAAAATTTTCCCGGAAACTGGAACTGGTGAAATGCCTGGAATGAATTTTTTGGATGGAAATTTGGCTTTGTAATCTTTGACTATCTCCTTTTGTATCTTTTTGTCCATAATTATGATAATAGAAAATTTTTCAGCTCCTCAACGCTTTCAAAAATTATATCAGCACCGGCGGACGAAAGATCTTCTTTCGTCCCATAGCCCCAAGTTATTCCTATATTATATATGGAATTATTCTTTCCAGCTATAATATCGCTTTTGGTGTCACCAACAATGCAAGTTTTTGCCTTGTCCAGATTATTGCTTTTCATTACCTCCTCAACATAATCAGATTTTTTTGATTTTGCGTCCTTGCCATCTGTCGCCCTGATCGCAGTGAACATTTTTTTAAGATCATGCTGTTCCAGGATCTTACTCAGAAAAACATCAATTTTATTGCTGACGATAAAATTCTGTCCATGATTTTTTTTTATCACTTCAAGTAATTCTAGAATACCATCAAATAGGATGTTATTTCTTATATTTTCTTCTTTGCTATAATTTTCTCTAAATGATTCAGAAGCTTTGTCTAATAAATTTTCATTATTAGTGCTAAGAAGCGCTCCGGCCACTTGCCGTAAAGGCACCCCGATAAGCCCGATAATTGTGTTTTCGTCAGCAGGCACAACACCCATTTCCTCCATCATCGACTGAAAAGCCGCTACTAATCCCGGCCGAGTGTCAACCAATGTACCATCAAAATCAAAAATTATATTAGTAAATTTCATATTTTTAATTGTCCGGCCATCCATTTGGGTAACATTGGCTGATCGGGCGCTATCATAAGTTCACAGACGACTGGACCGCCATATTCCATAACTCCCTGCAGCCTATCTAATTCTTCATTATTGCTAATTCTTTCATACTTTATTCCCCACGCTGGAATGAGCTTGGAAAAATCAGGAAGAGTTACTCCACAAGAAGGATCGCAAGCAAAAAGTTTCCCGAAATAATTCTTATGCGTACTACGAATTGAATAATAACCGTTGTTATTAAAAATGAAGATTTTTAGCGGCAAATTATGATAAACTATGGTTTGTAATTCCTGGATATTCAGCATGATAGAACCGTCGCCCTCCATGCAAATGACCGGCCCCTTGCCATTGGCCACGCAAGCGCCAATGGCCATCGGCAATCCTGAACCCATATGCCCCAAACCGGCATTAGTAATAAACTTTTGTCCGCGTTTTATCTTCAGAGCCTGATGGGTAGCCACGCTGGCCATACCGTTAGCTGTAGCCACATCCATCTTTTCCGGATAGGCGCTCAACTTCTCCAAAAATTTATAGACATTGAGATAGTTCTTGCCAACTGAATAATCCTCCGGGTTTATAGACTCAATAGACACGTTCCATCTGTTTAATTTTATATCTTGCTTGAAAAGTTCTTCTAAAAATAATTTAGCATCGCATCGCACCGGAACATCAATTTTTATATTTTTCTTTTTCAGCTCATTCCCATCAATATCCACCATGATTATTTTGGCACCTTGGGCAAATTTTTCCGCTTCCCACGAAGTTTGGGTGAATTGTAGCCTCTCGCCTATTACTAATAGCAGGTCGCAATTATCAATGGCATAATTGGCACTTTTATTTCCCGGCATGCCTTGTCGTCCCAAATAATATGGATAGTCATAAGTTACCAAATCATCCGCGGTAAATATCGGCGTAACAGTATTGATTCCTAATTTTTCCAACAGCTTCCATAAAATTTCTTCTCCTCCGGCAAGAAGGATACCATTTCCGGCCATGAGTAATGGCTTTTTGGCTTCTTTCAGAAGTGAACTTATTTCATTCATTGTTTCCTGGTTTACTTCCATTTTTTCTTCCAGCTTAGAAGGGTCAAATGATTTCAAATTTTCCTGATCAATTTCGGCAACTGACACATCCAACGGGATCTCGATAAAAACCGGCCCAGGCCGTCCATGCGTGGCTAGATAAAGACCTTTTTCCAAATGATAGCAAATTTCTTTTTCATTCGTCACCGTCACAGCATATTTTGTGATTGGCTTCACGATATCAATAACATTTAACTCCTGCATGCCTATTTGCCGGACCATAAGCTTATCATTTTCAAATGGTGTGATATCCGCGCATTTCACTTGTCCGGCAATAACCACCATCGGAATGCTGTCGAGCCACGCCCCGGCAATTCCCGTAACTGCGTTCGTTCCACCAGGGCCGGTTGTCACCACCGCCACACCAGGAACATTTTTTATCCGGCCATAACCCTCCGCCGCTATGACTGCTCCTTGTTCATGATGACAGCAATAAGAATTGATATTCGATCTGCCTATAGAATCCACCAAATGCATGATTCCACCGCCAGACAGCAAAAAAATAGAATCAGCCACGTTTTCTCTTATAAATTTAATCGTATAATCGCTTAATTTCATATTATTCACCTAAAATGTATTTACTCTCTTCCTTGATCACTTCCAGAGAATTAAATCTTGGCCTATATCCGAACTGCAAAGCTTTTTTGTATCTTGAGTAATAATTATTTTTTCCTCCGGTTGGGCTTTTCCTTGCTGATTTTCTAAACTCATATTTCAGACTATACTGTTGTGAAAAATAATCAAGGACCACCTTTTTTTTGATCGGCATTCGACTCATAAGATCAAAGGCAGAATTAATTTTTTTTGTCCCAAGGCATAGTTTTATCGCCTGAAAAAGATCGTCGGGATGAAGATAATCACGAACCATATCAGATTTATCAGTATAGAGTATTTTTTTGCGCAAGATGCAATCCAGGATGTCAGTGATAAAATATCCATCTGTCATATCAATAAACCGGCTGAAATAAGAAAATACCCGCAAATCAACGATATTCAGATGGCTAAGCGAGCGATGCTTGGCTTCGGAATTGATCCTCATAATCGCGTAATAATCTTCTTTCTGGATGTTATTTACTAAGATATTATTAGCAGTATCCCCTTGAGCAGGTAAAGAAAAATCACGTCCATAGATAGCTCCGCTGGAAAAACTAACATAAGTCGCTTTAGGGTTTATTTTCTGGAGATACCAGATACATAGGTTATCAAACTTTTCATTGACAAAGAAATAATCGGAAAAATCACCATGATTTCTTAGGGTGCCTATCCCGACACAATTGATTATTGCGTCATAGGAATGTTTTAGAAAATCGCCATAATTTTTATGAACAATATTATTTTTCCCCAACTCCCTGTTTATGGATTTAAAAAAGTCGTAAATCCTTTTTGGCGAACGTGAAAAAAGATGAAGAACAAAATTTTCATCGTCCAAAAAATTATTGATTAATCCCTTGGCAATATGCGAGGTGGCACCAAGAATAGCAATTCTTTTTCCCTTTATTATCATATCCCTATTTGCTTTTCTTTTTTCTCTTTTTTATCATGTCCTCTTCGGTAAACACCTCTGTATAAGGCACTGGTAGCGGTTTGCCATATATTTTTTTAGCCACATATTTCTTGACAAACTTTTTATCAGCTGCCATCAAGCAGGTATCAACATATTTTCCGAACCATTTAATGTTCATCCCCCTCTCAATGATATCTTTTAGCGGTTCCTTAAAAAAGTTGCCAAGAGTCGTATGCATATATGGACACGGCATGATGTCGCCGTATTTTGTCACAGACACCATTCTTTTGACACCGATGCAACCCAAATTAAGGCCATAAGAAGGAGTGAGATGAGTAAAAACATCGCAACTCTTCTCCAGACCCTGCAAAAATTTCAAATCTTTTTTGTTTATCATGGCATCAAAATTTCCCTCCCAGGCACCAACCGGCTTGGCAAAAGTAACAAAAACCGGCACACTCTTTTTATTCAAGAACTTCAAAAAATCTATAAACTCTTTGGATCTTAGTCTTTGCTTGGTGACGACAGTTTGAACAATAACATTAAGTCCGGCATCTTGAGCAGCCTCAATCGCCCTTAGAGCTTTCGCATGAGCGCCTTTTCTTCGCCTGAAATCATCATGCTCATTCGCGTCCAGACTATCAAGGCTGATCTGAACTTTGTCTACGCCGATCTTTTTGAGATGCTTGGCTCGTTTTTCATCCAAAAAAAAGCCGTTGGAATCAGAGGTAATGTAGAATTTTTGCGGATCAATAGCTTTTACTATTTCGTCAAAATCTGGAAAAATCATTGGCTCGCCACCAGTGATGACGATGTTGGCTAAGCCCATCTCGTCCGCTTGCCGGGAAAGTTCCGCCACATCTTTGGGAGTGAAACATCTTTCTCCTTTTGGCCTCCGCAATTTTGTGATGCAACAATGATGGCAGTGAAAATTACACGCATAGTCATATTGAAACTGTAAGATTGCAATGCTTTCACCCTTTTTTACTTTTTCTTCATATTTCATTATCTTCTCGTAGACGTACGGCTTCTCTTTCTTCATTTGGTTTCTTTTGCGGTCTTCTTCCGGTTTTAATTTTTTCTTTTTCAACATAATTATTTTTATAAAAAGTTAAACTGTTGCGTACAACACGGTATCATTTATATATGAACTATAATTCCTAAGATAAAACTTATATCCTAGACGCAAACTGTGGAGATAAAGAAGTATTTCCCAAATATCACTAGGCGAGTGATAAACAGAAATCGCAAGACTAGGTTTATTTTTTCTGATGAGATTTTCGGCACCCTTTAGAGCCGCTAATTCTGCTCCTTCTATGTCCATATTGATAAAGGTCGGTCTAAAATCACCAATAACATCATCGAGCGCGACACACTGGATAAAAACATCCCCCTTTTCTGAAATCAGACTATTAATTTTGTTCCCACCATCGAATTTTAATTGCTTATTACTGCTGAAAACACCGCAAGGACAAGCAATTATCTCTTTTGCAATCTGGTTGTGGTTTTTTTGAAGGTAACGAATAAGCAAATTAAAATTATCCGGATCTGGTTCAAAACAGGCCAATGATTCTATTTTTCCGTGAAATTTATTCAATTGCCTCACGGTATCGCCATCATAAGAACCGCAATTAATAAAGCGACCGTAGCCTTTTTTTAATTTGACATCTAAAGGAAAATACTGTTCTTTAGCGTCATTTGACGGAATATTAACCGGCTTTTTTTCCAGATGCGTCTGAATAAAACGAGTAAATATCTCTCGACTTTGGCTATCTTCCAGAATATTTAGAGATGATAAAATCTTATTTTTATTTTCCAAAAAATATTTAAACCCATCCTTTGCTAATTCTTTCGGCTCATTAAATGAGTAGCATTCATAAATATCATTGGCAATAACTATATTCTCAAATCCCAACGAGTCACGCAGATATTTAATAATTTCTTTATGATATTTTGTTTTTCCCACTGTTATAACGACTATCGCCTTCTCTTTTTCCTTTCTTGTTGGCTTGTACTTATTCGGCGACAATGCTGGAATTCCCAACAAAAAATTCTTGGACTTAAATTTCTGATCTAGAATCAAACTTGGTTTAATTTTGTATTTTTTTAAAACAAAAACAGAAAAAGTCATAAGGCCTTCCCCGGCACCGTAAAGAATTATTTTTTTCCCAAAAAGACAACTGACTGAGTTATTAATATTGGAGGGAAATGATCCAGATTCTAATAATTTTTGGATAAATTTTTTGTGATTCATCTGTTTTAAATATATTTTTCATTTTTCCATTTTTAACCGCCAAAGGATTTTTTTGGCATACGAATCAATATTATCAACTTCACTATATTCATTCATATCGCAATCATTGCATGGTTTGATTTTTTCTTTTTTCCCCAAAAGATGGTTGATTTGCAAATTTTTTAGTTTTTTTCCGTTCCAGATTTCCAAAAGTGAGCTTTTTCTTATATTTCCAATAAGATGGATTCTTTGCCAATCCACACAGCACGGTCCAATTTCCCCGTTAGCATAGACCTGCAATGCCTTGAACATCTGAACGCAAACTTTTCGTTTAACAATTTTTCCGCCCCAACGAAATTCGTCCTTCATAAATTTTCCTTCATATTGAGGCCAAATTGGAACAAGATTCTCCACGTAAATTTCGTCACTAACAGGGCTGAAGATCTGAAAAAACTCCTTTTTCTTTTCTTCGTCAGATATAGCCTCGCTGTTTATTTTTATATGTACCTTGCACTTGCCTCTATTCTTATACAAATTTTTTATCTGTAACAGAAAATTATCAAAATTAATGTTTGTACCACAAATACGCCTATAATCTTCCCCATTCAATCCTTGAACGGATATAATTATCCGATCTATGTTTCTGGTAATATTTTTTACATAGGATTTAAGGAGTAAGCCATTACTAATCAGTTCTATTCGTTCAGCTACTTTCATTTTTCTGGCATATTCAAGCATGCTTATGACATTTCTATTCATCAATGATTCACCATTGCCAGTAAAGCGCAGCAATTTAATTTTTTCAGGAAACTTTTTCAAGTCATTAATCATTTTTTTAAATAATTCCAGAGACATCATATCTTTTTTGATGAATTGATCTTTGGTTCCATGGGGACAAAAAGCGCATCTTAAATTACAATATCCTGACGGCTCAATATAAACCACTAGTGGGGTATCGAGGGGAATGTGTTTGTGCAAGGTCATGCGCTTTTTCCCTATTTGCGAAACTATTTTAGCTTTCATTTTTTTGCTTTTAACCTTACTAACTCCAACTGATTATTTCTTAATACTGCCAGATTTCTTATTAAAAATTTTTCGGAAGCAATCTTAATAATTTCCTCTGAATAACTTCCAGCAATTACCAATAAAGCATCCACTGGATCAGAAAAAAGTTTTTCTGGCGCTACAATTGGAATGTGGGTTGCCGGAGTTAACTTGCCCTGTTTGAACGGAGCGGAATCAATGACATAATCAATTTTACCAGACATACCAAACAAAGACATCGCAGCCAGAGCTTGATGCCCCGCTCCCCAAACCGCTATTTTTTTTCCGCGAAAAAGTTTGATAAATTTTTCTATTTCTCTTTGAATCTTTTCTTTTTGTTTTAAGAAAAGATTTGCGTCAATTCTCTTTCTTTTTATAATTGTAGCAGAAATGATATAATCGTAACAAACCTCCTGGCATTTTATAATTTCAAATCCGTTCATCTTAAGCGCTATGGAAAGAGTGTCTTTGGTAAAATACATAAGATGGTCACTCATAAATTCTGTCATAAGACCGTCCCTTTGAATCATGTCAAAATTAGGAACTTCGATTATCCCCACGGCATTGTCAGATAAGTTACCGTGGATCCCCTTAAGAACTTTACCTGGCTCAGGCAAGTGTTCAAGAAAGCTAAGCATGAAAAAAGCGTCAAAAGGTGAGCTTTTTATCCTATAGTTCTCTTTGTTTACAAAGCCCTTTGCAACATCAAGTCCTTGTTTTTGGCATTTTTTTATCGAATTACTCCCAAATTCCAAGCCACTAGCCCTTAATCCGCTTTTTTTGAGCAGAGATAAATATTCGCCTTGTCCGCAACCGATCTCCACAATTTTTTTACCTTTCAGTGAGTATTCTTTTACAAATTCAGAAAATTGCCTAGATCTAAATTCATTCATTTCTCGAGAAAATCCGGCCGCCCTTATCACTTCTCGATAATATGGAACATGGTCACTGTTTAGCTGGACTAACCCACAGAAAGAGCATTGAATTACACTGAAATCCTTTCCCTTATCTTTTCCTTTGGTCTTTTGGTCGGGTAGATATTGAGCGGTAGCCGGCATGTTCACGAACTTCAAAAAAGCTTCATTATTAAAACGGCATCCACAAACACGACAATTATTTATCATTAATTTTATTTTATCTATTCAAACCAATAGGTCAGCGCCGTTTTCCGATTCTTATTAAGCGCTATTGATTCATCTTCATAGAAAGAGTCACCTTTATAATGAGTTGAGGACACTTCCTCTATAATTGCTCCGTTTTTCGAAGAAAAAATATGCTTCACACCTTTTTCCACTACTACAATATCTCCAGCTTTGGACTCCCGAATATCACCGCCAAGATCAAAGGTTACATCGCCAGACAACACATGAAAAGTCTCATCCTTTTGCTTGTGGGTATGCGCCGGATGGGATTGTCCCGGAAAGACCACCATCAGTTTTTTGGCATATTCGCGGTTTATGCAAGTGATAATCACTGCTCCTGTTTCATAAAATTTATCTATTCCATAGTGATGGCTAATCTCAAAATCCAACTGGTTGGAAACAGCAATATTGGCCGATTTTAACATTTCTCTTGTTTTCAAGACTATTTCCAAAACTTTGTCACGAGTTTCCGTCCTGGAAACATTCATCACGGGAGCATTCAGACTTATTTTTTTAAGTGCCGTAAAAATAGTGTATTTTCCCATATTATTGGCCACCAGCTGTCCGGGTTGGTTAGGAAAAGCGTAGAAAGTATTACTGCCGTCAACACGCTCCCCAGTCTCAATCTCTTTGGAAGCAAACACTCCTCGTTGAAATTGCCGGATGTCTGCCAATTCTTTTTCTAAAAATGGTGCCCGTTTACCCGTTACCCCACACATTTCATATGCATCTTTCGCTGCCCGGATCCACTCTCCAACCTGTTCAGGCGTAGCGGAATAAGCATTGAGTTCGTACTCATCAGTTTTCACACCTACATGCTTTTCAAAAATTCTAACTCCTTTTCCTACGGCGATTTTCACCGCTTCCATATTATCCGGCTCCTCGTGGGTGGAAAATCCAACCGGAACGCCTGGATATCTATTTTTTAAAAGATCTATTTGATTAAGCTGCAAGTGATCTTTAGCTACTGGATATTCGCCAACACAGTGCATAAGAGCAAACTTTTTGTCTCTGTGTTTTAGAAAACTGACAACCTTATCAATTGTGTCCAATTTCGCCCCTCCCGTTGAAGCAATTATCTGACCTGAAAAACTGACTGCCTTTTCTAATAACGGCCAATCTCCAAATGAGCAACTGGCAATTTTCAAAATATCATAGCCGTGTTTAATAACATTTTCCACTGATTTTTCATCAAAAGGCGTACACATCGTAATAAATCCTAATTTTTCAGCTTTTTCTTTTAAAGCCAAAAAAGCGCCTTCCGACAGCCTAGTTTCAGTAAAGCGCTTTATGTATTTGAGTTCCATTCTTTCCTTGAAATCAGGATGGATAAAGGTATCTATGTCTCTGTATTGGAATTTAATAGCAAAATTAAAATCAAAATTTTTGGTTACTTCATGCATTTCTCGAATAATTCTAAGACCGTGCTCAACATCACCCATGTGATTGTTGGCCATCTCCAGAATGAAGAGGGGTTTGCCACTCGCGAGATCGATTTTTTCCTTCATAATTTTAAAATTATTTTTTAAAACTATCCAAAAAGGTATTTCCTTGCCCTCCTTTTGAAAAAGCCTATTTTAATAGCCTAATAGTAGTATAGATGTTTTTACAATAAAAATCAATTATGTTCCTTCCTGCCAGCTGGAAAGATAATTCTTCTGCTCTTTAGTCAAAATATCGATCTTGATTCCCATTGAGCTCAATTTTAATGTTGAAACATAATCCTCAATTTCTTTGGAAATGTCGTAAACTTTTGGCTCCAAATTTTCCTTATTTTTCACAACCCATTCAGAAGCCAGGGCTTGTGTGGAAAAACTCATGTCCATGACCGATGCCGGATGGCCTTCGGCCGCGGCAAGATTGATGAGCCTTCCTTCTCCCAGAAGATATATTTTCCGTCCGTCTTCCAAAACATATTCGTCTACAAAATTTCTCACTCCGGCTTTTACTTCTTTGGCCATTTCTTTTAATTTATTTACATTTATTTCCACATCAAAATGTCCGGAATTGCAAACCATCGCTCCATCCCTCATAGCTTCAAAATGCTGCTGGTCAATAACATTAATATCGCCGGTCAGAGTGCAGAACAAATCGCCGATTTTTGCCGCATCAATCATCGGCATCACTCGAAATCCATCCATTGTCGCTTCCAGCCCTTTTATTGGATCAACTTCCGTCACAATTACATGGCCGCCAAGACCCGCCGCTCGCGCCGCCATTCCCCGCCCGCACCAGCCATAGCCGGCAATAACTACGTTTTTTCCGGCGATCAAAATATCCGTTGCCCGAATAATCCCGTCAATTGTGGATTGTCCAGTTCCATAGCGATTGTCAAACATATTTTTCGTCTGGGCGTCATTCACCGCCACGACTGGAATCTTGAGCGCTTTGTCTTTTTCCATAGCCCGGAGCCGGATAACACCAGTGGTCGTTTCTTCCATTGAACCTATCATATTTTCAATCAGCTGGGGATAATCTTTGTGGATGGTAGATACTAAGTCCGCTCCATCATCCATTGTAATGATTGGGTTGTGTTTTATGGCAATATTCAGATGCCGAAAAAAAGTATCCTTATCTTCTCCTTTTATGGCAAAAACCGGAATTTCATAATCAGTGACGAGACTGGCCGCCACATCGTCTTGCGTAGACAAGGGATTAGAAGCACAAAGAACAATATCAGCGCCGCCAGCCTTCAAAGTTCTTACCAAGTTAGCTGTCTCCGCCGTAACATGAAGACAAGCGGACATCTTCATGCCACTCATCGGTTTCTCGCGCTCGAATTTTTCTTTAACTGCCGCCAAGACCGGCATATCACGCTCGGCCCACTCGATTCTTTTTTTGCCTTTTTCGGCTAAACTCGGGTTTTTGATATCATGTTCCATTTGGTTTTATGTTATTGTTATTATATTTCTTCGCTAAAATTATTTTTATATCGCGCCTTAATATCTTCCCAGCTAAACTGATGCGTTTGAGTCCCATAGGTTTCCACGGTATAAGCTGAAACGACGCTAGCCAATTTTCCACACTTGCCTAACGGCCATTTATTGATTAATCCCTTAATAAATCCCGCTCGGTAAGCATCCCCCGCACCGGTTGGATCGCTGATATTTTCTGGCTTGGCGGGCGATATTTCCAGTTTCCCTTTTTTGGTTTTTATGACTGAACCTTTTTCTCCCAAAGTTGTGATTAGGTTTTCCGCCCTTTCTAAAATATCTTTTTCGCTCCAGCCGGTTTTTTTCATTACCAAGCTTAATTCATAATCATTAGAGATAAAAGCCAAAGATCCTTCTATGCCATTTTTGAGTTCATCTGCCTCAAGAGAAGTAATCTGCTGGCCGGGATCGTAGATATATGAAATATTATTTTCTTTATAGATTTTCGGATATTTTATCATATCGTCTTTATATCCGGGTGCCACAATAGCCAGAGCGTTTTTCAAAAATTCTTTTTTTATTTCTCCTCCAGAATATTTCATTGAACCAGGATAGAAAGCAGTGATCTGGTTGTCGCTTTTGTCGGTAATAATATGCGCTAAAGCAGTAAATTCATCTTCTATAATCTTTATGTTGGATGAATCAATTCCGGTCCCATCCATCCATTGGCGGTATTTTTCAAAATCTTTCCCGGCAGTGGAAACAATTACCGGCGTTTCTCCAAGAAGCTTCAGATTGTAAGCAATGTTTCCAGCTGTGCCGCCAAAATTCAACTTCATCCCGCCAATTAGAAAACTTACATTGAGATTATGGATCTTGTCTGGCAGGATATGATTTTTAAAATGATCCGGAAAATCCATGATAGAATCGTAGGCAATTGATCCGGAAACTAGGATATTCATAAAAAATTAAAAAAGCTTAATCGGCTTCTGGTTTATTATAGCAATAAGATTTATTTTGGCAAAATACCGACAGGAATACAAAAACTCCGCCTCCCGATTTCGGGTGGCGGAGCCTTAAATGAATCTTTTATTTTCCCAATTCTTCAAACGTTTTAACAGCCATGGGAATTACCACCTGCCGATGATGTTCTACAAGTTCTGGCGGCAAAGAATCGATTGGGAACCATTTTCCCTTTGTTCCTTTACCAAGCAATTCAACCAGAAAGATATGGTGAATGCAGTGACCCCGTTCCTCATTCGGATTGTTATCCCAGCCTACTTTTTCCAATGCTCTGATCGGACATCCGTATTCCAGAACTGAAAGTCGATCCAAGCCAACTTCTTCCGATTCTCCCGGCCTCATAAAAGTTCCAGGGCAATTCCAGGCGTTTTTATAAGCGGGGGCATCTTCGCCTCTCCAAACAAGAAACACTTCCAATCGACCACTCCCTACGCCCCGACAAATAGCCACGGTTTCTATTGAAACACTAGGATTTAGCCGGATATATTGACTATGTAAATCCGACCCATACGGTTTAAATGGATCAATAAAAGAATTGGCAATGACCGCTGCCCTTTTCCGATTCTCATAATCCATGGATTCTAGAAGCTCTATGATTTTTTTAAGCATTGCGACTCTCCTCTCAAGTTTATGTAAGAACTGCCAATTTTGACAAGTACGGTCGAGACTGAAAACGTATCATATCACGTAGCGATAGTCTGTCAAACAAAAAAGCGACTCCTGGAGCCGCCTCAACAAAAAAAGGATATTTATTTAATAAAAAATTCCTCTATCTGCCTATTGGTAAATTCTATTGGATTAGTTGCTTTTTCATAATAATTTTTATACCAGCTGAAAGTAAATTCCAGATTTTCATGAAACTTTAGCCTCGGCTTCCAGCCCAAATAAGTTTTGGATTTACTGGTATCCAGCGTAAGAAGGCCGGCTTCGTGTTTTTGAGAGTCAGGATCCAACCGGATGTCGACTGAACCTTTTTCCAAAAATTTAATAGCTCCCGCGACCAGCTCTTTAACAGTCATAAAGCTTTCGCTGTCCGGACCGAAATTCCAGGCGCCGGAAAGTTCTTTTTTTCCTTCGAATAAACCTTGAGCCAGCATCAGATATCCGGAAAGCGGCTCCAAAACATGCTCCCAGGGACGAATAGCATGCGGACTTCTAATTTCTACTGATTCATCTTTTTCGTATATTGAACGAACGATATCCGGCACCAGGCGATATGGCGCCCAGTCTCCCCCGCCGATGACATTGCCAGCCCTTGCTATCGCCACAAGCGTATCATGCTTTTTTTGAAAATCAGCAACATTAAAAAAAGATTGGACATAAGAATTGGCAATGATATCCGCTGCCGCTTTTGATGCGGAATACGGATCATATCCGCCCAAGGCGTCGTTTTCCCGGTATGGATAAATCCATTCCTTGTTTTCATAAACCTTGTCGGTAGTGATGATGACCGCCGATTTTACTCCGCCTGCTTCTTTCATGGCCTGAAGGATATGCGATGTTCCCATCACGTTAGTAGAAAAAGTTTTCAGCGGATCGTCATAGCTGACCCTAACAATCGGCTGAGCCGCCAGATGAAAAACTATCTCCGGCTTTTCCGCTTTTATAGCCTCTACTACTGCATAATAGCTCCTAATATCATAAAAATAACTATTCGCCCGCCCTTTTATTTTTAGAATATCAAAAAGATTAGGAGCCGTTTCCGGCAACAGTGAAACTCCGGATACTTTAGCGCCCCAATTCAAAAGTATCTGGGTGAGCCAGCTGCCCTTAAATCCCGTATGCCCGGTGATGAGTATTTTTTTATCTTTGAAAAATGTTTCCATATTTAAGATATATTCACGCAAGCTCCTTTTCCTTTCCATATTTGCCACGGCGCCTGCCTGTTTTTCCACATATCGTTCAACTTATTCTTATCATTCAAATTATCCATTGGCTTCCAAAATCCGTCATGAAAAAAAGCCTGGAGCTGGCCGTTATGCGCCAGCCTTTCCAGCGGTTCCTTCTCAAAAAACACGTCGTCCCCTTTAAGATAATCAAATATTTTCGGTTCTAGAACAAAAAATCCAGCGTTGATTCTCTTCTGATTATCAGTTTTCTCACTAAAACATGTAACGCGACGTTCTTTGTTGATTTTCAGCGTACCAAACCTTCCTTCGGGAGTAACCGCCGTGACAGTGGCAATCTTTTTATTTTTCTTATGGCACTTTACCAATTCTTTGATATCTACATCCCCTACCCCATCCCCATAAGTCATCATAAATGTTTTATTCCCCACATATTCCCGAATGCGTTTTATCCGGCCACCGGTCATTGTTTCGTCACCCGTGTCAACAAGAGTAACTTTCCATTTTTCACAATGATTCTTGGGATAGCTTACTTTGTTTTTAGATAGATCGAAAGTAACGTCGCTATTATGAAGATAATAATTATTAAACCACTCCTTGATATAAAATCCCTTATAACCGAGGCAGACGATAAAATCATTAAACCCATAATGGGAATAAATTTTCATTATGTGCCAAAGAATCGGCTTATCGCCGATTTCCACCATCGGCTTAGGCCGGATGGACGTTTCTTCACTAAGGCGTGTCCCCAAGCCTCCGGCCAGGATAACTACTTTCATGTTATTTAAAATTAATATTATTGACGTTTAAGTGGTAAATAGAACTAAAGTCCCTTGTATTATTTATATTCTTTTTAATATCTTTTGGCAACTTCCCTCCTATTTTTTTTATGCCCAAAGCGCGCAGTCCATTTATCGTCATCATTTCCATCGCTTTTTTAGCTGGAATATGCGTTGGATTATTATTTGCCCCTTTTTGCAGAAGCGCCGCGAATTTACCCGCTTCCCAAATATCAAGCCGGTTGGAACTGGCCGCGCCATCAGTGCCAAGACATACATTCACTCCTTTTTCTATCATCTTGGCCGTCGGCGCAATTCCCGAACCCAATTTCAGATTACTCAAGGGACAATGGACAATATTAGATTTTCTTTCAGCTAATATTTTTATATCTTTGTCAGTCAGCCAGACGCAATGAGCCAAAATTGCCTTATTATTCAAAATTCCCAGTTTGTCCAAATATTCTACTGGTGTGCATTTATTTTTTTTCTTGCACTCATTAAATTCAAATTTCGTTTCCGCCAGATGAATATGAATAGGCGCATTATATTTTTTCGCCAGTTTTTTGGCTTTTACCAGATTTTCTTTTGAAACCGCATAAATAGAATGCGGAGCCACCGCTACTTTAACATATTTGTCGTTTTTGTATTTTTTTAATTGCCTTTCGACAATGGCAAAAGCTTCTTCCGTATTTTTATAGCTAGCCGTCGGAAAATCTAAAATTACTTCCCCGATTACAACTTTCATTTTCAACTCTCGAGCCGCCCGCGCCACTTCGTCCTCAAAAAAATACATATCACAAAAAGCCGCAATTCCGTTTTTTTTCATTTCTTTTATGGCTTTTTTGGCATGTTTATAGATAAATTTTGGATTGACATGTTTAGCTTCGGCCGGCCAGATATGCTTTTTAAGCCACACTTGCAATGGCAAATCTTCAGCTTGGCCCCGAAAAGCCACCATAGCGGCGTGAGTATGGGCATTTATCAGCGGTAAGGAAATTAAATTATTTTTTTTCATCTTAATAAAAATTTAATTCCTACCAAAAATCTCAAAAAATACATTCCGGCTGTCAGAATAGGATGCGCAATAATTTTTTTCCATTTTCCATTTTCTATAAAAACGCCTAAAAACCTATAATAAACCCCGAATTGTTTTTTGAGATCAGGGTCATTTTTTCCCCATTTTGAAATATATTCATCGAATTTTTTGGCATAATATCCTTTTTTGGATAAATATTTTTTTAAATCGAATTCTGCTTCGTTGTGATAAATCGGAGTTTTAATTGAATCTATTCTTCCGATCAATCTAAGTTTTTTGTCTAAATCCCAGTCTTCCGGACCGGTTAGCTTTTCATCAAAGCCTCCAACTTCCAGAAACTTGTCCTTTCTGATAAAACGCACTCCATCAATCACCGTACCGTCATAAAAACTGCGCTCAAAGCGGCGCACTTTGGAAAAAAACTTTTTGCCTGTTACTATTTCAGAAATATAGAGAGCGATAATTTTGGGATTATTTTCAACTTTTTTAACGCATCTCTCAATCACTTTTTCGCTTAAAATCATATCGGCGTCCAGAAAAATAAAATATTCTCCTTTTGATTTTTCCACTCCAAAATTTCTTTGCGCCGATCGTTCCGGACCCTTATTGAAAAAATTATTCGTATATTTCAGAGCGATTTCCTTTGTTTTATCGGAAGAATCGTTATCTACAACAATAACTTCCATAAGTTCCTGCGGGTAGCTCTGTCTTTTTATCGATTTCAAGCAATTTTCTGCGTTCTTCTCCTCGTTTTTTGTCGTAATTATAATTGAAACAAGTTTTTTCATTATGCTATATATATGAAAAATTATTCGAATTTCAACCGCTCTCTTTTTTTCTCGTGCTTCTGCCAGTGCTCCGGGGTGACTAATTTTTGCATTTCAAAATTTTTTCCTATCTTGTTTATGATCGAATATGATTTAACCGGAATCTTGTCAATCACGACATCAGCTCCAAGATGGAAAAAAAGTCCAAGCGCCAAAGCCAGGAGTGCTGTTTTAGCCGTTTTATTTTTTAATAAAAATACCGCAAGGAAAAGAATTGCCGCATATTCCCAGCCGTGAAAAAGCGTATACATCTTGTTGGTTTTCAGAAATTCATATCCTTTGGTAAAATAATAGAAATTGAAACTCCATCCAAAAGCCATGAAATAATCGATGAAATGGTCGAAATCCACCGCCACGCCGGAAATCAGCGCGTTCAAAAAAGCAGCGGCCGGCTTTTTCCAGATCCGCCAAACGATCATTCCCGCAATCAGGCTAAGAATGACATGTATTGAAATGTGAATTGGAAGAGGTATTCCCATATCTTTATTTACTTATGAAGAATACTATATTATCATTGTAATGACAATTAAATTTAAAACTTATGCCGCTAACCTCGAGTCAAAAACATTATATCAAAAAAAATATCGGGAAATTGCCTATTGAAAAAATAACCGTTGATCTTGGCTTGCCGGAAAAAGAAATACGAAAATATTTGAAAAAACAGTGGGGAACGGAAAAATATGAAAAATTTTTCAGAAAAGAAGCATCTCAAAAAATTCCAGAAAAAATCAATAGTCCAGGCTTTAAAAAATTTTTTGCCGATAACATCAATATTTTTGCTTTTCTCTTTATATTAATATTAATATGCTACTCGAATTCTATCGGAAATCAGTTTGTTTCAGACGATGTGGCAACGATAAAAAACAATCCCGAGGTGGGGAAGCTTTCTCTGGTTTTTTCCAATTTATTGAATTCTATCCAGATGTCCCTATATTATGTCGCCTTCCATTTGGGAGGAGGATCTCCGTGGGCCTTTCGAATTATAAACATATCTTTGCATTTTGGATCAACTATCTTACTCTTCTCCATTCTCAATATTCTCGCAAATAAGAGAATTGCTGTTTTTGGAGCGGCTATTTTTGCCGTCCATCCAATTCTAGTGGAATCAGTAGCATGGATTGCGGGAATGCCTTACGCTTTGTATTCTTTTTTTCTGCTTTTGTCTTTTTTATTTTATATAAATTCAAAGGAAAGAAAAAGTTTAAAATATCTTTCATTATTGTCCTTTTTTCTGGCGGTTATGAGCTCTGCAAAAGCAATTATTTTTCCCGGAATAATCTTTGCTTTTGAGATGTCCCGAAGCAACCTCAGAAAAAACTGGCTGAAGATCGCTCCTTTCTTCTTTATAGACTTGTTTTTTGTAATGTTCTCCGTATCAGAAATAGGAAAAAGAGTCAGCGAAATCAGTGCGGTCAGCTATCAGGATTCTAGCGGAATGTATAATCCTCTCGTCCAGGTTCCAACCGCCATAGCCAATTATTTCAAGCTTATTTTCTGGCCGCAAAAATTAAGTCTTTATCAGACAGAAATGAATTTCTCTCCCGCCCAGTTCACCCTTATGGCAATCGTTTTTCTGATATTTTTAGGACTTGTCTTCTATGGATGGAAGAAAAATAAGCGTCTTTTTTTCTGGCTCTCATTTTTTTTCATTTCTCTCCTGCCCGTTCTTACTCCGTTCAAGATCGCTTGGATTGTGGCGGAACGTTATGTTTATCTCGGATCAATCGGAATTTTTGTTGTTGTCGCCATGTTTTTTGACTGGGCCGCCAGAAAGCTGGAAGAAGAAGATGAAAAATATAAAATGGCCGTCTATTTCACCTTTGCAATAATAATAGCCGCACTCTCAACAAGAACCATTGTCCGCAATATTGACTGGAAAAATGAAGATAACCTCTGGATCGCTACAGCCAAAGTCGCTTCGTCCGGTCCTAATATCCATAACAATATGGGTGATGTTTATGCCAGAAATGGAGATTTTGAAAAAGCCGCTGAAGAATTCAAAAAATCCATAGAGATTAACCCTAATTATGGCGATGCTTACCATAATCTGGCCAATACTTATAATTCCCTGGGAAAAGCTGATTTAGCTATTGAAAATTATCAAAAAGCGCTTTCCATAAACCCTAACATCTGGCAATCCCATCAAAACTTGGCCGGAATATATTTTAACCAGGGAAATTATCAAAAAGCCTACGAAAGCATGAAAAAAGCCATAGAAATCAACCCGACTGACGAAAACTTAAAGAAAAATTTAGCTATAATCGAAGAAAGGGTAAATTCTGTTAAATAAGATTTAGGCCTATTTTTTGTTTCCAAAATCCATCATCTTCCCCATCCATTTCCAGCCAGCCATAAAAAAGAATTTTATATCATCCATATTTCTTATGGATTTTATTTTTCGCCAGATAAACTGGGGGCTCATAAAAGACTTATACAGTCCCTGCACCAGTCCTTTGGCATCTTCGGAAGCCAGTGGCGATTTCATAACCATCTGGCGCTGATCATAATCTTCGTAATTTTTGGTTAGAAGCAAATTGTTTTCAGCGCAGTATTTATATAAAGGCGTTCCCGGATAAGGAATCACGATTGTTCCCTGAAGCGTGTCTACATATCCGCATTTGAACAATTTTTTCGCCAAGCTTATCGTTTTTTGAGCCATTTCCTTTGTTTCCCACGGGTAGCCGATCATAGCAGTGATATGAGGTTCGAGCCCGCCTTCTTTACACAGTTTGAGACCTGGTTCAATTTCTGAAACCTCGAGATTTTTGCAAACTCGGTCAAGCGTTTCCTGATTGGCTGATTCCAGTCCGAAAAGAATAAACCGGAAGCCGGCTTTTTTCATAAGCTCCCATGTTTCAAGATCTTTTATGCCGGTAATCCTCATATTGCAGCTCATCGTTATTTTTTTGTTATATCCCCGTTCTATCATTCCACGGCAAAAATCTTTGAGCCACTGCCCAACCGGAAGCGAACCGCTATCTTCCATAATTTCTCTAACACCCAGTTTAATCAGATTTTCCACTTCGCTGAGCGCTTTTTCAGCCGACATCGTTCGAAATTTCTCTCCCGGAAACATAGTTGTCCAGGAACAGAAAGTGCATTTTCCCCACCAGCAATCGCGCCCGCTCATCATGTAAGCGCCAGGCGTATATTTGAAATTTCCATTTTTATATCCATACATTTTCCACTTCGTGAGCTTTCTGTCGATAAGCGGCAGAGTATCTAAATTATTTTTTGAAATATCTGCCGGCCCAGTGGTGGTTATTTCTGATTCTTTATATTCTTTTTCTGTCATCCCCGCGAAAGCGGAGATCCAGTCTTTACTGCCTGCCTCTAGATTCCCGCTTTCGCGAGAATGACAATTTTTCCGATACCAAAAGCCCCCCTCCAGCGCTTCGCCTTTTGACAGATGATTGGCTAGATTTAAAAGCGCAAAATCATAATCCCCGCTGGCGATCACATAATCAACTTTGGAATTTTCCAAAGATTCTTTGGGCAGCGCCGTCACATGATCTCCCATCAATACCACCTTGGAATCAGGCAATTCTCTTTTTATTTCATCAATAATTTTCCAATGCATTTTCACTACCGGTGTCTTTGTTTCAATCGCAATAATATCCGGTTTTTCCCGGACTATTCTTTCTTTCCACTGTTCATAATTCAATTCTTCCGCGATCGCATCATCCCACAAAACATCATATCCATTGGCCTTGAGAAACGAGGCTGCATAAGCCGGAATAACCGGATAGATGTAAGTCGGATGGCTGAACCACTGGAACTGGCGGTTTTGCGCCAGGCAAGCAATGCCTTTTTTTGATTCTAACGGCGGATATGATATAGAGATTTTTCCGCCAAAGGCGGACTCGCCTTTGGCGGGCATATTATTAGAAAAATTCATGTTATCTTAACTTGCTTCTTAGATTTTTTATAAAAACAAATCCCCAGATAAACCTGGCCCCATAAATCAAGTGGGTAAGAAAAACATAAACCAGAGAATAAAAGGCTACTGCTATTTCTTTTTGCCGAAAAGCTACATCGAAAAAAACTCTGACAAGAGCCAAAGCATACAAAATCCATCCCAGCAAATACAATTTGGCAAGCCATGGATTTGAATTCAGAAAAAGGATTATCCAGCCAAAAAAGACGAACAAAAAGAAAATGCTGGGAACAAAATAGCAAAACCGGAAAGAGGTTTTGGGAAATCTTCTGGCAAAAAACCCGCGATGAAGCCCGTATCCGGCAACTTGTTTGAGATGGCGGGAAAGCCCTTCCCGCCTGTGATGCCAGACAATAACTTCCGGGTCATAGAGAATTTTGTTTTTTTCCTTAAGCTTATCTATGATGTCAAGACACAATTTCGTATCTTCTCCCGGCCAGAAATCACAGTCAAATCCTCCGATTTTCTGAAAAATATTTTTTCTAACTGAAAGATTGACGCTTGGCCAGTCGGAAACCAGCCTTTTTTTGCCGATAGGATAATATCTTTCCGGAAAATTACCGCCGAAAGAGCTAAGGTACACCGCCCCGGAAACCTTTTGAAGAAAACTGTCGGATTTGGGAGTTACAGCTGGTCCGCCAACCGCCGCAATTTTTTCATCCTGGAAATCTTTATCCAGCAAATCTAAAATGTTCTTTTTAGGATAAGCATCATCATCTATAAAAATCAAAAAATCCCCCTTGGCATCTCTCATTGAAAGGCTTCTCTTCACTGACGGTCTTCTGTCGCTTTCAATCTGCCTGGTTTTTGGCCAGACTTCATCCGTAGCACCGTCGCTATCCGGATAAATAATTATTTCAAAGTCATCGCGCCCTATTTCCAGAATTTTTGGAATCGATTCCCGGATGTAATTATTTATCTCCTTTATTGGAATAATAAAGCTGTATTTAATATGATTGGTCATTCGATATTAGAGGTTGATTTTCTTATGATATAAAGAGGCCGGTTGCTTACTTCATTGTGAATATTGGCGATATAAAGCGCAATAAGTCCGAGACAAATCAATACAATCCCAATAAGAAACAGTATCACGACAGCCAGAATAGCCGGACCAGAAAAATAAAAAATGCCTGAAATATATTTAGTAATAAAAATAAATAACCCCAACAGTCCGGAAAGAACAGTAATAGTGATTCCCAAATATCCGGCAATGCGCAGCGGGAAAAGACTAAAAGAAATCATGCTGTTAAACGCCAACTGCAAAAGTTTCCAAAAACTATAGGAGGCTTTTCCATGCAATCTTTCATTGGCTTCAAAATTTATATATTGCCTTTTATATCCCATCCAGTCGATAAGAGCCCTCGTCATTCTGTTTCTCTCGGTCATAACGTTAAACTGATCGATAACCTCCCTGTCAAGAAGCCTGAAATCGGTAGCTTGGGAAACAATCTCCGTATCAGAAATACGATTAATTATTTTATAAAAAACATAAGATCCCATTTTTTTCACTAGTCCCTCGCCCTTATTCCTTTTTCTTACTCCCACCACCACTTCCGCGCCATTTTCCCATTTTTTTATAAATTCAGGGATAAGCTCCACTGGATGTTGAAGATCGGCGTCAATCATAATACAGGCCGCCCCTCGGCAATTATTGATGCCAGCCGTGGTAGCAATTTCTTTTCCAAAATTTCTGGAAAAATCAAATATCTTCACTCGATTATCAATTTCTTTTATCTTTTTCAGTTCATCAACGCTCCCATCCCTGCTTCCATCATTGACAAAAATCATCTCCCACAAATGTGGCGTACTGTCAATCACTTTTTTTACATTTTCATACAAAACAGGAATATTTTTTTCCTCATTATAAATAGGGACGATAAGGGAAATCAGTTTTTTTTCTGTCATTTTGTTATTTTTAAAGTCTTTTTAAAAAGAAAATACACTCCCAAAAGCAACGCTAGAGTCTGAGCCGCTATCATTATCGTTATTATAGCAAATATACCATACCCCACAAATGATATCAAAAAGGAGGCGGCTATTGAAACTGTCAGAATTCCATAAGCAATTTTTGTCTCATGAATAGAAATGAGATATTGGAAAATAAGATTTACAAAAGAAAAAAGGACTACTGAAGTGGCAAACCAAATAAGATAAGGGGCAACGTTCACATATTTATTGCCAAATAACAAGCTCATGATAAATTCGGGAAAAAGATAATAAAAAATCAAAGCTGCCGCCGAAGCCAGGAATGTCAAAAGAAAAGCTTGCTTCAGGGTTGCTCGAGAGCTGTTTTTTTTATGGCTGTCTTCGGAAGACATAGAAAAAAGCACGGTTGCCATAACGCCAGTAACAAAAAAGATTATTTTGGAAATTATGGTGAGAGCGCCATATTGCCCGGCCAGATCGGGATCGAGATTATGTTTGGCCAAAATCATGTCAACATTGCTCAAAATCGCAATGGCCAGATTACCTAGAAGAACCGGCCATATAAATTTTTTCAAAAATACCGGGTCTGTTTTATTTTTGCATCCCTTCTTTCCACTTTTTCTTTCCCAGATAAATTTGAGAAAATACAAAGAAATAATATATGAAGCCAATGACCCTACAGCAAAACTGCCCAAGGCGCCATTTAAGCCAAAACCAATTCTAATAAAGATTAGAAATGAGACCAATTTAAAAAAAGCCCCCCAAACGCCGCCCCAACTGCTCTGGGTAAATTTCTGCCACCCACTGAGCACTCCTCCGGTCACTGCCCCAAAAAAAGACAAAAGCATCATAAACCAGACGATAAATAACGGAACAACACTTTCAATTTTAAGAAAGTCTTTTAGAAATGGCGATAAAATGATCGCCACCAATAGAATAGGCAGCCCATAAACAGCAATTTTTTTGTTATAATAGTTTAAAAGCCTGTGGCTGCCGGCCCTGTCATTGTCCGCCTTATTGCCTGCGCTGAATTTTGTGATCAGCATCGCGAGGCTGCCAGCCGGCACGGAAATTATAGATACAAGAGAAATCAAAGATTCTACTTCTCCGTAAACCGTGACACTGACCATCCTGCCCACGGCAAGATGAAATATATAATTAAGCGCGCTGGCCACCATCGTGCCGATAAAAAGAATTATGCTATTTTTGGCAAAAGCGTTATTTTGTATTTTATTTATCATTTTTTATAATATTCTTTATACCACTCCACAAATTTGCCTATTCCTTCGTCAATTCTGGTCGTTGGTTTCCAGCCGAGTTTTTTGAGCTTTCGAATGTCAGCTACAGTTGTCGGAACATCTCCCAGCTGCATCGGCAACAGATTTTTTTTAGCGATTTTTCCAAGATTTTTCTCTAAAACTTCAATATAGCGCATGAGCGTTTCTTCCCTGTCTCCGCCGATGTTCATGATGCCATAAGGAAGATTAGCGTCAAGAACAGTAATAATTCCAGAAACTATATCGTCGATATAAGTAAAGTTTCGACTCATTTTCCCGCGGTTAAAAACATTAATCGGTTTTCCTTTCGTAATCGCATCAGTAAAAAGGAACAGTGCCATATCCGGCCGGCCCCAGGGACCATAAACCGTAAAAAAGCGAAGAGCCGTGATTTTGAGGCCATAAATATGGCTCCAGACATGCGCCAGAAGCTCATCCGCTTTTTTGGAAGCGGCATAAGGAGAAATCGGAGTATCTACGGAATCGCTTTCTGAAAAAGGCGTTTTTTTATTGTTTCCATAAACTGACGAAGAGGACGCGAATACAAAATTCTTGATTTTATATTTTCGGGCCAGCTCCAGAAGATTCAGGCTTCCCATAATGTTCACATCCGCGTATAGCTTTGGATTTTCGAGCGAATACCGCACTCCCGCCATCGCCGCCAAATGGATCACTTTGTCTGGACGCTCACGCTTGAAAATCGCTTCCATTTTCTTTTCATCGCGGATATCGACCTTATACAGCGTGAATTTATAACCTTTCAAAAACTTTTTAATCCGGTCATATTTCAGTTTCGGGTCATAATAATCATTAAAGTTATCTACTAGGATAACTTTATCGCCCCGATCCATCAGTTTTTTGGCAGTTGCCGAACCGATAAATCCCGCTCCGCCGGTAATCAATATCTTCATAATTTGCTTCTTAAATATTTATAGTATTCTTCGTTATGGCTATTGCGATTGGTATAATCGCGAAGAAC
This sequence comes from Patescibacteria group bacterium, assembly GCA_022711335.1. Taxonomy (GTDB): domain Bacteria; phylum Patescibacteriota; class Minisyncoccia; order Moranbacterales; family UBA2206; genus JAKLFF01. Next base: position 91,510 of record JAKLFF010000001.1, on the reverse strand, counting down.
TTTTTCCCGCGCTTTTTCCCCCATTTTGCGCCTTAAATTTTCATCTTCAATAAGTCTGCCAATTTTTTCCACCCACTCGTCTTCATTTCCAGCCAACAATCCATCTGCACCGTCGGAAATAGCTTCGCTATAAGTCCTGTTTTTTACGGCTACCGTCGGCACTTTTATAATTCCCGTTTCAATAAACCTGATTTCCGACTTTGACTCGCAGAATTTATCACCAAGAACCAGAGGATAAAGATTAATATCAACTTTATGGATATTTTCATAATATTTATCGCGAGAAACCAGAGGCATCGTAATAATCCGGCTTTGATATTTACTTAATTTGCTATCAACATCCAAAGGTCCCGCCAGATATAATTTAACATTTGGATATTTTTCCAGAATTTCCACCAAAGCATCCGCTATTGTCGCAAAATCTTTATTATGGCTGTGCGTTCCGCTGAAATACCCTATCCTCACGAATTCATCTCTGGCTTTCGGGATATTTTTCAAAATATTTTCACAAACTTCAAGCTCGTGGTTAGAAAGCTTGTTTTTTGAAATAAATGCCCTCTTTCCATAATTCTCCAGAATTTTGGCCAGATATGTCGTTGAAGTCGTGCAAACTTTCACATAATCGTCTTTCAAAATTTCTTCGCCTACCCCGCTTTTATACTGCATTTTTTCGAAAACAGTCATCTTATTTTTATAAAGATCAGTCGCCTGGATATATTTGGCATCAAAAACCAAGTCATCGGTTTCAAAAATAATTTCCTTCTTTTGCTTCTTTATTTTTTTCACAAGCCTTGAAACTGCCGGGGTGCAAATAGTTCTGTGGAAAATAAAAATTCTAAACTTATCGGCATAACCAGCCAAAAAAGGATTGTCTTGAATCATAACCGCAGTTTTTATGCCATGGATATTGAGTTCTTCAGCTTGATTGTAGGCGCGATAAAAGGCGCTGTCTCCAACACCTCCTGTGACGATTAAAACATCGCCAGATTTAACTCCAACCAAAGTATACAAAAATAATTTCAGATAATCTATAACCCGCCTTCCGCCTGCTAAAATACCATCTCTCTTTATGGTCGCGAATGCTTTGCCGATTTTGATAAGTATCAGCTTCATTTTATTGCTTCTTGAAACCATGCGCCAAAAAATTTTTCGCAAAATTTTAGCAAGAGCATTATTAATTATCGCTAAATACAAGGCAACTATGCGATTCTATTGATTCGATGTCTTGATAAACTCAAATTTTAAATCATCCTTAAGTGTCTGATCCTGGGTAAATTCTCCATCTTTAGTTTTTATCGTGACATGAACCGGAATATCTCCGGCACCGGACTGCTTTTGAATAAGCAGGCGATAATCTTCCGCCTTAATATTGTCGGGAAGCTCATACTTTATCATTCCATCAGTTTCTGTTTTCATAACTGAATGAAGGATTACCCCAAAATAGGTTTTTTTGAATTCTTCTCCAATGTTGGGATATCCGACCATCTTGCGATCCAAAAAATTAGAGCCTTTCGGAACATAAACCCGCATATACTCATGGTAATCGCTGGTTCTCCAATCGCCATAAGTCGCCGTGTTTTTCACATTGATGTTGAGCGTAGCCACCGGTTTTTCCCCGGTAAAGTCCACTTCATAATTTATTTCCCTTTTTATATAATAGTCTGTTTTCAGAGATCCCATATTGGCATCTGAAATCATCAGATAGTCTCCGCCCCAATCCACCGCCACTTTGCCTGTCCAATAGACACTGTCCGCCAGAGATTCCAACTCTGGATCCGTAAAGTTGACCATGATATTTTTGTTTTTGAATTCATTATGGACCAATTCCGCTATTTTAGTCACATTTCCCAAACTGAAAAGATTCTCAATGACAATCGGCGTCATTTTTTTCATAATCATTTTTCGGTTTTGCGTATCCAATTCCGGATTCATGATATATTGCTTTTCCACAACTTCTTCAAGCTTCAGCGCCCCATCAGTGCTATTAAATTCATGGGAATATCCAGGAACTGAAACCGGTCCGGTAAGCGCCAAAACGTCATTGAATACCTGGGCATTAACTGCAATAAAACCGTCAAAATTATCCGCATTTTTTCCAGCCAGTTTATAAAAATATTTGGCTTTTGCCACATTAGTCGGGAAATCAGGAGAAAAATTGGAATCGCGGAATTTCCACTTTTTAATTTGCATCATCCTCTTGAAAGGATAGGGTGGCGCCACATCAGCGTGGATTCTTTGATCAAGAAGATTGGCATCTTCAAAAAAACTGGAGGTGACTTCGCCATTTTTGATTTTTATTATGGCATACTGCCCGAGAAATCCTCCTCCCGGACGAAGCTCCATGTTGTTTTGAAGAAAAATCATAAAAGTCCTTTCCTTGTCGTCTTTCTGCGTGAATTTTTGGACCAATGTATTCATAACTTCCAATTCTTTTTTCTCATCATCAGAAATTGGCAGCAGTTTCGAAGCTTTGCTGGCCAGAGAAAGAGACTTTATGCCCAAGGTAGTTTTATTGTTTTTAAGAAATCGCGGAACTAAAAAAATCAGTCCGATAAGGATGATTAAACACAGGGTAATAATCGCATTTCTCTTGTTTATATAGGGCTTTATTTTTTCAAAAATCATTTTTTAGATTTGCCCTTGTTAAATAAACTTTGCGGAACAAAATCATTTTTCCTTCAGAAAAATTATTTAACAGGGCGGATTTTATTATAAATTAAATTTATTTTATGAGCTGGAATATCCCAGCTGAAATTTTTGGCATTTTTTTTATTCAGTTCTCCCTTTTTTGTCCTTTCGTTTTCATTCTCAAAAAAATAAAAAATTCCTTGAGCAATCGCTTCGGAACCGACTTCTTTGCAATAGTATCCTCCCTCGCCAAGATACTTCCTGTTGTTTATTTTATCAAAACATACAATAGGAAGTCCAGCCGCCATATAGTTCAATATTTTTCCGCTGGCTTGGGCAACACTGGAATCTTTAGGATCCACTACCGCGTCGCAACAAGCCAAAAGCTCGGGAAGCTTAAAATAATCAAGCGGGCTTATCAATCTGACATCGTTTTTTGACAAATTATTTTCTTTTATAAATTTTTCCGCGTGTTCCGCCGGAAATCCGCCAATCACAAAAAAGACATTCCTGTTTTCTTTTAAAACCGCCGGGATGCTTTCCAAAAAATAATTTATCCCTTTGTTGCTGACCAAACTTCCAGTATAGCCGACAACAAATTTATGGGCCGGAATTTCATATTCTTCCCTGGCTTCTTCTTTGGTTTTTTTAAGATTAAAACTGTCCAAATTTGTCCCATCCAGAATTGTTTCAATTTTTCCGTCATGCCTCGATTTTTTGATTTCTTCGCTCATTTCCCACGAACTTGTTATGGCGAAATCGCCTAGCTTGTTGATAATTTTTTCTACTATTCCAAATACGCCCTTGAGCCCGCGCTTAAGATAGCCGTGGGAAAGCATTTCTTTTGTAAGGCTTCCATGAAAATCAGCTACCAGCTTTATTTTTCTCCAAAATAATAATTTCTGCACAATCCATCCAATCAATATGCCTTCATGGAGATGGCCGTGAATTATATCAGGTCTTTTTGTCCGGGCAAGAAAAAAAGTTTTTCGGATGAGCATCATATCAAGAATAATCTTCTGCCAGTCCGGACCGGCCTCTGTTTTTTTATACCAAAAAAGCAGCTTCAAAATTCGCCTTACATCGATTTTAGTATCAAGCTCCCGCCGGATATCTTTTCCAATATGATAAGTCGCGATAGTGATATCGTGGCCTAATTTTTCGAGCGCCAGCGCTTCTTCCAAAATTCTGATATGAGTTCCCCGATCAGAAAAAAAAGGCGTTGGCGCCACAACTAAAATACGCATGGCTTAATTGTAATTTATAAATCATTGTTTGGCAAAGAACGAATTAAACGATATAATTTAACTATGGAATATTCAGACACCAATTCTGAAAACCGCGCTTTTTTTCACTTTACCGGACTTTTTTTTCTGGGGCTGGTTTTAGTTTCGTCTATCCTGGCAATACTTGGCATATTTTATGTTGAAATAATCTTCTTGTATATTACGATTGGAATTGTATTTCTGGCGCGCCTTTTCCTGAAAAACAAACTATTTTCAAAAATTGAAAGGCATTTTTGGGTTATTTCGCTCGCGTCTTTCGGTTTTATCCTGCTGTTTTCCGCCTTTTCCACTCCTACAATTTTTTCCGGGCGCGATCAGGGTTCTTATAGCGAAGCCGCCATTCGCCTTTCCCAAAATCATAAGCTGGAATTTTCCACTCCAGTATCGGAAGAATTTTTCAAAATTTACGGACCAGGAAAAGCGCTCGATTTTCCAGGATTTAATTATACAAAAAAAGGCAGCCTCGTCACCAGCTTTCCCGTCGGATACATTTCCTGGCTGGCTGTTTTTTATTCTTTTTTCGGACTTGCTGGCTTGATTGTTGCAAATGCCGCTGCTTTTTTTATTTTTTCAATCTTTTTCTATCTTTTGGCGCGAGTTTATCTGAACAAGATGCCCGCCCTCATCTCTTGCTTTCTGCTTTTTGTTTCTTTCATATTTTCCTGGTTTTTTAAATTTACTCTTTCGGAAAATCTGGCTCTGCCAATTATATTTTTCGGCCTTTATCAGCTTGCTCTTTATCTTGAAAACTGGGAAAAGACCGCCTTGTTTTCCGCTTTTCTATCTTTTTCGGTCTTGCTTTTTGTCAAAACTGAAGCTCTCGGATTCCTGGCTGTGCTGGCCATTGCCATATATCTAATGTCCAGAAAAAATGAAAAAGTTAGTTTTTCCTTTCTAAAAAACAAGAAGGTTACAGCGATTTTTTTGGTTATTTTATTCTTTTATCTGTGGAATATATTTTTTTCAGGAGGAGATTATTACAAAACGATTGGAAAGGCTTTTTTTCATGCCGTTTCGGGGCAGGGAGCCCGAATAGCCAGTTCGTCAAATCTATTTTTTGAATTTTGGTACACCACAAAAATACTTGCCTTATATAATCTTCTTGGCTTCATTTTTTTGGGAATTTGCGGTTTTGCTTATTTCTTAAGCAAAAAAGAATATAAGAAGATTGCCCCTTTTTTTGTCCTGCTGCCGACTTTTTTCTATTTGTTCCAGCCCAGCATATCAGATGACCATCCCTGGATGCTTCGCCGGTTTGTTTTTTCAGTGTTTCCCATATGCGTTCTGTATTCCGTGATGTTTTTAGACAGATCTTTTAAAAAAAGAAAATGTTCTTTCTATCTCCTAACCTTCCTGCTTTTGCTTTCCAATTTGCCTTTGTTCATGCTCCATATCAAAACTTCGGAAAATAACGGAATGCTTGAGAAAATTGGATCCATAAGCAAAAATTTTTCCGAGAAAGACCTGGTTCTCGTTGATCAAAAAGCCACCGGAGACGGATTTTCGATGATGACCGGACCGTTGAGTTTTTTATATGGAAAACAAGCGGTTTATTTTATCAACCCGGATGATATCAGCAGGATAAGCTTGGAAAAATTCGAGCATATTTATTTCATTGTCCCGAATAATAATTTGAGCTTGTACAAAAAATCTGGTTTAATGGAAAAGCTCGCGCCAATCAAAGATTATTCAATCAGCACTATAAGGCTGGATATTCAAGCTAAAAAAAATGGCGGGTTAATTTCTTCGCCAGTTGAACTGCCGATAGAAAAAGATGCAGCCGTTAGCGGAAAAATATACAAACTGAGATAATTTTATAATTTTTAATTTTGTAATTTTTAAATAAATTCTAATTTTTAATGTTCAAGAAATAGAAATTCCATGCTTCCAGATTTTACTCGACAGATTCTTATGGACCAGAAAAAATACGGCTCATATAAGAAGCTACAAGCGTTTTTATATTTGCTTGCATTTCTATCAGCAATTTATTTCGCTTACTTGATTCTATTTCCCAGCGCTTATTTTGCATACAATTTTTCAACTCCCAATTCGCTCAAAAATACGGTTATCAGCCCGAGAGATTCGGAAGGAAATTATTTGGAGCATGGGCAAATAGACGCCGCCGATAAGCTTGTCTTTGATGCAGCTCTTGCAGGAAATTACGGACAGGCAAAAATCGAGTTGGCCATGGATAAAGCCTCTGAAAATCCTGAAGATTCGGAAATCAGGGCTAGAAAATCTTTTCAGTCTTTCTTCTATCCGGAAGGAGATCCGATTAAAGTTGAAAATGCCGTTATTTATAAGATAAACGATGATTATTATAAGCTGACCGATGGAAGGCTTCAAAAATTCATAAGCCAGAACGCCTACTCTTCCAGATATGACGAAAGCGCAGCATCCATCGCAGATTCAAAAATCCTAAACCAATATCCGCTTGATGAAAACATGATCGGCTACGCCGACGGAACGCTTCTAAGTTACGGCATTTCCGCCTATGTCGTCAGCTCTGGAAAAATATTGCCGATAAACAATACGGTTACTTTTTCCGCCATGGGCTACAATTGGAAAAATGTAATACCCGCATCTGCCGATGAAATCAGTTTTTATGAAAAAGACAAGCTATTCACAATCAGCAGTCCCCATCCCAATGGAACGATTTTTACCGCCAGTGACACAAAAAAAAGCTATCTGGTCGAAAATGGAAAGAAGAATTCTATTCCTAGCAGCGAAGTTTTAAATTCTTTAGGCAAAACCGGCCCAGTCGACGTTTCTGCAAAAAGCCTTGAAACAATTGAGGCTTGCAGACTTAAAAAAGAAATCTTGAGCCTCCGAACTTATTCCTGCGAAATTCCGCTTGAAAAGTTTTCCGGTTTGATCGGAAAAGATTATGAATTCCAATTAAATTCCAACAAAGAAATAAAAATCGATAAGATTAATGTAACATTTAAAAAACAAATAAGCTGGGATAATTTCAAAGCAACTATCCGCGATTTGATTAATAAAATAATGGCTAATTATGGAATCGAGCAAACTGCTTAGCAAGATAAACAAAAACAATTTAATAATCTCATATAAACTCCTCAATGATCTTCTGTTTATTGAGATTATTTTCTTCTTGCTGGCGCTTATTGGCGAAGGATTATTGCCCGGAACTGTGACATCCCATGTCGGATTTTCAAAAATCCTAATCGCAGTTGGAATCACAATTCTGGCTGTTTTTTATATTGGAAACGAAGCGGGCATCAAACTGGCTGAAAATAAAATAAACAAAAAAACAGCTATTTTGCTGATTTTTATTCTTATAGCGCTGCTTTTTGTCAGCCTTATTAAAATAAATCTGATTTTAAATATTTTTATAACTTTTCTGGCAATAGCCACCGGGTATTTTATTTATAAACTGCTGCTTGGAGAAAATTAGCCTGATTTGAGATAACTTAAAGTTTCCCGGGCGCATTTTTCCCAAGAAAATTTTCGAAGCTGCAAGAGGCCTTTTGAAACAAGGTCTTTTTTAAATTCTTCGCTTAATAATATTTTTTCAATTTGTATGGCTAAATCTTGAGGATTATTATTTTTGAAATAAAGCGCCGCTTCTCCGGCTACTTCCGGAAGAGAAGAATTGTTGGCGCAAATCACCGACACTCCCGACGCAAAAGCTTCCAAAATCGGAATCCCGAAGCCTTCATAAAGCGAGGGAAACACAAAAGCGCTGGCGCCTTGATAAATTTTACCAAGATCACCAAAGCCAACTTGGCCGGCTAAAATTATATCGTTTGCAAATTCTGATTTTTTTATTCTTTCTAAAATTTCTTCCGCCATCCAGGCTGGTTTCCCAACCAAAACTAATTTCAAATTGCTAAAATCACCGGCGTTTTTGTCATTCCCGCGAAAGCGGGAATCTAGTGCATTATCTTTGTTTCCAGACTGGATTCCGGCTCGTTGGCCGGAATGACAATATTTTTCTTTTAGTCTTTCGAATGCCTTAACCAATAAAATCAAATTTTTCCTTGGCTGTAAAGCTCCGACATATAGCAGGTATTTAAAAGTAACTTTTAGTTTTGAACTGTAGCTTTGAACTTTGAACTTTGAACTTTGAACTTTATTGATAATATTATATTTCTCCAAAATATCCAGTATCTCACTATTATCATATCTTTTACCAAAAACTCCTTCATCGAACCCATGATAAATAACTTTGATTTTATCTTCTTTTATTTCAGGATAAAACTTTAAAATATCTTTTTTTGTCGACTCCGAAACAGCGATTATTTTTGAAGAATTTTTTATAGCGTAATCGGCATAAAAATTTAGTCGCCTTAAATCATTTCTTGTAAATTGATTCGGAAAAATTTTGAAAGCCAGATCGTGGACAGTTATCACGGTTTTAAGATTTTTCCTTCGTATAATTGGAAGCGCCTGCATCGGCATCCAGAGGACATCCGGCTTGTCTTTCCAAATTTCCCAGGCAAATCTGGTCTGCGTCCAGATACAAGCTGAATTTTTTTGAATTATTTTGTAGTTTGGAAATTCCGGCGGCTCGAGTTCCGAATTGAAATTCTTTTTATGATAAACCAAAAAATCACTGGATTCATCGAGCTTTCCAAAGTATTTTAGAACATTCAAAATATAAACCCGCGTTCCATCAATCCGCTGGCTGTCCAAATCCGCCGCTTGAATGGCAATTTTCATTTTATATCAAGTTCTTTAATAAATCTTTTTAGTTTTTCTCCTATTTCAGGATGCTTTATACCAAGCTTTATGGTTGTTGTGATAAAAGTAAGCTTTTCGCCCGTATCCAGCCATTCGCCATCCAGTTTTTTTCCGTAAATCGGCCTGTTTTTCTGCAACATCAGATCAAAAGCGTCAGCCAGCCTTATTTCTCCCGATTTTCCGCCTTTCATTGTCGACAACAGCTCAAAAATTTCGGGAGTTATTATATATTTTCCAACCGCCACTAAATTGCTTGGCGCTTCTTCTTTTTTGGGCTTCTCGACAAATTTTTTAATCTCATAGATTCCATTTCCGATATCAATTCCGTCTATAACGCCAAATCTTTCAACCTCGTCTGGTTTTACTTCGGACAAACCAACCACGACATCATTATATTTTTCATATACATCAATAAGTTGTTTTGCAGCGGGAACTTCGCTGTCATATAAACTATCGCCGAACATCACAAGCACAGGCTCATCTCCAACAATATGCCGAGCGCAAAGAACAGCATGGCCGTCTCCCAGAGGAACGGGTTGTCGAACATATGAAAATTTTGCCAAATCTTCAACTTCCCTCACTTTTTTGACCAAATCGTGCTTATTTTTTTCAACTAGCGTATGATCAAGCTCGTATGAATAGTCAAAATGATCTTCAATAGCTCTTTTTCCGCGACCGGTTACAAAAACAATTTCTTCAATTCCAGCTGCCGCTGCTTCTTCGACCAAATATTGAATAGCTGGCTTGTCAACGACCGGAAGCATTTCTTTCGGCTGGGCTTTAGTCGCCGGCAAGAACCGGGTTCCAAAACCCGCAACTGGAAGAATAGCTTTTTTAATTTTAGTCATGCTTGTAAATTTTAATTATTACAACAATCTTTTCTTCGCCAAAGCTTTGAGATCTTCATTGAATTCCGCTATGGCTTCATCGATCATCGGATCGAACTTTTTATAAATTTTCTTTTCTTTCACAATCCGGCCGGCTTCCAGAAGCGAATCAAAAGTCCCCGCGTCTAGCCATTCGCCGGAAAAAGTGCTCACTTTCAGCTCTCCGAGATTAAGATAATAATTATGAAGTGATGTTATTTCTATTTCTCCCCGCTCGGAAGGCTGGGCTTTTTTGGCTGCTTCAATAACTCGGTTGTCATAAATATACAGTCCCGGAATGGCATAATCGCTTATCCATTTTTTGGGCTTTTCGACAATTTCCACCGCCTTATTGCTTTTGTCAAATTTCACCACCCCGTACCGTTCCGGATCAGGCACTTTCTTGGCAAAAACAAGCCCACCGGATTCAAAGTTATTTATCTCCTTGGAAAAATCCGGTTCGAAAATATTGTCTCCCAAAATCATAGTCACGTTGTCATCATCAATAAAACTTTCTCCTAAAATAAAAGCTTCCGCAAGACCGCGCGGAACTTTCTGCACTTCAAAATACAGATGAACGCCATGATTTTTAAAAATTGATCCAAGCAAATTCAGATATTGTCCGCTGTGTTCCGGAGAAACTATCACCAAAATATCTTTTATTCCGGCTTTTATAAGTGTGTTTAACGGATAGAAAACCATCTGCCGGTCGTAAACCGGAAGCAATTGTTTTGAAGTTGTGGCTGTCAACGGAAAAAGGCGCGTAGCCGTCCCGCCGGACAATATAATTCCCTTCATATAGTTATTATAAATTTTTATATATTGGAAATCTTTTGCACAGCGCAATCACTTCTTTTTTAATTTCTTTCAGTTTTTTGTTATTTCTGTGATTCTCAATCGTATCTTTTATCCATTTGGCGATTTTCACAATTTCTTTTTCCTTCATCCCGCGAGTGGTCACCGCCGGAACGCCGATGCGGATTCCGCTTGGATCCATGGGATTTCTCGAATCGTCCGGAATCATGTTCTTATTAAGCGTTATGCCTACTTTGTCGAGCGCCACTTCCGCTTCTTTTCCAGTTACGCCCTTTGATCCAAACACATCTACCAGAACCATATGGTTATCCGTCCCGCCAAACATCAGCTTGAATCCGTGTTTTGTCAGCTCTTTTTCTAAAACTTTGGCATTTTTGATGATTTGCTTTGCGTATAACCGGAAAGACGGCTTCAACGCTTCGCCAAACGCCACCGCTTTGGCAGCCACATTATTCTCGTGCGGTCCGCCCTGAAACCCTGGAAAAGTGGCTTTGTCGATTGCCTGGGCATACTTCTTTTTGCACATTATCATTCCACCTCGCGGACCGCGGAGAGTTTTATGAGTTGTCGTTGTCACAACATCAAAATATGGAACTGGGTTTGGAAGAGCTTTTCCTGCGATGAGTCCGGCAATGTGGGCAATGTCAAACATTGTAATCGCTCCCACTTTTTTCCCGATAGCTCTGAATTTTTTATAATCCAATTGCCTAGTATAGGCTGAAAATCCAGCCAAGATTAGTTTCGGTTTATGTTTCACGGCTATTTCTTCTAATTCCTTATAATCAATTTTCCCATCAGCCTTGGTTTTGTAGCGAACAAAGTTGTAAATTTTGGCTGGAAGCGTCACCGGGTGGCCATGCGTCAAATGTCCGCCATGCGAGAGATCCATGCCAAGAACGGTATCGCCTGGTTTCAGAAGTGCAAAATAGCAAATGATATTGGCTGGCGCGCCTGAGTGAGGCTGAACATTGACATGCTGGGCTCCAAATATTTTCTTCGCCCGGTCAATCGCTATTTTTTCAACAACATCGGTATATTCCTGTCCGCCATAATATCTTTGCCCCGGATATCCTTCACTATATTTGTTCGTAAAAACACTGCCCAACGCTTCGAGAACAGCTTCTGAAACATAATTTTCCGATGCGATAAGCTCCATTCCCTCCTGCTGTCTTTTTAATTCCCCTATTATTGCTTTGTGAATTTGTGGATCTTGTTTTTTAAGATTTTTCATGACTTATTTATTATTTTTTAAATACTCCCTTAAAGCTTCTTTCCAATCCCGGAGTGGATTTAATTTTGTATTTAATAAAACCGAATACATCGGCCTTTTGGCCGGACGTGGAAATTCAGATGCTGGAACTGGAATCACTTTTGTTTTAATCTTAGCCAGTTTATAGAGCTCCACGCAAGCTTCGTACCAGGTGCAAGATCTACTGTTAGTTACATGATAAATGCCAAACGGCTTTTTGCTATTAATTATTTCCTTGGTCTTCTTGGCCAAATCTGGAGCATAAGTGAAACAGCTGGTTTCTTCGTCAACAGCTTTTACCCTATTGAATTCCGCCTCTGGCGGACGCCGCTTTGCGGCGTATTCAACAGGGTGAATTTCTTTTCCGCCAGCTGGCGGATTTTTGCCTAACTCCAACATCACATCAAAAAAACTTTTTTTGGCTCCTTCAGCTTGGGCTGGCTTGCCAAACAATTTGGAAAGGCGGATAATATAATGATTTTTATAATTTTTCTGAATTTCCTGCTCGCCCATCAGCTTGCTTTTTCCGTAATTGCTGATTGGATTGGGTTCATGATCTTCGCCATAACCTATTTCCCCGTTTTCATGAAGCAAACAAGTCGCGCAAACATGAGAGCAGCTCGCCTCGATTCGACGAGATGTCTCATCGAGTCGAAGCGGGCCAGATGGCTCGGAAAACAATAACTTCTCTAAATCACCATCAAAAACGTAATCGGTTGAATAGTGGATTAAAACCGCTTTTATTTTCTTTGCCGCTTTCGCCAAATATCCTGGCGCCAGACCGTTTATTTCTTTGGCCAATCCAAATTCTTTTTTATTTTCCTCGCACTTATCCACCGCATTATATGCCGCCGCATTGATAATAATACTCGGCTTAATTATGCCGATTTTTTTGTCTACCTCTTTTTCCCGCGTGATATCTATATCTTCTTTGTCCCAGGCAATTACTTTGTAATCACTGTCTTTCCTAAACGTTTTGACCAATTCTTGCCCCAACATCCCTTTTGCGCCTACAATAAGTATTTTTCGCATAATTATTTTTTTATCTCTTGATGAATTAAGCATACTTCAAAGAACAAAAAAATTCAAATTGCTACTTTCATCCAAATTAAGCCATTTTGACAAATTCAAGTTTAAATATATAATGTGTTCAACCTGCACTTTTTAGCTTATTAACTTTTCAGCCAAGGAGTGTCCCATGGATTGCTGGAATAAGCTGGAGGAAATTTTTGCCAAAGAAGGGCGCTGGCCCGCATGCGAATCTTGCAAAAATGAAATGCAACCTGGAGAGTCGAATTGTGAACTTATCTGCCCCAAATGCGGAGACAGAAAAGCTATATGAAGTCTTCTCTTCGCAAAAAAAACCGCCAATGCATATGCAAAGGCGGTCATTTTTTAACTTTATTCCCAGCCAATATTTGCATCATACGCATTTTTCTTATAAAATCATAGCAGGGGCACAGTAAGTGGTTGTCTATTATTTTCACACAAATAAGGAGAAATGATGGCAACAGAAGAATGTAATACTTGCATATACGCCAGGATTGGAGTTTGTTTCTATCTCAAAGAAAAACACGAACCTCCTTTGTCGAAAGAAGGAAAATGCGAGCTTTATAAACCCTCTCCATCTGGAGAGACAATCAATGCTTTTGTAAAATCGTGCAATGCTGCGTGTTAGCATTGATCCCCCCTAGTCCGAGTTCGCTCGGACTTCTTTTTTTAGAAGAATGGCTTTTTTTCTTTTTCCTAAAACATACCCGCCTGGCTTTCCATCGCTCCTGACTACTCTATGGCAAGGAATAGTTTTTGAACCATTTTTAATACACAACCTGTAGTATGAATTTAGAATATTCCCGACTGCCCGATAAGCTTTCGGATTTCCAGCTTTTTTGGCCACTTTTTTATATGCCAAAGTCTTCCCTTCGGGAATTTTTTTGACTGCATTTATTACTTTCTCAGAAAATCCGCCCATATTAAGAAAATTGATTATTCTTTGATTTAATTATACAATAAGTAGTATATTTATACTAAATCCATGCAAGACCAGCTCAAAGCCATAAAAAAGGAATATGAAGAGATTTCCACCCAGCTCAACAACCCTGAGACGTTTTCTGACGCCCAAAAAATGGCCCGACTCGGCAAAAGGCAAGCAGAAATTTCTGAAATTCATGAAAAAATAGTTGGACTGGAAAAAGTTGAAAAAAACATGGCCGAAAACGCCAAAATAATAAATTCCAAAGAGGAGGAAGGCGAATTCAAGCAAATGGCCATGGATGAAAATATAAAATTATCCTCCGAAAAAGAAAGGCTGGAAAAAGAGCTTGAAAAAGAGCTGCTCCCGAAAGATCCGAATGACGATAAAAATATCATCATGGAAATCCGAGCCGGCGCCGGCGGAGACGAATCCGCTTTGTTTTCCGCCGAACTTTTCCGCATGTATTCCAAATACGCGGAAAAAAACGGCTGGCATACGGCAGTTTTGAACTCCAACCAAATTGGCATTGGAGGATTTAAAGAAGTTATTTTTGAAATAAACGGTCGCGGAGCTTACGGAAAGATGAAATATGAATCCGGTGTGCATCGAGTACAGAGAGTTCCGGAAACCGAAAAAAACGGCCGGGTCCACACTTCAACCTCAACTGTAGCTGTTCTCCCTGAAGCGGAAGAAGTGGAATTGAAAATCGAAGAAAAAGATCTTCGCATCGATACTTTTTGTTCTTCCGGCCCTGGCGGACAATCGGTAAATACTACAAAAAGCGCAGTGAGAATAACCCATATTCCGACTAATCTCATCGTTTCCTGCCAGGATGAAAAATCCCAGCTCAAAAACAAAGACAAAGCCATGAAAGTGCTCCGCTCAAGGCTTTTGCAGCTGGAAGAAGAAAAACGCGCCAAAGAGCTTGGAGACACTCGAAAATCGCAGATTGGCACAGGAGACAGAAGCGAAAAAATCAGAACCTACAATTATCCGCAAGACAGAATCACTGATCATAGAATCAAACAAAGCTGGAGCAATATTCCGGGAATTTTGAGTGGAAATTTAGATGAGATCATCAATACGCTAAAGGAGGAAGATACAAAAATAAAACTTGCAAAATAAATCCCCGGTGCGGAAATCCAGCACCAGGGACTTTCTTTCATTCAATAATAAAAAAACATCTTACAAATCCATACTTAGCCAAGGAAAGTGCCGGCTTGACGTGGATTTTGATGTTCGCACTATTGGCAAACACCCAACCTTCTTCACCGCTTTCTTTGAAACTAAATCCGGCTGAAGAAAAAATTTTGGCAAGCTGTTCCCTGTAGGATCCCTTAGCCGAAAATATCCGGCTTACTTTTATCCCTAAAAAACGTTCTTCGGATTTGGCAACTTCCATTGATATGACAAAGTCATATCCGCCGGAATTACTTTCGCTCGTATAAGTAATTCTGACATCCAGAAATTGCCCCGATTCCTTCAAAAATTGGACAGTTTCATTGGTAAAATATTCGAATCTCAAAGGAACTCCTCTTTCTTCCATAAAACCTCCTCTTTATGAAAAAAAACATTATTTCCCCCTACGAACAAGAATTGATTCTAGCACATATTCTCAAAAAGTCAAGAGAATATGTTTCGACGCGCCCCGAATTGAAATTAACCAAGCTTGAAGAAAAAAAACTTCAAGCCATGACCGCCAGAAGGCGAAAAAACGAGCCTCTGGCGTATATTTTAGGCCAGAAGGGGTTCTACGGCCTGGATTTCAAAGTAAACCGCCACACGCTCATTCCACGGCCGGAAACAGAGCATCTGGTTGAATTAGTGACCGGTAATTTGCAACTAGCAACTAGTAAAAATAACAAAATTGCAATTATTGACGTTGGTACGGGTTCTGGAAATATTATTATTTCTATTGCAAAAAATCTTCGGACATCAAATGTCCATTATGGACATTTGATGTCCTTTTACGGAATTGACATTTCAGAAAAAGCTCTAAAAATCGCAAAAATAAACGCCAAAAAATATAAACTGGATAATCCGCCAGCTGGCGGAATAAAATTTATCAGATCAAATCTGTTAAGCCACTTTTTAAACAATCCAGCCATTAAACAATTTAACCATTTAATTATTGTCGCCAATCTTCCCTATCTTTCTGAAAAAATTTATAATTCAACAGCACCGGATGTTAAAAATTATGAACCGCAGTCCGCTTTACTTTCCGGAATCGACGGACTTGATCACTATAAAAAATTATTACAGCAAATAAAAACCTTGAAAGAAAATTGTTCCATGTTCCATGTTTCATGTTATATGGAGATAAGTCCCGAACAAAAAACAAAAATATCCAAACTGATAAAAACGTCCTTCCCGAAGTGCAAACCGAGTTTTCAAAGAGATCTGGCTTCCAGATGGAGAATTGCTATTTTTTCAATTTAACGAATTATGCCCTAAAAATAGTCTCTTGTCTAGTTGACGCCCCCCTTAACTTTGGTAAAATTCAATATAAGACGCCTTTTTGAAGGCTTAATAGCTTCAACGCAAGCAAATCAGTTTCGAAAAAAATCCAGTGTTTTTTTCGGAAAATAATCTTTAAAAATATAGAAAGGAAGGTGAAAAATATGGAATACAATGAAAACACAGAAGAAACAAATGAAATGGAAAATGAGGAACAGGAAGAAAGCGGGATAAAGCAGTGGCTTCAGGACAACTTAAGAATTATCATAAGCGTCCTGATCGTAGTCGTTATTGCTGCTGGGATTTATTCTTACTCCAACAGGACTATCGCTCCGCAAACTGCTGAAAAAATCAGCCAGGAAGAAGATCTTTTTGGAAGCATAGCCGGAGATGAAAATGTCAGCAAAGAAGAAAAAGCGGATGACAAAACCACAAAGCAAGCTGAGACAGAAAAAAACACCGCCAAAAAAGAACAGAACCAGGCCTCCTCTATTTCAACCAGCCAGGAAACGGAGAAGTCTTTTGTTGAAACTGCCGTCCGGGGAGATGGAACGACAAAATTGGCCAGGCGCGCTTTGGCAAACTACCTAGAAAAGAATCCGGATGCATCTCTAACTGCCGAACATAAGATCTACATAGAAGATTACATGAGAAAAAATGTTTCCCCCAAAGGAAAAGTATCTATCGGACAGTCAGTAGAATTTTCCAAAGACCTAATCCAGCAGGCAATTTCCAGTTCAAAAAACCTAAATCAGAAACAGCTCAATAATCTGCATCAATACGCGGTTAGAGTGCCCTCATTATCTTGATGCCTGTTTTCGAATAAAAACACAAAGAAAAATTCTGCTGCTCTTTAATGCCCCCGCGCTAATTCCAACTAATATTAGTTGGAATTAGCGCGGGGGTAAAAGTAGATCTCTACTTCTTTCTAATAGCAAAACCCCCTTAATACAAAGTTAAGGGGGTTTTGCATATCGGATTTTCACCGGACTGCAACGTCATCTCCGATTTTAAAGCCGTATTTTTCGGCCAGTCCGGAATTAATTTCCAAAGCTTTGTCGCATGCTGAGAGCGGCCTCATTATATCTTTTGACTCTCTGGATACATTTTTATAAATATCGGCTATTTTTCCGTTTTTTATCCAGATTACATCCAAATCAAAGCGCATATCTTCCATCCAAAATTCCCAGCGCTCCTCCTTGGGAAAAACGAAAAGCATCGCGCATTTTTCGCATATCCCGTTCCTGCCGCCCAAGCCTTTTCTTATTTCATCAGGCGAAGAAACTTCTTCGGCTTTAAAGCTGATTTTTCCTATTTTAACTTCTTTTAATTTATTATTCCCCCAAATCAGAAACCAGCACGCTAAAACAACAAACAAAACAGACACACATAAGAATACCGGGATTACTTTATGCTTCATGATTATTGTTTTTTGAAGTTTTTTTGCTTATATAAATTAAAGTTAAAAGCATTATTAGCACTGAAACCAGAAGAGTAATCCCCTTGCCGATAGCCTTGGTATTAAGCGCCACCGCCGCGGTTGCGGCTGTAACCGACCAATAGCACAAAGCTATTTTTTTCTCCGTCCACCCCATTTTCAAAAGCTTATAATGCAAATGGCAGCTGTCCGGATTAAAGATTGACTGGCCACTCCTTATCCTTTCTCCGATAACCCATAAAAAATCAACTATGGGAATAGTCATAACGAGAATCGCGGTTGCAATTTTTGTTCCGGCAATAATGGCCAAAACAGCTAAAATAAATCCCATAAACATCGATCCGGAAGTACCCGCCATAATCTTTGCTGGATAAAAATTAAAAATAAGAAAACCGAGAATCACTCCGGATAAAATTGCGCAAATTATGGCAATTGGAGGCTGATTTACCTCGTTTTTGAGGCTTAAGAAAAAAATAGTCGCGATAGAAATAAGAGTCACGCCGCCGGAAAGGCCGTCAACTCCATCCAGCCAGTTGATAGCGTTAATAATAAGCACTATCCAAAATACAACTATCCCTATAGATAATAATATTAATAGGCTGGAATTGAATTCAAACATGCCCCCGGTAAAAGGATTCGTAACATAATAGATCCTTATGCCTGTTATAAAAACAAGAACGGAAATGGCAACCTGAAAAAAAAGCTGTATCTTCCAATATATTTCTTTGATATCGTCCCAAAGCCCGACAGCCAGAAGTATCAGCGAGGCAGCCATCATTCCATAAATTTCAGAAGAAATAAACAAGTCCCTATTTAATATAATCATCAGATTAAAAACCAGCACCATGATCAATCCGCCCACTCTTGAAATGCCTTTTTTATGGATGTGCCTTTTTTCTCTTCTCTCCTGCCAATTAAACTTGTTGGAAAAATAAACTGCTAGCGCCATGAAAACTACTGAGAGCAAAAAGGAAAACAGAAATGGAAATAGATATTTTGGCATACTCCGTTAGATTATTTTCTCATTTTTTCAGTAACCCAGAATTCCCCAAAGTATTTTCCTAACATCATCCTTGTTTGGGAATCAATTGCTGGAAAAGATCCCAAAAAAGGCGAAATAATAGGAACAAGCACCCATTGCAGAAACATATATATATATTTCCAGCGAGAATATTTCTTGGGCCGCGGCGGCATAAGAAGAAAGCTAAGCGACATAGAAATAATCAGCCCGAACATAGCCAAAGTCATAAGATAACGGGTAATAAAGGGAAGATTATGCGCCATTACGCTCTGATTAAAAGACTCTCCTCCTAAAAACAAAGGGAGCCATCCGAGAATCGCCAATATTATTGACGCATTTGCCCAGCTATGGTGCCCTTCCAGCATCTCAAAAGCTACCTTGATTTTTTTTATAAAACTTATTTTTTTGCTTGGAACAAGCGCTCTCATTATAACGGGAAAATTTTCAATTCCATAAGCCCAGCGGCGTTTTTGCTTATATTGGTTTTTTATAGTTTTCCAATAAGTTTCCGCCAAAACCGCATCCAAGGATATGGGAAGATATATGGGCTTTACCTTGTAATCTCCGTTATAATATGAAAAACATTTCCAATAAATTATCGAATCTTCACTTATCATATTTATCGGCCAAAAACCAACCTTGTATAGAGTGTCAAACGGTTCGCTGTGCGATGAAAATGTAACCATGCCTTCCGTTCTGGTGCTTTGAAAAATATGCCAGAAGCTTGAACCGGTAACAATCACCCTCACAAACGCATTGGTGTCCCAAAGATTGTTATGATACATAGGAAGAGGCTGGTAGCTTCTCTGGAGTCTTTTCGGATCAGTTATATATTCATAGGTCAAGGCCGCAAAATATTCTGGATGAGCAACGCTGTCGCAGTCAAAATTAGAAAAAATTACTTTCTTAAAATCAATATTTTTTTCTTTGAGATATCCGGCTAAATATTTTGCGGCAAAAGTAGCATTAGATCCCTTAGCTTTCATTTCATTGCCTTTTACTATATGTGTCGTAACGATAAAATCACGGAACACCCCTTCAAATTTGTTTTTTAGATAATTTACTTTTGCCATTCTTTGTTCTTCGGGCTCTCGCTCTTCCGTGGCTAAAAGTATAATAAACTGTTTGTTTGGAAAATTAGCATTATAAATGGCTTGGATAGACGGTTCGATTACCTCGGCCGGTTCATTGGCCGTAGGAAGCATTACCACGTGAATGATATCTCTCCAGTCCATTATCTGGTCTTTTATTACGGAAAGCTTGCTCACGCTTTTCAAATATTCTTTCCGAATTTTTATTTCATGCCTAAGTTTTCTTTTCTCCCCGAAACTCATACTATTTTCTTCTCCAAGAATTTTTTTCATTTCTGATATTTTTTCCCTGAGAAAAATAATATATTTTTCAGGATCAGATATGTTTTGGCAGCGCTCCCACCAGTCTATTTTTTTTCCTCTCTGGAGTTTCCTATACCCTTGAACAGAATAAGAAGCGATAAAAATTGTTCTTAATATCCAGTAAATATCAAACAAAATGACAAAAACCGCTACCCAGAGCGGAAGAAAAAAGGAAAAAACAATCATTCCCAAAAGAGTCGCCCAGGTCAGAGCGCCTGGAATTATTTCCAAAATTCTTTGGATTCTGCGCTCTTTAGGATCTTTAGTTTTTGGGTCAGGGAAATCAAACATGCAAATTTAATTTAGTAATTTATAAGAATCGTGCTAAAACTGGCGATAATCAGGCTTATTTGAACCATCAGTCCGGCCATAAGAAGAATGTGGCCGGCAATTTTTTCTGATTTTTTGAAAAAGTAAAAGGCCAGAAAGAAATTTATAAAAAACAGCAAAAGCCCCAATCCGGGGAGAAAAAATATTTTTTTCCAGTCTCCCGTCATGTCTACTCCAAAATACACATTGTAATGGAGAATTATGGGGAAGTCAACTGGCTCGACGAAATACCAAATAGAAAACCAGTTAGCCAGATTAAAAAACAAGCTAAGGCTGATTGCCCAAATCACTATCCGATTTTTGAAAAATTCGCAGTTGAAAAAAAGCTTGAATCGATCGGCCAAGCTTTTGACGTCTTTTTCATTTTTTTTCTCAAAACCGAGCATAATTTTGCCATTTGTAACTTTATATTATATGTCAAAATTCGGCTTTTCCAAAGCAATCGGTTCAATGCTTTTTTTCCCTTCAGTAACTTTTATCACATCTTTGTCGATTTTCCCCAGCTCCTTGTATGCGGCATTAAAATGGCCGATGCTTGTTCCCATGCTATTTCCCAATTTTTTCATATATTCCTCGTAGCTCACGATATGCTTCCCTAATTTTTCGACGTTATTTCTAATTTGCTTGGCGCTTTCCTCGATTTGAAGCGCGCGGAGCCCTTGAAGCACTGTCTGCAGATAGGCGTGAAAAGAGGTCGGTGAAACAATTATCACCTTCTTATCCCTTGTCGCATATTTTATCAGATCGGTAGTATTTACCTGTACTGCTCCAACTTTGTTGATAAGAAGGTCGTAATATATGGCTTCCGACGGAATAAACATAAAAGCAAAGTCCATTGTTCCCTCCTCCGGCTTTATGTATTTGGAAGTTTCGTCTATCCGATTCTTAAGATCCTGCTTAAAAGCTTTTTCATATTTATCTCTTTCCTCCTTGCCTTTGCAATTTATTATTCTTTCATAATTTTCCAATGAAAATTTCGAATCGATAGGAATGATTTTTTTCTTGACAAAAACGACAGCATCGACAATATCGCCGTTTCCAAACCCGTATTGCATCTGAAACGCGTTCGGCGGAAGCACATTTTCCAAAATTTCCTTGAGATAATATTCCCCCAGAACGCCTCTTTGCTTGGGATTTTTCAAGATATCCTGCAGATTTTGAAGCTGCGCCGAGAAATTAATTACCTGCTTATTCGTTTCTTCGAGTTTCGTAAGTCCGGAAACCACATCAGCAATCTGCTTGGCTGACTGGCCGGTAATTCCCTGAACAGTTTGAATGGTCCGGCTGATCTGTTCATTAGTCGCCCTGTGAGTTTCAGAAAGCTTACTATCGATGTCGCGCCGCAAATTGTCATTCTGGTTTGTCAACATTTTCAGCTGTTCAAAAACTGCAACTATTTTCTCTCCCTTTTCCCCGCCATCCATTTTTCTTTTCATATCAAAAACAAGCCAAGCCAAAGAGGCGCTGACGAATATTAACACTCCGATTAGTATATAAAGCATGTAGATTCCCTATAAATTATGATTTTCTTTTTGCGATAAACTGTTTAAGGCCGGTAATTTTGTTTATAATTTCTTCGTGCGGACCTTCCAGAAATTCCAAAACGAACTTGTCAAGCATATTAAGCCGATATTTGAATTCATCCATAGTCATAAGGACAAAATTAATCTCCTTTCCTATCTCCGCTTCCAAAGTATTCATGAGATTTCTTAATTTGTTCTTGCTAACTCCATCTCCTACTAAAATCATATCCGCCTTGCTTTTATGATAGCTTATAAAAACCCCGCTAATGACTGCGAGCTTGATATTCCCTAGTTTTGCAATTTTCCCGAGACTTTTACACTGCGGATAAACGTTAGATTTGGAGATAAGATTTTTGAGTTCCGGATAAAAGTTAAAATCCTGGTTAAGCTCATAGTGGTTCCTGCCTTTTTTGGTTCTTTTTATGATAAATTTTATGTTGGCAAGGTTAGCAAGTTCATGTCTCGCTGGGGAGCTTTTTATCATGTTTTTCCTTACAATCTCGGAAAATTCATACTGCTGATCCGGATTTTGAAGAAAAAAGCGGAGGATACGGGCCCTTTCCTTCGATCCTAGCAGGTGTTCCAATATTTCAGTCATCTTTTTTGTTATTTAGCCTTTTTACTAACTAAAGCATACTATCAATCCTAAGAAAAGTAAACCCTGCACCCACGAGCGACCGCCACGAGCATTGGGGCAATTCGCTTCGCGCTTGAAACCATTCATCTCTGAGTTTACACTCGGAGCATTCTGGGTGCGGGGTAAAGAAAAATCCCCCTGAAGGGGATTTTTATTCATTTCCTGCGCATCATGCGAAACTACCTCTTCGCCCACTGCGGACTTCTCCTAGCTTTTCGAAGTCCCGGTTTTTTGCGTTCCACTTTCCGAGAATCACGAGTCAAAAATCCTCGATCACGGAGAGATTTTTTGAGTTCCACATTGAATTTTACCAGCGCCCTTGAAATGCCGAGCCGGACAGCTTCAGACTGCGCGCTTATTCCGCCTCCATAAACCTTGGCAAAAATATCAAATTTGCTGTCTTGCCCTGTTGCAGCCAAAGGAGCCGCGACCTGTTCTTTCAGCCTCAATATAGTGAAATATTCGTCTAGTTTTTTATCATTTACTGTTATCTGATTTTGGCTGTTTTTAGTTTCAAAAATTTTCACCTGGGCAATTGAAGTCTTTCTTTTTCCGACTGCGTAAAAATAAGGGAGGATTTCCACTTTTTTTTCTTCCACATTTTCTTCCTTTTTAATTTTCTTTGTAGCCATAATGATTTCTCCGCAAATATTTCTTAGAAATTAGCCTATTTTGTGATCATGCTTGTCGTCTTTATAAACCAAAAGCCTGGTTATCATCCGATCCCTCAGCTTGTTCTTCGGCAACATCCGGTAAACTGCTTTTTTAATAACTTCCCTCGAGTCTTTTTCCATTTGCTTTCCAAGCGGCACAGAAGTAAGCCCTCCCGGATAACCGCTGAACCTATGGTATATTTTGTCATCGGTTTTTTTGCCAGTCGTCTTTATTTTATCTGAATTTATAACCACAGCGAAATCTCCTCCGTCTATATTGGGCATAAAACTAATCTTGTTCTTTCCGCGAAGGACCGTCGCTATCCTGGTAGACATGCGCCCTAAAACTTCATCCTCGGCGTTAAACAAGTTGTATTTTCTGTTGATGATATTCTTGCTCTTTTTCATAAATTTAAATTCTCAGAGGCTATACAAACTCAACTACAGCCATCTTGGCCCCATCATTTTTTCTTCTTTCAATTTTTATCACTCTCGCGTATCCGCTGTTTCTTGAGCTAAATGCCTTCAAAAATTCTCCCGTTATTTTTTTTACTGCCATTTCAGGAATAAGCTTCCCAAGATCTCTTCTAATTGCCACTTTATCGCTCTTAGCCTCTGCTTTTTTCGCCTTATTTATTATTTTGTCTATCCTTGATTTCAATTCCTTGGCTTTTGCTTCCGTAGTAGTTATCTTTTCGCGCATAATAAAGCTTCCGAGCATAGTTCTGAAAAGTGCCCGCCTTTGATTCTTAACCCTGCCAAATTTTCGCCCGTGTTTCTGATGTCTCATATAATGATCGCTCTAAATTATGAGCAAATCGCAATCCAGCGGAAATCGAATAGAACCCGTAAATTGCAAATTACCCGTTATTCCGATTTTTTCAAATTAAACCCGTAGTCGCCAATAGCCTTCTTTATTTCCTTTATGCCTTTGTCTCCCATTCCCTCCAAATTTCTCATCTGGTCCTCAGTCATTTTTAAAATATCTCCGGCTTTGGCAATCTTATTCTTTTCCAAAACATTCAAAGTCCTCGTAGAAAGATTCTTGAGATCGGCAATTTCAATTTTTTTAGGATCTTCTTTCTCTTCCGTTTCTATTTTTCTCACAACTTCGATTTTTTCTTCTTTTTTTTCTTTTTCAGCTTTCTTCACGCTTTTTTCTATTTTCGAAAGTTCGGAAAACTGGTCAACCAGAATTTTTACCGCTTTTAGAAAGGCTTCCTGGGGAGTAATAGATCCATCAGTTGAGATTTCTAGAGTTATTCTTTCGAAATCTGTTCTCTTCCCTACTCTCATATTGTCAATTGTATAATTCACTCTTTTTATGGGAGTATAGATGGCATCAACAGCTATAACGCCTACTTCCTTCTTGTCCCTTTCCTGCTGTTCTACCGGAACATAACCAATTCCTTTTCCCACTTCCATTTCCATCTCCATCTCGCCTTTTGCGCTAGTAATTGTGGCAATATGAATATCTTTGTCAACCACCTCAATTTCGGAAGAACATTCAATCATTCCGGCAGTGACTTTTTTTTCTCCCCTTGCCTTAAGGCTTACTTTCACAGATTCATCCTTGAAAAGCTTAAATCTCACTTGTTTCAAATTTAAAATAATCTGGATAATATCCTCCATCACATTGGGAATTGTTGAAAACTCGTGCTTTACTCCTTTTATTTTGACGGAAGTTATCGCCGCTCCGGAAAGCGAAGAAAGAAGAACTCTCCTTAGGGCATTTCCCAAAGTCGTTCCATAGCCGGGATAGCATCCTTCAATTTCAAACTTCCCGCTTTTTTCATCAATTTTGGTATATTTAGGAGACTGGGGAATAGTAATTGATTGCATTTTTTTGTTTGTTCCGCTTTCAGGTTTTTTCAGCCTGATCGGAACTTTTTATTGATTAAATTTATCTGGAATAATATTCCACTACTATTTGGGCATCCGCATTGATTCCCGCTTCTTCTCTTTCGGGCATTCTGCTTATCTTTCCGGAATAGTCGGCTGCATTAAAGCTTATCCAGCCTGGAAAATCTTTTTTATTTTTTAAAACAAGATCGATGCTTTTCAAATAAGTTTTGCTTTTTTTATTCGGATTTATGGAAATGCTGTCTCCGGTCTTAACTTTATAGGACGGGATATCTGTTTTTCTGCCGTTAACTTTTATCCATCCGTGGTTGACCAGCTGCCTGGCTTGCGACCGGGAATTTCCCAGCCCCATCCGATAAACAACATTATCCAGCCGCGTTTCCAGCCTTTCCAGAAGAAGATCTCCCACTATTCCTTTTTTTCCTTTTATTTCCTCAAAATGTCCTCTGAATTGTTTTTCCAATATTCCGTAGGTTCTTTTTATTTTTTGCTTCACGGAAAGCTGCATTCCATATTCGCTCGAGTTCCTGGATATTTTGCTGCCATGAGCTCCCGGAGCATAAGAACGCCTGATAAAAGCACATTTAGGAGTGCTGCAACGATCCCCTTTAAGAAAGAGTTTTTCTCCGGCTCTTCTGCATTTTCGACATTTTGAATCTATATCCCTTGCCATATTCGCTTGCGTTCAAATTAAATATTATACCCTTCTCGGCTTTTTAGGCCGGCATCCATTATGAGGAATAGGAGTTATATCTTTTATTAAAATTAGATCAAAACCATTGTTGGAAAGTGCCCGGATTGATGCTTCTCTCCCTGAACCGACTCCTTTGACATAAACTTCCAATTCGCGAATTCCGTATTTTTTCACTTTTTCGCTCACTGATCCGACAACTTGGGTGGCGGCGTAAGGAGTAGCTTTTTTCGCTCCCTTAAAGCCCAATAGCCCCGAAGTTGACCAGCCAAGAACGCTCCCGGAAGCATCCGAGATGCTAACCATAGTGTTATTATAGGTGCATTTTATGCTAGCTCGGCCTCTTTGAATCTGTTTTTTAATTTTTTTCACCTTTTTCTTCTTTTCGGAAATTTCTTCCTTTTCATTCTTTTCCACTTTCAAAACTTCAGATTTTTCAGTTTTCTGACTCTCTGCTTCTTCATTTTTTTCATTCTTTTTTTCTGCCATGTTATATGTTCAAATGTTATATGTTATATTATTTTAAGTTTTTTCTGTTTTCACTCTTCCGCTTCCCATAGTTCTTCTTATGTTTCCCCGAACTGTTCTCGTATTAGTCTTTGTCCTCTGCCCCCTGACCGGCAGTCCCCGCTGATGCCTTATTCCCCGATAAACGCCGACTTCTTTGAGTCTTTTGATATTTCCGCGGATTTCATGCTTCAGCTCCCCTTCTACTTTCACCCTTTTTTCAATATAGTTCCTGATTTTATTCTGCTCTTCTTCGCTAAGTTCCTTTGTCCTTTTTGATTCGGAAATTTCCAGCTCGCCCAAAATCTTGGAAGCGGTGCTCGCGCCTATCCCATAAATATAGGTTAGAGATACGGCTATTCTTTTGTCATCGGGAATATTTATCCCTACAATTCGCAACATACTTTTTTTAGATTATGAAAAACAGCAACGCAGTTAGCCTTGGCGCTGCTTATGTTTTGGGTTGGGACAAATAACGTAAAGTTTTCCTTTGCGCTTTATTGTCTTGCATTTATCACAAATTTTTTTTACTGAAGCTCTGACTTTCATGCCAATTTTGTCTGCGAGCGGAGCGAGCAGCCACAAAATTGAGCATCCCGCACCAACTCACAAGACAATACAAATAATTCTTAAAAATTAAGCCGCAGGCGCTTCCGAGTGATAATTCTTGTTTAGCAACTATTTCTGTTCGGAATTGGTGCGGGATAAAAACCTATTTTAACCTTTGAGTTATCCTGCCTTTTGTCAAATCATACGGGCTCATTTCAACCAAAACCCGGTCTCCCGGGATAAGGCGGATGTAATTTACCCTCATTCTTCCCGATATATGAGCCAATATTTCGTGTCCATTGTCAAGCTTGACCTTGAAGGTTGTGCTTGGCAAGGTTTCTTCAACCACGCCCTCTAATTTGACCAGCTCCTTGTCTTTTGACATTGTTTTTTATAAAAACCGCTTTTATTCGCCAAAACAAAAAATGGGGACAGAAATCAATCCTAATTCCTGAAATTCATTTTTCCCTCTATTAACGATTCTATTTTGTTTTGAGCGTCTTGGTTAATAGTATACGGTTCGGATTTGTTTGTCAATAGCACTAATTATTCGACTTCTACCGCCACATTGACCCGTTTCTCATAAAGGGGAATTTTTCCATTTAGAAACGGCGGCCAATAGGTTACATCCACTTTTTCTATGTTCGGATAAGCACCCAAATATGTTTCCAATTCTTCATTTGTTTTTCCTAAAATTTCCTTCTTGATATTTTCCAAATCAATGTCTGAGCCGTTTTTAATCGTTCCGATTGCTTTAATTAGAACAGTTTCGGCCTTAAAATCAACATCTGCCTTGCCATAAGAAATATCCATTGAACTTCCTTCCAGGCTAGTTTTTCCGTTTCCTGAATTAGCGGCAATTTTTCCTACGACATTTTCCAAGTCAGATTTTTTGAAAACCAGCGCGTTTACTTTCATTTGCGCTTTGATTTCGAATTTTTCGACTGCTTCTCCAGCTGAATTTGAAAGAGTATAAACCGCTTCCTCGCTATTGATGGCATCATCCAAAACGACCATTCCCTCTCCAGCCGATTCTTCGATTTTATTCCTTACCTGGGTTTGAAGATCCGATAAAATTTTGCTTTTTGCTCCGGCTATATCCGCTTCCGTTATTTTTTTATTTCCTCCCTCCGAAGAGCTATTTTCGCTTCCTCCGCCAGACATCGCTTTTTCTGATTTGGCGTAAATCTTTTCGTATTTTCCGTTTCCGCTATCTTTAAATCCAGGAATAGTAAATTTTGAAGGGCTGATATTATAGGATTCTCCGGATTCATCTGCCGCTACTTCCACTTCGATTGTTCCGGCTTTAGTTTCCCCGCCTTCTTTTGACGTTCCAGGAACAGTAACCCCCTTTTCCAGCCTGAATATTTTTCCATCTTCCGATTGAAAGCGCGTCGTCGCTACAAGAGACTGGCTGGCTGAACTAAACTCATTATATATAGTGATCGTCCCTCTGGCCTTTTTTCCACTCGATGCCCCTTTGTTTCCACTGGGAATTACGCTTTTCGAAGCCGTTACAACAGTTGAAACTGCCTCTGCTGGAATAACTTTTTCCTCATAATTCACTGTTTCAATTTTAGCGTCAGCTTTCACTTCTGCTTCCTGAGCCTTTTGAGTCCCCTTCGCAGTAATGACAACATCTGCTTTGGGCACTATGAAATAAGCAGCCGCTGCCAAAACAAGCAAAATAAGAATCAGCCCGAAAATCCAAAAAACTTTAAATGTTTTCTTAGAAAGGCTGGCGTTCTTGAAACCGTTTTTGCTTTCTTCTGCCGGAACAGAATAATTTCCATGTTGGAAAAAATTATCTATTTTTCTGTCTCCCGACCGGCCAGCATAAGCATTTCCCCGTACGCCTTCTATTGGTCGAGGAAATAATTCGGAAGGCCTAGAAACAGACGGGGGATTATTTCTGGCCGCCTGCACAGGCGCTTGCGGCAAACCTGCTTGACTTGGATGCATTTGATAAGAAGACAGCGAGGAGTCTATGCTGACAGCTCCTTTTTTTAAATTGGCATTATTTCCAAATCCCAAAACCAATTCTTTATTTAAAATTTTCTCACTACTTGGCTGGCTGGAAGAGGAAGGCTGTTCCGGAGAAACGTTTCTAAAAACAGCTTTTTTATCCTTGTCCATTTCAGAAGAAAGATTGCTGCTCCTGTCAAAATAACTGTCGGAACCTATTTTTCCCATTTTTTCTTCCTCTGAATGAAGATTGTCCCCTATTTTCGAATAGTCGCGATTGTCAAAATAGCTTTCGCCAATTCTGCTTTCACTTCTTATTATCTCATCATTTTCTGTTTCCTTCAGGCTTTCTTGGTAAAATATGCCTGCTTTTTCAACTAAAACCTTCCCCAAATTGTCTTGAGTAACAATACTCAAGGAAACATTCAGCGAGTCGGCTTCTTTTTTGAGAAGCCGAAGATTGACGATGCTCTGGATAAGCAACGCTCTCTTGGGAACAACGAGCACAACTTCTCCTGATTTTGAATTTCTCAATTTTTCGACTATAGAAGTGATTTCTTCATCTATATCGATATAGAATGTCTGGTGCATAAAATTGAAATTTAGAATTTAGTATTTAGAATTTAGAATAAATATAAGCCCAAAAAATAAATTGGCACTATGATAATTTATGTATTTTTTATTTTTTGCATTTTAATTCCAAATTCAAAATTCCAAATTCAAAATTCTATTTTTGTATCATTTTTACCGCTCTTCTTAAGATTCCGGCCATAACTTTTTCTTCGCCAACCAGATCTAAGGCCAGATTGGCCAATCCCATTGGCGTTATATCTTGCGGATCGCGAAGCTCGCCTGTTTCATCTTTTATATTAACCACGTCTTTAGGCTGCAAAAAACTAACTTCCGGAATTCTGGCAAAGGGAAGATTTCCCGTCCATCCAGAAGATACAAGCGCCTTTTTTATTCCCGGAAGGCCAGAACCTCCGCCGCAAAGGAAAAATCTATGAGGAAGAAGATCGCTTGAAGCAAACTCAGAAAGAGAAAGTTCAATGCCGGAAAGCCAAACATTGCAATCGTCTTCCAATATCCTTTCTACTTTCATACTGACGTCCCGCCCTAATTTTCCTTCAGAATACCTTATTTTCAAAACCTCCGCTTCTTCAAATCCCACGCCCAGTTCATGCGCTAGTCTTTTTGTAAAAGCCCTGCCTCCTAAAGCAAACATTTTTGTTCCTTCCAGTCCGCCGTTTCTCACTACCGCGATGTCGGTCGTTCCTCCTCCTATATCAATAAAAATCGCATTAAAGTCAGTTATATCGTCAAGTCCCATAGATTTGGCCACAGCGTAAGGTTCAGCCGCAACATTTAGCAGCTCCAGTTTCAATTCATCCGCAATAGCCTGAAGCGCCCCTAAATGAATCATCGGGGCATATGCATTAAAAACAGCGATAGATACGTCGCGTCCCTGAAAACCGATTGGGTTGGTCACCTTGTATCCATCGATCCGAACATCCACAATCGCCGCGTTTATCAGCTTCACTTCAATTTCGCTGTGTCCCGTTTCCCAGGCCAGCTGCTGCCTGATGCGGTCAAAGGCTTTCCATTGGACTTTTTGAATAATGTTTTTGAGTTCCGGAAGATCAATTCGAATTTCCGGGCGAATTCTTTCATAATGAACAGTAGTAGTTGTTCCTTTTACCAGCTCTCCGGCAATTCCAATGACAGCTTTTTCTATCTTTCTGGCTCCGGCCATGTTTTTGGCCATTTCAATCGCTTTTTTTGAATTATCAATAACTCCCTTTATATCAGAAACAGCTCCGCTATGCATATCTTTAAGCCCTTGCCTTGATCTTCCAACTCCTTTTACTATCCCTAATCCGCTTTCTTTATTGATTTTAAAAACTAGTGCTTTTACCACTTCCGTCCCTATATCCAAAGAAAGCAAAAAATCCTGTGAAATGTTTCCGAAACCTAAAATTTTTGAAAAAATTCCCATAATAAAACCGGCTTAGCTTTGTATTTATGTTTTATTTCCCGCTCGTAGGTTAATTATAAAATAAATACCGAGATATGACAACTTATTATGGCGCCGCCCCGCCCGCTTTCTAAAAAACAGATATCCCGGAACATGAAGGACGCAAAAGAGCGCCAATTGGCGCTCTGCTTGATAGTTCGAAAAATTATACCTTTGCTAAATCTTCTGATGGAAACCGAGTACCCCGAACAATGTAGTTTGTTTCAACATCCTCGAGATCAAAAGCTTCCCTAAAATATTTTATAACGAAGTCTTTATCCATTTCCTCCCGGCAGGTGTAAACATCTATGCTTACAAACTTTCTAAAAGGAAAAGTGTGGCAGCTTATGTGACTTTCCGCAATCACGACAAAACCGCTGAAACCCCCGGAATCTTTGGAATTCATTTCCCCGCATTCAACCACTTCCGGTCCGAATATTTTCCGCATCCCCAATTTTTCTGGAAGTTCGCTGAGGCATTTTGTTACCA
This sequence comes from Patescibacteria group bacterium, assembly GCA_022711335.1. GTDB lineage: Bacteria > Patescibacteriota > Minisyncoccia > Moranbacterales > UBA2206 > JAKLFF01. Next base: position 60,452 of record JAKLFF010000001.1, on the reverse strand, counting down.
GCTCTTTGCTGTTGAGCTTTTCCGGATCGCCTCGGTATCCGTCAAGAGTCAAGTGGACTCCAAAATTAATAGTTTTTCCGCTATTAATTCTATTTCCTTCCTGCATCTCTTTCTTTTTTTCTAAATTGCGCTTTAGTCTTGAGTCTGCGCAATTTTTTCTATTTAATTTTAATTAGACAATTAGTAATCTACAACAAATCTAAAAATTATGCAAGGGTGATTTTTCGAAACTCTCTTTTTCCAACCTTCAAAATCTTCCCGTCAAAGCTACTACCAATAACAAGACTGGAATCTTTCACTGTTTCGCCGCCAATTTTCACTCCGCCCTGCTCAATTTTCCTCCGCGCGTCGCTTTTGCTCTCCGCCATTCCTGCTCTGACTATAAAATCAACAATGTTTTCTCCTTCTTTGATTTTTATTTCCTGGATTTCATCCGGAGTTTCTTTCCGTGAAAAAACTTTTTCAAAATATTCTTTGGCTTCCTGGGCTTTTTTTTCACCGTGGTAAATTTTTACGATTTCAAAAGCTAACCGCAATTTAACATCTCTAGGATTAACTTCAGAATCCTTTAGCGAATTTTTAATTTTATTGACTTCGTTCATTGATATATAGGTGCAATCAGCGAATAGCTGTGGCAAATTTTCATCGGGCTGAGCCATAATTTTCCCAAACATATTATTGCTGTCCCCATCCAAAAACACGCCTGTTCCTAAGCTTTTAGACATCATCTTTTCTCCCGTTACAGGATTTTCAAGAAGGGTTGTAATAAAAACGAATTTTTCCTTGTTCTTAAGCTTCCTTAAGAGAGTTCTTCCTGCCAAAGCGTTGAATTTTTGGTCATTCCCACACATTTCAATATCAACATCCATAGCCACGCTGTCATATCCCTGCATTAACGGATAAAAAAATTCATGCAGAAATATCGGCTTGCCATCTTTCATTCTCTTCTCAAACATGTCCCTCTCCAGCATCTGCTGGACCGTAAAATTAGAAGCTAGATTAACAACGTCCTCAAATGTCAGTTTGGACAGCCAGTCATGATTATATTTAATTATTACGGGGTTGTTTTTATCTTTAATGCTTATTATAGGCTCTATCTGTTTCAGCCAGGTTTCAACATTTTTCTTTACATCTTTCCTTGTTAATTGTTTACGAACTGAATTTTTGTCCGAAGGATCTCCGATGCGAGCAGTAAAATCACCGATTAAGAAAATAACTTCATGACCAAGTTTTCTGAATTTTTCAAGAATTATATAATTAGTTGCATGCCCGATGTGAAGTGATGTTCCGGTAGGATCGGTGCCAATATAAATTCGTATTCTTTTCCCCGACGTCAATAGATCCTTAAGGTCTTTTTTTGACGGTAAAATTTCAGCAACACTCCGGCTTAAAAGTTCATCTATTAATTTTTCGTCAGTTATAACTTTTGGCATATGTTTTAATTACTCTTTATTCTTATGTAAAATTTAGCATCTATGGAATATGAATGCAATAGACAGGAATAAAAAAACAGGACGGAGTGCGCGAAGACTGTTTAAGTCTCACACACCCCATCCTGCACTAGCTGCTAAAGGAACTTTCTCTTGACCCCCACCAGGCCGAGGAGCCCGGATCCAAGCAGCAACATTGATGCGGGCTCCGGCACGGCAGAAGCGTGTCCGGACATGAACTCCTGGTTCCAGGCTTCTGCGCCTGTCGCGGTATAGATGCGAACAGACGAAAAATCATACAATGACATGTTAGCGCCAGCGGCCGACGCCAGCCATGCGTTCGACGTCCCATAGTCTGGCGTCGAAGGAGCGAACACGTTCCAAATGGCATACTGTATGCTCCCGACATCATCCGGATGCGTATCCATCTGCAGCATCAGCCACGCCGCCTCCTGATACTTTAAAATCGCCGCTGCATCGTTTCCGAATCTGGCGAATGTCAGGCTTGGGATTGTGCTGACGTTGACCTCAAAGTGACTCGGCACATACGACGTATGTGCAAAGTCATTGCATAAGAAACCCATTGGCGGTCCCCCGTCCAGATGCCCGCCGGAGTACCCTACATAATACCCCCCGGCCGTTTGTGAAGGCAAAGTGTCCAGATAAAGAGTTGGCAACGCCAACGCCGGTCCCGCACCTGCAAACAAAACCATAAATGAAAAAAACACCGTCGCTGCAAAGAACTTTCTCACCATTTTCTGCCTCCTTTTCTCAAAAAATTTCTCCTCGCTCAAACAAGAAAGTCCTGCCCTTTGCAAAACTCCCTTACTTTTCAGTATTGTATCTTTAGCACGTTTAACTGAATTTGTCAAAAAACCAGCTTCAGACAAAAAACAGGAAGCAAACGCATAATTTCTGCGTCACTCCCTGTTTATCGCTCGATTTTATACGCTACATGCTGTATATTAATTCACTGTGGCCTTTATTCTTCTCACTCCCGCGCTGGAGCTTTCTTCCTTTTTTATCTTAAAGATACCCTTTATCTCTGAAGTATTTTTCACATGGGGACCGCCGCAGATTTCCTTGGAATATTGGCCAATAGTATATACTTTCACTTTGTCGCCATACTTATGTTCAAACTCCCCTTCTGCTCCCGAAGACTTGGCTTCATCGACTGTCATTTCTTCCAAGATTACATCCGCATTGGATTTTATCGCTCCATTCACAAAATCTTCCACCGCTTTTTTCTGCTCATCCGTCATTTTTTCCGGATGGGAAAAATCAAATCTCAGCCTTTCCCCGTTTATATTTGATCCTTTTTGATGGATATGCGACCCTAAAACTTTCCTAAGCCCTGCCAGCATCAAGTGCGCAGTAGTATGAAGTTGAGTTGTTTTTTCCAAAGTATCGGCGAGGCCTCCTTTAAACATTCCGGCACTAGCAGTTCGAGAAAGCTCCTGGTGTTTTTCCAGTTCTTTATTAAAACTTTCTTCAACTTTATTTTTTATATAAATAATTTGACGACTATCCAATTCTTCAAAAAACATCTCTAACGGGAAGCCATATGTTTGATATAACTTAAATGCTAACTCGCCTCCAGTTATATAATTTAATTCACTATTTTTTTGATATTCTTGTGCTATAAAGTTTTGTAATTTATCAAATTCTTTTAGCCCATTTTCCAAAGTCTTTCTAAATTTCTCTTCTTCTCCATTTAAAACCTCTAAAATTTTATTATTATCAACTTCTGGATAAACATCTCCATACATTTCCTGAACAATTTTCGTAATTTCTGCTGTAAAATTATTATTAATTCCCAAAATATGTCCCTGTCTAATCGCCCGGCGAATTAATCTTCGAAGAACATACCCTCTTTGCACATTGGAAGGTTCCATGCCGTCAGCGATAATAAAAACAGAAGCTTTGATATGATCAGCGATTATTCGCATCGCCCGCTTAGTTTCTTCCGATTCATCATATTTTTTCCCGGAAATTTCTTCAATTTTTTGAAGTATTGGCAAAAATAAATCAGTTTCAAAAACAGTTGGAGTTCCGCTAAGCACTGTTACAGTCCTTTCGAGGCCCATTCCGGTATCTACATTTTGCCGTGCCATTTTTTCGTACGTTCCATCTTTTTTCTTATTGAACTCCATAAAAACATCATTCCAAATTTCCATAAGGCGGAATGATTTCACCAACTCCTCGTGAGTTCCCTGAAGCTCTCCCTCTTCCGGTCGAGTGTCATAAAACATTTCGCTGCAAGGGCCACAAGGGCCGGTTTCTCCCGCCGGACCCCAGAAATTATCCTCCATTCCCAACATAAAAATGCGGCTTTTTTTTTCAGCTTTCTGATTTAATTCACACACTCCTGCGTCTATTCCTAATTTTTTAAATTCAGCTTTCCAATACCCGACTGATTCCTCGTCTTTTCCAGCTCCCGCTTTTTTGTCTCCCGCAAAAACAGTCACATAAATCCTTTTTGGATCAAGCCCAAGCCATTTTTTGTTCGTCAAAAATTCAAAGCTCCAGGAAATCGCATCTTTTTTGAAATAATCTCCGAGTGACCAGTTGCCTAGCATTTCAAAAAAAGTCAAGTGGCGATTGTCGCCAACTTCATCTATGTCCACAGTACGAATGCATTTTTGAACGTCCGCCAATTTATCTCCATCCGGATGCTTTTCGCCCATTAAATACGGAACCAGCGGATGCATTCCAGCGGTGATAAAAAGCGTCGTTGGATCGTTTTCTGGGACAACTGAAGCCGAAGGGATAATTGCGTGTCCCTTCTCCTTAAAAAAATCCAAATATTTCTGTCTAAGTTCCCTGGCAGTCATAATATTTTTTCCAATAATTTACATTTTTACAGTAACATCATTCAGAATATCTTTTGCGTGCGCATAATCCATTTCAAAGCCGTCTTCCTTTTTCAGATTTTTAAGGCTCTCTCCGGCATTTTCGAAAGCTTTGGAAAGCTGGTTGTCAAAAGCGCTTTCGACGGACTTTATTTTGTTGTCAAACCCGGATTTTTTCTTGGGATCAATCGCAACCCCCCTATCTTTTAGAAATTTTTCGACAAATCTGTGAAGATTAGAATGAATGTTAATATCCATTATTTTAAATTAATAAATTAAGCTTCTTTCTGACATTTTTCACTTCCGCTTCCTTTTCTGAAATGCTTTGATCGACAAAATCGAATCTTTTTTTCTTTTCGTCCGCTGATAATCGAAATCTTTCTTCATCCATTTTCATTTTTCGTATTTCGGCGTCCAGACTGTTTTTTTCCGCTGCCAGTTTGCTGATTTCTGATTCTAGCATAATAATTTCCATCTGCAAAGAATTTCTTTTTCTTTTTTTATCCTCTGAATCCAGGTTTTTTAAATCATCATTGGTGTACATAATTTTGGTTTGATTATTTTACGTTTTCTAAATGATTAGGTTTAGGATTGGTTTTTTCATTTTCGCTCCCCCTTTTTTCAATATTAACTATGCTTGATTTTTTGGCGTTATCCAAAATTCCCTCCCCTGCATTTACCGTATACCAGGCCACAACAAAGCTTAAAATAATCAAAAATATAAAAGCTAGCGGAGAAGAAACTTTCTGGCCTAAATTCAAATCCGTGCTAATTTTTGGCATTTTTTCCGTTTAAACTTTTGTTTATAAGCTTTCTCACCTCATTCAAATTGACTTCCGGCCGCTTTCTTTGCGGCTTGAATTTTTTTGGAGCAATATAGGACATCTGGGAAAGACTCATCGGCTTTTCATTTGAGACATAGGCAGCCGGCTGTGAATGCTTTTTTTCTGGAAATTCCGGTTGGTTTTTTTCGTTCCGAATATCGCCCCCTCCTTCTTTCCTTCTATATGAAACTGCGTCTTCTTTTTCCTTTTGCACCCTGGCTCTCGATCTCTGATAATCCTTCAAACACTCTTTGCAAAAAGTCGGCCGGTTTGGATCAGGCTTGAATGGAACCTGAATTTTTTCTTCGCACGTACTGCAGACCGCCTCATACATATCGACACTTTCTTGCAAATCATTTTTTTGTTCCGGTATTTTTTTGTTTTTTTCAACCACTTTTCCTGCACCTTTTTTGCTTTCGGAAATACTTTTTTCAGGAAAATTAACAGATTCAGACAGCCTAACTGTTTTTATTTCTTCTTTTTTTTTCAAAACCGGCATTTGAAAAACACTTTTGGGCTTGTTAGCATCACGGCCGTAGATTCTCTTCTGATTTTGGCTGCGCGAAAAATTATTAAAATTTCCCCGTCTGGCAGACTGATCGCTTCTCCTATCTCCATTTAGGCCGCTACTGGGCAAAACATTATTTTTTTTCGGCTCATCCATATCCATTATTCCGCTCCAGCGGGCAATTTTCTCCTCTATTTCCGTCCTTGATTTTCCATACCTTTCCCTCGAAACCCGGACGGCTTTCTCTTCATTTTCAGCCGTATCAGCTATATCCATGGGAGGAAGGGAGGCAGCCGAAAAAGCATCCCCGGCAATTCCATCAATCATCAACTTCAGATAAATATTATATTTATTGAGATTCACCAAATCGTTCATCATAAAAACCGGCTCAAATTCCTTTTCCAGATGCTCCGCATCTTCCGCTCCAACCCGAAAAGCCACTATGGTTCCGACATTTCCAAATATCGCGTCCCGAACAGTGGAATTTCCGTCAAAAATCAGCTGATTTATGTATTGATGGGCTAAAACAAGGCAAAGCTTGTATTTTCTGGCTTCAGACAAAATATTGGCAAAAGATTCCGTGGCAAAATTTTGGAATTCATCGACATAAAGATAGAAGTCTTTCCTTTGCTCCTCCGGAACTTCCACTCTTCCCATCGCCGCCAGTTGGATCTTTGTCACGATCATTCCTCCCAAAAGGCGCATGGCATCCTCCCCGATCCGGCCTTTTGAAACATTAACAATGAGAATTTTTTCATTGTCCATAATTTCCCGCATGTCAATCGTTGATTTCGGCTGGCCGACAATGTGGCGGATCACGGAAGAAGAAAGGAACTGCCCAACTTTGTTTTGAATAGCCGCTACGGCTTCCTTTCGGAATTTGTCATCCCACTGATCGAATTCATTGATCCAAAAAGATTTCACGACTGGATCTTTTATTTTCGGATAAACACGTTTTCTGAAATCCTTATCGAACATCATCCGGTTTACTCCAAGCATCGTTGATCCGGGATAATCAAGAAGCGCCAAAATCATGTTGTTGAGAATATATTCCATTCTAGGGCTCCAAACATCCGGCCAGATTTTCTTGAAAACTCCCATCATTCCGCTCGCAATCAGGTTTTTTTTGTCCTCGTCCACCGCTTCCAAAATATTGAAAGCCACCGGAAATTCGCGATCAGCCGGATTAAAATAAACAACGTCGTTTATCCGATCTGCCGGAATCGCCCGCATCATTTTTTCCGCAAATTCCCCGTGAGGATCAACTACGCAGACGCCTTTTCCCGCCCGTATATCCTGGATTGCCATATTTTCCAATAAATTGGATTTTCCCATTCCAGTTTTTCCAATCACATACATATGGCGGCGGCGATCGTCTTCTTTGATTCCGAAAATCCTTTCCTGGTTTCTGAAATTGGTTTTGGCAAAAAAATTGATTGACATAAAATGTCAATCATCCTGATCCGCCAGTTGACGGAGAAGGATCCCGTTATAATGCATATTATGCGCAGGATTCTTCAATTTGTTCAGAATGAAAAATAATTTACAAATTATTGAATCGGCAGATTCGACGGCGCACTGCCAAGCTTCGAAGCTGTTCTCGGCACAGCCGGAGACTTCACTCCCATATCCGGAAAATGGAAAAGAGAGGCTAATTCTTTCGTTGATAAAACAATTTTCGGACCGTCCATGTTTCTAGTTTTGTATCTCGCCCATATTTTCCTTTTTCGAAAAGCTTCCATTCTTTTGATGAAAAAAATTTTTCCATAGGTCTTGGTAATGTCTTCCGGCTTGATCTGGTTCATATTGATATCGCTGAACTGTTTTATTGTCCCCATAAAAGCGGATATTTTAGATTTTTCAAAATTTTCTCTTTTTGCGAGAACTATCATTCTTACTTTGCTTAAAAACACATTCTTTCCCAGTTTTTCTTCCACCGCTTTTAAAACATCCTTTTCAACGGGAGTAAGGCGGAATTCCAGAGGCGCCTGCTCTTTTTTTTCCGTTTTTTTAAATTCGACTGCCCCGAACATCCCGCTAAAAATGTTGGAAAACACTTCGCCCAGATGCCCCAGTGCTCCGGCCGAATCAGTTTTTTCCCGCCCGGTCAGCTTATCAAGAATCTGCTGCTGAGACTTCGCTTTTTTCCAAGGCTCGGGAAGCGGCTGAAGAATATATTGAAGCCAGATGTGCTGCCCCGGCCCCAAAGTTCCCAAAACTTCACACATCGCCGCCATTGGATCAATCATTTCTCCCGTCACGGACTCTTCGAATTTATCATAAGTTTTTATCGGATAAATATTAGGAGCCGTAAATTCCATATCCGTTCCCCAAAGATCCCAATTCTTGTTTGGAACAACTTTCGGAAAGCGCTGGTAATAGTCTTCGACTTCAATAATCTCAGCATCCGGGTACTGCGCATAAATTTGCGCTTCTATCATATTCCGGTGTTTTGTTTCAAATCTGAAATAAAAGTGGATTTTGCCCTCCTCTCCGACCAGCTCCAATCCGAAACGGTCGTGCCAGAAAGCGCCTTTCAAATATTCATCAAAAGTATTGTAAGTTGTAAGCACCGCCGCGATTCCGGAAAAGAAAGACTCCATCATTTTCGGGCCTTTTTCAATTTCGCGCGGAGGAATAACTTCCACCATCGTCCACTTTTTGACGTTATACCAACTGGTTTTGGAAAAAAAGGCCACAAAATCCTTCCAAAGCTCCTTGAAGATAAAATAAAAAGCCGCAGGCAAAACTATCCACCAGGTATGGTAAAACATCTTGCCTGCAGCTTCTAAAAAATTTTGATCGATTAAATTCATCTTTTTAATCTCGCCAAAAAGCGGCGTTGCGACAGTCCGTTTCCGCGGACTATTTGGCGAAGCGTACTATTTTTTGTTTTTAAAATATATGGCTGATTTGCAATTATTTTTTGATATAATACAAATCCTCTTTCTTTTCAAAAAATTCGCTATTGTTCAGATTTATCATCACAGTAGTTTTCTTTACCTTTCTCACCTCCATGACTTTCTCCAGAATTTCGTCTTTCCGCAGGGGTTTTTTGCTTTTTTCCAAAATATCCTTGAGGACATCCTTTATGGTCCCTTCTTCATATCCCCACTCGCTAAGCGCGTATATTCCTCTTCCGATAAGAACAAATCGGCTATCTTTTATAAGCTCATTATGGACCGTCTGCGGATGGGCTTTCTTTTTCCCCAACTTATGCTTGTCGATAAGCGACGCAATCTCCGTAAAGTGCAAAGGCTTTCCGGTTTCTTTCAAAATCAGATGCAATTTCTCCCGCGTTCCTTTGGGATTTATTTCATCCCAATTTTTTATTCCCCATTTTCCGAACACATTTTTTCCAAATTCGGTCGAAATCGAAAGGAAGTTCAGAATTTGCTCTTTTTCTGCACCGGAAAAATCTTCTGACAATTTTTCTAAAACTTCTTCGTCTCCGAGCGGTTTTTGCTCCTTTCCGAAAACATCTTTTGCTTTTTCATGAACTTTTTTTACTGAAGCTATGACGTCTTTTGACAGGACCCAGGACTTTTCCAGCGTTCCTTTTTCAAATACAATCAATATTTTTTTTGAACATTGCACAAAGAAAGCCAAGGCATTTTTCTCTTGCGAGCTGCCTGAGCCCAGGTTCAAAAAAATATCTTCTTCTTTAATTATACCATTATTTTCCCTAATTGCAAAAACGATCCTATTTTCCGCTCTGGAGAAATTTTCTTCCCCTGCTTTTTTTGAAATATTTTTTATGGCATCGGTGATGATCTGGCGCACTCTTTCCCTGGTAATGCTATATTTCTTCCCTATTTTTTCCAGAGTTTTCCCTTTTTTTGAAGAAAGCCCGAATCTTTCTTTCAAAATTTCCTGCGAACGGACTGGCAGACTGGAAATTAACTCATCAACCAAGATCAAAAAACTCAGCTTATCTGAAGCATTTTTTTCAAAAATTTCGCTGGTTTTTTCGATTTTTTCAGCCATATTTAAATTTCCCTTTATTATTGTGCGTTTCGTGATTCAAAATACTAACACATAATGGGATAATTTGTCAAGAGGACGTTCCTTGTGTTATCTTTTAAAAATGAAATATCTTAATGCCTTGAATATCATCCCCGGCGTCGGGACGCAAAAGATGAAAATGATGCTGGGATATTTTTCTGATCCGGAAGCCGTTTGGAAGGCGGATTTTAGTGAACTGCTGTTCGCTAAAATCGGAGAAAAACTAGCAAAAAGAATTGTTTTTGAAAGAAATAATATAAATCCCGATGAAGAATGGGAAAAAATGGAAAAGGAGAAAATTAGCATGATAACTTTTGATTTTCCTGAATATCCGAGCCTGCTCAAAGAAATCTCAAATCCCCCCTACCTGTTGTATATAAAGGGAAAAACAGACGCTATTAATTCCGCCCCGCTTATTTCAGTGGTAGGATCCAGGAAATATACTTCTTATGGATCGCAGATTGCCAAAAGCTTTTCCCGCGAACTGGCTAATTCCGGCTTTACAGTCGTAAGCGGCATGGCCATAGGAATTGACACTTTTGCTCACCGCGGAGCGCTTGAAGCCGGCGGAAAAACCATTGCCGTCCTTGGAAACGGATTGGATGACTTGAGCCTTTATCCGAGAAATAATTTCAATTTGTCTCGAGAAATTATAGAAAATGGCTTGCTTCTTTCTGAATATCCCGTTGGAATCAAAGCCGGCCCGCTTACTTTTCCAGCGCGAAACCGCATTGTCGCCGGCCTGTCTCGAGGGACGCTGGTTGTCGAAGCTGGAGAAACATCCGGCGCGCTTATCACAGCGCAGATGGCGCTGGACTCAAACCGAGAAGTTTTTTCCGTCCCGGGACCAATCTTTTCTCCGCAATCTATCGGAACCAATAATCTCATTAAAAGAGGCGCCAAGTTGGTTTTGGGAATTAAAGATGTTTTGGAAGAATTTGATCTGTCTCTTTGTGAAAAACCAAAAAAGAATATTCAAAAAAATCCCGATTCAGAAAATGAAAAAATCCTTCTTGACATTCTGTCTTCCGATCCAATCCATATTGACAATATTTCGAAACTCTCTAGACTGGGAACAGCGGATGTATCTTCAACGCTTTCAATTATGGAAATCAAGGGTTGGGTGAAAAATATAGGAGGACAGAACTATATAATCATATAACACATAACATAAAACATATAACATTTTTATTTTTGTTACATGCTATATGTTCCATGCTTCATGAAGTTAGTCATTGTTGAGTCTCCAACTAAAGCCAAAACTATTTCCAAATTTCTTGGAAAAGGTTTTTCCGTAAAATCTTCCTACGGACACATTCGTGATTTGCCGGAAAAAGAATTGGCGATTGATGTTGAAAACAACTTTGAGCCGAAATATGAAATTCCTCCGAAAGCTATAAACCGAGTAAAAGAGCTTAAAAAACAGGCATCTTCAGCCGAAAAAGTGATTCTTGCAACCGATGAAGACCGCGAAGGAGAAGCTATCTCCTGGCACCTCGTTGAAGCTTTAGGGCTTTCCAAAAAAAAGAATTTTGAACGGATAGTTTTCCATGAAATTACCAAAAATGCCATAACTAAGGCGCTTGAAAATCCGCGCAAGATTGACATTGACCTGGTTGACGCCCAGCAGGCCAGAAGGATTCTTGATCGGCTAGTCGGATATAAGCTTTCTCCGTTTCTCTGGAAAAAAATCCGCCGCGGTCTCAGTGCCGGACGAGTGCAATCTGTTGCCCTCCGTTTCATTTGCGAACGGGAGCGGGAAATTGAAAAATTCAAAAGTGAAAAATATTGGAACGTTTCTGTTGAACTCAAAAAAAACGGCGCATCCGATCTTGAAAAATTTAAAGCGGAAATCATAGAAAAGAACGGAAAAAAGACGGAAGTAGCGAAAACTATCAAGCTTTTCGCCGGAGACTATAAAACTAAAAGAACTATTTTCTCTGACGAGAAAAGCGCTAAAGAATCCGCCACTGACCTGGAGAAATCCAAAATTGAAATTATCGATATCTCCGAAAAAGAAACACTCCGTCATCCCAGCCCTCCTTTCACCACTTCCACTCTGCAGCAAAGCGCCATAAATAATCTGGGTTACTCCGCTAAAAAAACCATGATGACCGCCCAGAAGCTTTATGAGCAGGGATTCATAACCTATATGAGAACCGACAGCGTCAATCTTTCGCTCGAATCCATTCTCTCTGCCAAAAAAACGATAGAAAAAGAATTTGGAAAAGAGTATGCGCTTGAAAACCCCAGATTTTTTAAAAATAAATCAAAAAACGCCCAGGAAGCGCACGAGGCTATCCGTCCAGCTTATCCCGATAAGCATCCGGATGAGCTAAAAAAGGATCTGGAACACGAACAGTACAAGCTATACAGGCTTATTTGGGAAAGAATGATTGCTTCGCAAATGGCACCCGCGGTTTTTGATTCGGTCAAAGTTTCTATTTCAGCCCAGAATAAAAAATCGAAAAATAATTATCTTCTTTCCGCCAGCGGATCTACCATAAAGTTTGACGGGTTTTTGAAAGTCAACTCCTTCCGGAAAGCCAACGGGGAAAATATCCTTCCTCCGCTCAAAACCGGAGACGAACTGGAAACAGCCGACATAAATGTTGAAGAAAAAACAACTGTTCCGCCGCCCCGATACTCTGAGGCGACTTTGGTCAAAGTTCTTGAAGAAAATGGGATTGGCCGCCCATCTACATACGCTCCGACTATTTCAACTATACTCGACCGAAAATATATCGAAAAAAACGAAGAGAAAAGGCTTTATCCCCTTGAAATCGGCCTCGTCGTCAATGATCTTCTCGTCGAACATTTCCCGGAAATTGTCGACATCAACTTTACCGCTACGGTAGAAGAAGATTTTGATGAAATAGCTGAAGGAAAAATAAAATGGGTTCCAGTCATCCAAAGTTTTTATGATCCCTTCATCAAGCATCTGAAAAACAAAACCAAAGAAGTCAAAAAGGAATCTTTTCAGGAAAAACTTGACCGCAATTGTCCTGAATGCGGCGGAGACCTGGTTTTGAAATTCGGCCGCTTTGGAAAATTCATCGCTTGTTCAAATTATCCCAACTGCCGCTATACTGAAAAAACAGATTCTGAAAAAAAATTAGACGAACAGCATGCCGGAGAAATTTGCGAACTTTGCGGAGCTAAAATGGCCGTAAAACGAGGCCGGTTTGGAGCCTTTCTGGGATGTTCCAATTATCCCAATTGTAAGAATATAAAGAAGATAGAAAATAAAACCGGGATTACCTGTCCAAAATGTGAAAAAGGCGAAATAGTCGAGCGAAAAAGCAAAAAGGGAAGAATTTTTTACGGATGTAATGCTTATCCAAACTGCGATTTCGCCCTCTGGAATAAGCCGACCGGAGAAAAATGCCCGAAGTGCAAAAGCCTTATGACGTTTGCCGCTAAAGGAAAAGCCAGGTGTTCGAACAAGGAATGTAGCTACATAAAATAGAATTTTGAATTGTGAAGTTGGAATTTAGAATGGGAATTAAGAATTTAAAATAAAAAACAGCCGAGATTACCTCGAAATTCAATATTCCAGATTCCAATTCAAAATTCGAAATTCTAAATTCTAAATTCATAATAAACTCGTGCCTTTTCAAACCCTCACAATTGAAGACATTCTTAAAAACACCAAATTTATCGGGGACGCAAAAAGAGAAGCTCGGATTAGAAGCGCCTATGAAATAGCTCTCCTTGCCCACAAAGGGCAAAAAAGGAAATCCGGGGAAGATTATATCCAGCATCCGCTTCACACCGCCCTAACTTTGGCCAAGATCGGAATGGGATCAAAAACCATTTCCGCCGGCCTTCTTCATGATGTTCCAGAAGATACAAAAACCACCCTTTCCGAAGTAGAAAATAAATTCGGCCATGAGATTGCTTCTTTGGTTGACGGAGTTACCAAGCTTGGAAAGCTGCGCCTCAAGGGAACCAAAGAAGAAATTTACCTGGAAAACTTGCGAAAAATGTTTTTAGCTATGGCAGAAGACGTGCGGGTGGTTATCATAAAACTGGCCGACCGGCTGCACAATATGGAAACGCTGGAAAGCGTCGACAAAGAAAAGCAGCACCGCATCGCTCTTGAAACTATGGAAATTTTTGCGCCTCTCGCCAATCGCCTGGGGATTGGAGAAATAAAAGCTCGCCTTGAAGATCTGGCTTTTAGGCATCTTGATTCCAAAAATTATGAATATGTTTCCAAACTGTCCCGCAAGGAGTTTGAACAAAGAAAAAAATACGTTGACAAAGTGGTTTTTGAACTGAAGAAGGAACTTTTGAAATCAGGCATAAAAGTTATTTCCGTATCCGGACGTACCAAGCACCTATACAGCCTCTACCAAAAACTCGAACGCCACGATATGGATATTAATAAAATTTACGATCTGGCCGGAATCAGGATTATTGTTCCGGAACTGGCCAATTGTTATGAGACTCTTGGCATAGTCCACAAAAAATATCGCCCGCTTGTGGGAAGAATCAAGGATTATATTTCTCTTCCTAAGCCCAACCACTACCAGTCGATCCATACTACTATTTTCGGGCCGGAAGGAAAATTCCTGGAAATCCAGATCCGCACCAAAAAAATGCATGATGAAGCCGAATTCGGTATCGCTTCGCACTGGATTTATAGCGAAAATAAAAAAAGCTTCACTGATCTGCTTTTCAGAAAAAAGGCTAAAGTTCCGGAAAAAGAAATGGCCTGGATGCGCCAGCTTCGGGAATGGCAGAAAGAATTTGGAACAGACGACGGTGAGTTCATCGAAACTTTAAAAATTGATTTTTTTAAAAACCACATCTTTGCTTTTACGCCGCTCGGCGATATCATTGATCTTCCGGAAGACGCTACCCCCGTCGATTTTGCCTATCAGGTGCACAGCGAGATCGGAAACCGCACTATGGGCGCCAAAGTCAACGGAAAAATGGTTCCTCTGGATTATAAGATAAAAAACGGCGAAGTTGTTGAAATCATCACGTCAAGAGACCCCAAAAAGCCCAGCCGCGACTGGTTAAAATTTGTCCGAACCTCTAACGCTAAAAGCCACATTCGGAGGTTCATGAAGAAGGAAGGGATACTTTTATAAATTTTTAATTTCTAACCCGCCTGCTAATAAGGTAGATAAAATATCAAATTTCTTAATGGCCGAGGGGTCGTTTTTTATTTTGCAATTTTATCCAAAATATTATTCAATTCCTCCTGCGAATAATATTCTACTATGATTCTTCCTCCCCCGCCTGATTTAGTCAGTTTTACCTTAGTACCCAGTTTTTGGGAAAGCTCGTCTTCTATTTGTTTTATTTCCGGATCAATATGCAATGTTCTTTTGTGGGTCTTGACTGAAAATTCTTTGGTTTTTGTTTCAGTTTGCTTGACGGTCAGCTTGTTTTTCAAAATCATTTCATAAAAAGCCTTCTGTCTTTCCGGATTAGATATTGCCAAAAGCAGTTTGCAGTGTCCTTCCGTTATATCGCCGGCAATCAGTGCTTTTTGAATTTCCACCGGGAGGCCAAGAAGCCTGATCTTGTTGGCTACCGCACTGCGGCTTATGCCGATTTTTTTAGCTACTTCCTCCTGATTCATTTCAAATTCTTCTATCAGCTTTTTATAGGCTTTGGCTTCTTCAATTGCGTCAAGATCATGGCGCTGAACATTTTCAGTGATAGCCAACTCCAGTTTTTGTTTTTCGTTCGCATCCCGAACTATCACCGGAACAGTCTTAAGACCAGCCATTTTTGCCGCCTGAAAACGCCGTTCTCCGGTTACAATTTCAAAATTGCCATTATTTTTTGTAACAGTTATCGGCTGGATAATCCCATGCTCTTTGATGGAGCCAGCAAGTTCTTCGAGTTTTTCATCATTAAAACTCAGCCTTGGCTGGTGGGGATTGGGAACTATTTTTATCATTTCCACTTCCCGAATTTCATTTCCTGCGCCATTATCTTTCTCTGCGCCGCTATTTTTAGGAGACGCGGTTGAAACAGGATTGGCCTTAATGGCTGCAGCAACGCTCCCAGGAGCCGCAGAAGCGCCGAAATAATTGAAATCTTCTTTTGGTTCGACTACTTTTTTTTCTGCTTCATCGCCCGGCTGCGATCCGCCAAAAGGGACGGATTTGCGTTTTTGGGGAATAAGCGAGGCAAGACCCCGGCCTAATCCATAATTCTGAGCCATAAATTAATCAAACTCGAAATTCGAATATCGAAATTCGAAACAATATACAAATTCAAATGTTTAAAATTCAAAACAGTTTTAGCCATTTCAAATTTAATATTTTGAATTTGTTTCGAATTTCTGATTTCGTGCTTCGGATTTTTTATTTTTTTATACTGTAAAACTTTTATTGCTGCTTTTCTTTTCCATCCCAATTATTTCTCTCGCTAGATTTTTGTACGCCCGAGCGCCTTTGGAAAACTGGTCAAATCCCAAAATTGACTTTCCAAATCCTGGTGCCTCCGCCAGGCGCACCGATCTCGGAACAACAGAGTCAAAAACAAATCCCGGAAAATGATCCCTTACTTCTTTTATCACCTGCCGCGCCAGGCGATTTCTCTTGTCATACATCGTAAGAAGCGCGCCCATAATTTTCAGATCCGGCTGCAAATTTTCTTTGACCAGATCGATAGTATTTAAAAGCTGGCTAAGCCCTTCAAGAGCAAAATATTCAGTTTGAACCGGAATGATCACCTCGTCGCTGGCAACCAGTCCGTTTATCGTGAGAAGTCCGAGGCTTGGCGGTGAATCAATTATGATATAATCGTAATTGGTCCTGATTTCTCTAAGTACATTATACAGCCGAAACTCGCGATTATCCATGTGGACAAGTTCGATTCCCGCCCCGGCCAAATCCTGGGAAGCCGGAATTATGTCATGGCCGAGAGTTTCCGTGCGAAGAATTATTTTGGACGGATGCTCTCCAATTATCATAGAATGATAGAGATTTTTTTCCAATTTAGAAAGATTTATGCCCAATCCCGATGAAGCGTTTCCCTGCGGATCAAGGTCGACAAGCAGCACAAATCTTCCTGCCGCCGCGAGATAGGTGGCTAAATTAATAGCCGAGGTAGTTTTTCCCACTCCCCCTTTTTGGTTGACGAGAGATATTATTTTTGCCATAATCAAGTATATTGTACTATAAAAACAGGCTAGGCACAAAAAGCCGAAGTGCCCGCCGGAGGCGGGTAAAGCGGAATTGGTAGATTTAGTCGCCTCTGGCGACCGCGCATAAAGATGATATTTGTTTATGTTATAATTGGAAGAAAATATTTAGATAACTTACACTGAACAAGCCGAAGTGGCGGAATGGCAGACGCACACGACTCAAAATCGTGCGGGAGAAATCCCATGAGAGTTCGACTCTCTCCTTCGGCACAAAGCTATTTTTTTCCGATCAGTATTATATTTTTTCCCCTAATAACTTCGGATTTTTCAATCTTAAATCCTGCCTTGAGAAATAGTTCTTCAAGGCCTTTTTTTGTATAAAGGCAATGGTAGCGATTAAAAACATTTCCATAATTATCTTTGAATGGAATGTAACCTTCCTGGCTTTTTAAAAAATATTTTTTGTATTTTTCTTGCTCCAGATTCCAAACGGTAACTATGACTTTTCCGCCGGTCTTAATCACGCGGAATAATTCTTCCGCCATAACCTCCGCATATTTCTGAGGAAAATGATGAAATACTGCAATAGATATGAAGACATTGAAATAATTATCAGGAAATGGTAGACTGCTCTGACTGGATATTTTTTGGAATTTTATATTTTTGCCTTTATACTTTCGCTTAGCCAATTTTATCAATTCTCCCGAAATATCAACACCCGTATAATTAATTTCCTTATCATTCAGTATTTCCAGGAGTCTGCCATTTCCACATCCATAATCCAAAATTTTATCGTCATTTTTAATATAATCAGCGATAAATTCCAAATCGCGCCAAAAAAACTTCCGGGTTTCGGAAAACTTCCCCGCCATCTCGTCGTAGCCAGATTCTAATTGCTTAAATATTTCTTCAGTTTCCTTCTTGCCCATATAACTCTAATTCTATTGTCATTCCCGCGAAAGCGGGAATCCAGTTAAATTAACTAATTTATCGACTAGATTCCGGGTCAAGCCCGGAATGACAAAATAAATCCATATGAATCCAGCTTATGACAACTTCATAAAATTAGCAATAAAAAGGAATGTTAAAAATTCCGAAGATTTTTCGCAAATCAAAAAAGACCTCTGCAAAAAGTTGAGACTTCCCCTGCCGACTAATGCAGATCTACGGGAAATTTATAACAAACTGATAGAAAAAAAAGAAATCAAACCAAGCGCCAATCTCGAAAAGGTTATGATGAGCCGAAGCATCCGCACTCAGTCTGGGGTAGCCGTTGTCGCCGTCCTTACAAAGCCATTTCCTTGCCCTGGAAAATGCCTTTATTGCCCGACTGAACCCAAAATGCCCAAAAGCTATCTTTCCAATGAACCGGCCGTTATGCGCGCCATTTTCTCAAAATTTAATCCATACGCCCAAGTGCAAAACCGGCTTCGATCACTCGAACTTAACGGGCACAAAACTGACAAAATCGAATTGATCGTCATGGGCGGAACTTTTTCCTATCTTCCCAAAAAATATCAGCGCTGGTTCATCACTGAATGTTTCCGCGCCTGCAATGAATACACAAAACATAAAACATATAACACGAAACATGTAACAAAAAATTTATTGCTAATCGAGCAAAGAAAAAATGAAAAGGCTAGGCATAGGATTATTGGGCTGACACTGGAAACGCGGCCGGATTATATTTCGGAAAAAGAAATAATTAATTTTAGAAATTTGGGCTGCACGAGAGTTGAACTGGGCGTGCAAAATATTTTTGATGATATTTTAAAAATTAATAGCCGCGGACATAATGTAGAAGCCACTATAGAAGCCTCTAAACTTCTTAAAGACGCCGGATTCAAAATAAATTATCACATTATGCCCGGACTTCCCGGATCAAATTCCAAGAGAGATTTGGAAATGTTTCAAAAATTATTTTCCAATCCCGATTTTCGTCCGGATATGCTCAAAATTTATCCGACTGTTGTTGTGAAAAACAGCGATTTATACAAAGCTTGGAAACAAGGAAAATACAATCCGATGAGCGATAAGCAGTTTGAAAAACTGGTTTTGGAAATAAAAAACAAAATCATTCCGCCCTACGTCCGGATTTCCCGCCTGGTCCGCGATGTTCCCTCCACTTCAATTATTGCTGGACCGAAATTATCCAATCTGCGCCAGCTGATTATTCCCAGATCAAACTGCCAATGCATCCGATGCCGGGAAGTAAAGCTGGATTATAAAATAAATGAAAAAATAATTCTCGATCGGATTGATTATAACGCATCAGGCGGAAAAGAAATATTTTTGCAATTCGTGTCAAAAGACAAGAAAAAATTATTCGCATTGTTGCGATTAAGAGTTCCCTTTATTTGTCATTCTCGCGAAAGCGGGAATCTAGCCAAACAAATAAAAATTAAAAACTGGATTCCCGGTCAAGTCGGGAATGACAAATTGTATGATTATATGCCAATATTAAGGAATTCCGCTATCATCCGCGAGGTGCATACTTATGGAAAAATGACCGAGATAAGCAGAAAGGACAATAAATCTCCCCAGCATATCGGACTTGGAAAGAAACTTATTGCCGAAGCTGAAAGAATTGCCAAACAAGATTTCGGAATAAAAAAAATCGCCGTTATTTCAGGTGTTGGAGTCCGGGGATACTATAAAAAGCTGGAATATAGACTGGAAGATACTTATATGGTAAAAAATATTTAATTTTTGCCAGCCAGCTGCCCGCATGCGCCTTGGATATCTTCTCCAAGGCTTTTTCTTATTGTGACGCTTATTTCTCTAGAAACAAGATAATTTTTAAATTCATTCATTTTCGTTCCGGTTGAAGGAACAAATTTTCCGGAAGTTTCGTTATATTTAATAAGATTCAGATGCAAAAGATAATTATCATCTATGGACCTTATAAACTTAATCAAGTCATCCGCGTCTTTCTGACTGTCATTAATATCCGCAAGCATGATATATTCCAAAAAAATCTTCCTCCTGGTTTTTTGAAAATAACAGGAAATGGAATTTTTAATGTTATTTAAATCATAGTCTTTGTTAATTGGCATATATTCTGATCTTTTTTTGTTATTTCCGAAATGCAAAGAAATGGCCAGATTCACCTGGGGAAATTCCTTGGCTATTTTTTCAATTCCTTCCCGAATGCCAACCGTTGAGACAGATATGCTTCTTGATCCAAAACCGAATAATTTCGGATCAGTCAAATCTTTTATGCTTTTGGATACCTCTTTCCAATTGAGAAATGGCTCTCCCATTCCCATAAAAACGATATTGGAAAAAATGCCGCTGATTTTATTTTTCTTGAGATGCTGCTTCCAAAACAAAATCTGATCGATTATTTCTTCGGAAGTTAAATTTCTCACAAATCCGCCTTTGCCTGTTGCGCAAAATTGGCAACCCATCGGACAGCCAATTTGCGAAGATACGCAAGCCGACCAAATGCCTGGTTTTGGAGAAATAAGGACTGTTTCGATATATTTCCCGTCTTTCAGCTTTAAAAGAATCTTGATTGACCTTCCGTCCAAAGATTTTAACGCTTTTTCGGGAAAAAATGATAAAATATCCACCTCTTCATCAAGTTCTTCCCGAAAAATCCTGGGAAGCGTCAAGATTTCCGAAAAAGAAGAAACGCCATCTCTGAAGATGGCTTTTCTTATTTGATCTAAACGATATTTTGGCATTTTTTCCGATGCCAGCAATTTTTCTAGCCTATCGTAATCCATATTAGCTTTATTAGATTTGTTTGCATTGATTTTTGACACACTGAAGTTTTATGCCGCTTTCGCAGAGTCGATCGCATTTCTTGATTGGATCGATATATCTTTTGTTTCCGACAAAACAAACGTTTCTGCTCACATGCGCCCCGCAGGAGCAATCATCGTTTTTTTCACAATATACGTCATAAGCGCCCCTATCGCTGATTGTTTTTTTACAGTCAAAAACCGGCTTCGGATTTTTCGGGTTTCCGTCTTTTTCCCACTGCCCATTTTTGCATATCCACTCGTCCTCTGAACCTATTGAGCTTAGCCCGAAAAAAAGCACTGCTACAAAGACAATTAGCGCCAGAAGAATTGTTTGGTTTCTTTTTATATCCATATTAATTTGTTGCTTAATCTTATATAAACCATATTACTTTACTAAAATGCACTTGGCAAGAAATTTCTTTTTTAAACAAAAAACAGCAGCAATATTGCGATTATTGCTGCCATAAAAAAGATAGAAAGCCATCCGAAAAATTTTATCCATTTAGGATGCCTCTCTTCCCCCATAATTTTCGGATTATCGCCAATAAGCATAATGGCCACCAAAAGAGGCAAGGCAATCACTCCATTTATAAAAGCAGAATAATAAAGCGCCGCAATCGGATTTATATGCAAAAAATTAATAAGCATCCCGATAATAATCGAGAAAGCGATAACCAAATAAAATCCTTTGGCCTGCCGAAATTTCAAATCTAGGCCTTCTCTCCATTTCATGATTTCGCTCATGGCATAAGCTCCGGATCCGGCCAAAACCGGAACCGCCAGAAGACCGGTTCCGATTATCCCCAGCGCAAACAAAGTATACGCAAACTGCCCAGCCAAAGGTTCAAGCGCCATAGCCGCTTCTTCCGCTGAATTTATACTGGTTACGCCATTTTTAAAAAGTACTTGGGCAGTTGTCAAAACGATGAAGAAAAAAACGACATTAGCTAAAAGCATTCCCGCTCCCACATCAGTTCTCATTCGAGCTATCCTATTTCGAATCATCCCCTCCTTCTTGGAATAAATGAGCTTGTGAATCAGTTTGTTTTCTTCCACTTCCTCCGATGCCTGCCAGAAAAAAAGATAAGGGGTAATCGTCGTTCCGAAAACAGCTACCATCGCAAACAAATATTCCTTGCTAAAACTGATGTGGGGAATAAATAAATTTTGGGACACTGCCAGCCAGTCTGGGCGAATTATAATTCCCGTGAAAATATAGGCAAACACCGATATGGTCAGCCATTTCAAAATTTTTACATAAATATGATATCCGATGAATACCTCAAATATAATTGAAATGAAGGCAAAAAAGAGAATGCCCAGATAAAAATCAATTTTACTGATCATCTCAAGCGATGCTGCCATAGCGCCAAGATCCGCTCCAATGTTTATCGTATTGGCAACAATAAGCAAAAAAACCGCCAAAGTAACATATTTTCTTTTATAATGTTTCTGCAGAACTCCTGCCAGACCTCTGTTCGTTACAATTCCAATCCGGGCGCAGACTTCCTGGATGGCAATCATTATGGGAAGAAGCCAGGCCGCCATCCAAATTATTGAAAGCCCGAACTTCGCCCCAACTGAAGAATATGTGCCGATTCCTGAAGGATCATCGTCTGATGCTCCCGTAATCAACCCAGGGCCAAGAGCCTTAAAAAAATAACTGGCTTTCTTTCCGGGGCTGCTTAATAATTTTTTAGCCAAATTCAATTCTGTTTCCGTAATTCGAATCGTTCCGTCAAGCGCTTTCTGGGCTTCCATCTCGCCCCAAATAACCAGCTTTTTTGCCAAAACCAGAGGGATCCCCAGTTCCCTTCTGGCCTCTGAAAGAGTAAACAATTGCTCACTTGTTTTTTGGCTTTTATTTATCATAATTCATCGCTAGATTGTTTTTTCTTTTTTTATTATATGCCTATTTCAGAGATCTCCGCAATTACCTTGGCCAATTTTTCGCTATCATGGCGGATAAAAGACCTCACAGATGATATCGCGTCAGCTTTATTATATTCCGCGCTTTCCCGGCTAAGCAGATCGGCGCAGATAACATTATATTTTCTGCTTTTATTTTTTCCTTTTTTAAATCTAACAAGAAGCTCTTTTTTGCTTTCATATTTTCTAATAAGCTTCCCGCTCGGATTTTTCGTATTAAATGCCACGAAATCAATTCTGTCTTTCCCGACTAACTTATTAATCGCTTTGACATAATCATCCAAATCAAATTTCTCCGTATGTCCTTTTTTATTGACCAAATTGCAGTTATAAATAACTTTGGCTTTTGTTCTGCGGATAGCTTCGGGAATTCCGTCAACT
This sequence comes from Patescibacteria group bacterium, assembly GCA_022711335.1. GTDB lineage: Bacteria > Patescibacteriota > Minisyncoccia > Moranbacterales > UBA2206 > JAKLFF01. The sequence goes on along the minus strand of JAKLFF010000001.1, from coordinate 37,654 downwards.
ATTAGATTAGGAACAATGCTGCAATAATGGTTGCCAGGGCCGATAATAACAGCATCTGCCTCCAATATTTTTTTAATCGCTCTTGGATTGGCGGCCGCTTTGGGATTCAGATATATTTTCTCTATTCCTCTAGGCTCTATTTCATAGTTATGATTGATTTCATTTTGGCCGTCGAGAATTTTTCCGTTCTTAAGCTTTATATAAAGATCTGTATCTTTTTTTGTAACAGGTATGACTTCTCCCCTTACGTTCAGAATCTTTGAAGCCTCGTGAACCCCGGAAACAAAGTCGCCTTTTATTTTTTCAAGCGCAGAAAGAAGGAGATTGCCAAAATTATGCCCTTTCAAGGTTCCGTTTTCAAAGCGATAGTTCATAAGTTCGCGAAGAGTCTTCGATGAATCGGAAAGGGCGACAAGGCACTGGCGCATATCGCCCGGCGGAAGCACGCCCAATTCATCCCGAAGCACTCCGGTTGATCCGCCATCATCCGCCATAGAAACGATAGCGGAGATATTAATCGGGTATTTTTTAAGACCGGTAAGAAGCATAAAACTTCCTGTTCCGCCGCCGATTGTAACAATATTTTTTGGCTTCATATTATAAGAATTGATGCAAGACTTCCTTGGCCTTTTCAAGATCATCCGGATTTCCAATCGGATGCCAGATCCGGGCTTTTTCCACTTTTATTTTATAATCTTTCGCCATCCTGGCCATCGTTTGCGGAAGCCCAAATTCTCCGCCTCCAATAGGAACAAGATCATATTCAAAAAATTCTTTATTGAGAACATAAACTCCGGTATTGGCCAGCTTGTGCCGAGAATTTTTCGGCTTTTCAACTACATCAATCATATGCCCGTTTCCATTGGTTTTGATAACCCCGAAAAGGCTTGGGTCATCAACTTCATATCCTAAAATTGCCAGATCATTCTGCATCAAATTTTCCAAATCTTTTTTGTGGTAAAGATCATCCCCCATCATTACCAGAAATTTGTCTTTTAGAATGCATTTAGCTTGATGGAGCGCTCCGCCTGTTCCATTGATATTGTGCTGAAAAACATAAGTTATCCTCCGGCCGTTATAATATCTTTTAAAATGACGGAGAATATGGTCCGAATAATAGCCAACCACAAAAACCACTTCTTTTATTTTTTTCGGAAGCGCGTTTATTTTATGCTCCAAAATCGGCTTGCCTTTAATCTTAAGCATGGGTTTCGTTGTCGTTTGCGTAAGTCCTTTCATTCTTTTTCCCCTGCCTGCCGCCAAAATTACCGCTTGCATAAAATTAATTTTCAATTTTCAATTTTCAATTTTCAATTTTCAAACAATTTTAAATTTAATAATTTTAATATATTAAACGTTTGAAAATTTAGTCATTGAAACATTGGAAATTTTTTAGAAATTAGAAATTGAAAATTAGAAATTTTATATAACTATATTTACTAGCCTTCCCTCTACGTAAATAAATTTTTTAATTTCTTTATCGCCAATAATATTCTTGATTTTCTCGCTTTCAAGCGCCAATTTTTTTCCTTCTTCTTCGCTTAGGTCCGCACTGGCTTTCATCTTGTCCCGCACTTTTCCATTAACTTGGATAACTAGCTCAATTTCTTCGTCTTTTATCATTTTTGGATCATATTCCGGCCATTTTTCCTTAAAAATGCTTTCTTTGTGCCCCAATTTTTCCCAAAGTTCTTCAGCAATAAATGGAGCAAAAGGAGAAAGAAGCGTAATTAGCGATTGGTAATTAGCAATTGGGATGGATTCCTCCTTATCAAGTTCATTAACTAAAATCATCAGCTGGCTTACAGCTGTATTAAACCGGAAATTTTCTATATCTTCTCCGACTTTCTTTATGGTTTTATTAATTAAAATTTCTGTTTTTTTATTCGCTTTTAATTCGCTCCCTGTCTGCACCTTATCCGCGAGTTTGTAAGTTTTCTCCAAAAACTTATATGCTCCGATAACTCCGTTTGTGCTCCAGGCAATATTTTGCGCAAACGGTCCCATAAACATTTCATAAACCCGCATGGCATCCGCTCCGAATTTTGAAATTACATCATCCGGATTAATCACATTGCCCCAGCGTTTTGACATTTTTCTTCCGTCCTCCGCCTGAATAAGCCCCACATGAACCAGCTTTTTGAACGGCTCCTCAGTTGAAACTGCGCCGATATCATACAGAAATTTATGCCAGAAACGGGCATAGAGAAGATGCCTTGTCGCATGTTCCGCTCCGCCAACATAAAGATCGACTGGCATCCATTTTTTTTCCTTTTGCTTATCAATAAGAACTTCGTCATTTTGAGGATCAATGTAGCGGAGGTAATACCAGCAAGAACCGGCCCACTGGGGCATAGTGTTGGTTTCGCGCTTTCCCGGTCCGCTGCATTTCGGGCATGAAACATTCACCCAATTTGAAATTTTAGCCAAAGGCGATTCTCCGGTGTCAGTCGGCTCATAGCTTTTGACTTCCGGAAGAATTACCGGCAGATCTTTTTCCGGAACCGGAACTGTCCCGCATTTTTTGCAATGGATGATCGGCACCGGCTCCCCCCAATATCTTTGCCTTGAAAAAACCCAGTCGCGCATTTTATAATTCACTTTTTTCTTTCCAATTTTTTCCTTTTCGAGCCACAGAGCCATTTTTTTCCGGGCTTTTTCAGAAGATAAGCCCGAATATTTTTCCGAATTTACAAGATATCCGTCTTCTGCATATGCCCTCCCCTCAAGATATTTGAGATCAGCAATGTCCTTGCTTTTGTCCCTTCCATTTGACTTGTCGTGCGAAAGCGATTCTTTCAATTCTTCATTAAAATGTTTGCTCAAAACAAAAGTTTTGCATCCGTTCAGCTCTTTCTCCCTTTGCCGAAACCCCCTTTCTCCCAATTCTAGCCCTTCAAGATATACGCCGAGGTCCACTTCTATTTTATTTTTATCCTGAAAAATAAAATTAACATATTTTTCAGAAAAAACTTTTTCTTTTATTTTTTTAAATCCCATTTCTTCCAAGTATTTTGCAAACTTGGCCTGTTCTTCCTTATTTTTTACCACAATATCGATATCTCCAATTTTTCGGTAGATGATTTTGGCATAAAACATGCAAGCCAGCCCTGAAGATAGCCAGAATTGGAGATCTCTTTTTTTTGCCCCTTCATGTATTTTTTTGAGAACCTCAAGAACTTTCAAAGATTGTTCGTAGTCATCCATGCTTGGCGTGATGCTTTGGACAATGGGCAATCCATATTTTTTTGCGAATTCAAAATCTCGTTCGTCGTGCGCCGGCACAGCCATCACCGCTCCGGTTCCATAAAAACCCAAAACATAGTCCGCAACAAAAAGCGGAATTTCTTTCCCGTTGAAAGGATTGATTACTTTTATTCCCCTAAGTTTCACTCCGGTTTTTTCTTTTTGCAATTCCATTCTTTCCAATTCAGTTTTTGACTGCGATTTTATGACATATTTCTCCACTTCAGAATAATTTTCAATTTTATCTTTCAATTTTTGGACAATTGGATGCTCCGGAGCTACAACACAATACGTACAGCCAAAAATCGTATCTAACCGCGTAGTATATGTTTCTATATACTCATCATCATTTTCTAATTTTGAATTTTTAACTGTAGCTTTGAACTTTGAGTTTTGAACTTTGAACTTAACTATCACGCCTTCGCTCCGCCCGATCCAGTTTCGTTGCTGTTCCTTGATCAACTCCTCCCAATCCAGATCTTCGCTTTCAAGATCATAAAGAAGCCGATCAGCATATTCTGTCATCTTAAGCACCCATTGCCTAAGCTTTCTTTGAATTACCTCTGATCCGCATCTTTCGCATTTCCCGTTTTCCAAATCTTCATTGGCTAGAACTGTCTTGCATTTTGGACACCAATTGACCGGTTCTTCGGATTCATAAGCTAGCCCTTTTTCAAACATTTTGAGGAAAATCCACTGCGTCCATTTATAATAATCCGGGTCAGTGGTGTTGATTTCCCTGTCCCAGTCATAAGTAAAACCGAACAATTTCAATTGTTTTTTAAAAGTTGCAATGTTTTTTTCGACAGCAATCCTCGGATGAACCTTGTTTTTCAGAGCATAATTTTCAGCCGGCAAACCAAAAGCATCCCAGCCCATAGGATGAAGAACGCTATACCCCTGAAGAAGTTTTAGTCTTGAAACCACGTCTGTAGCAATATATCCCTTGGGATGGCCGACATGAAGCCCTTCGCCTGAAGGATATGGAAACATATCCAAAGCATAGAATTTTTTTTCTCTGCCATAATCTTTATAAATTCCGCTTTCTTCCCATCTTTTCTTCCATTTTTCTTCAATATTTTTTGGATCGTATTTGCTTGCCCCGTTAGAAATTGCCATTGTTTTTTACATTAAACTCCCCGTTATTTAATGACATAATTACTGATTTCTAACGGGGTCCATATTCTTAACTTTATCCTATTTCCCAACTAATTTCAAGTTTTGCTATTTGCTTTTTTTAAGCCAAAATCTCAAAATTGTAGCCGCCAAAAAAATCCCCGCCCGATAATTCCACGGGGATTATTTTTGTTGTCGTTCTCGCGCCCGCCTGCCGGTGAGGCAGGAAAACGGGAAACTAGTCTTTCATTTTAGCTTATTCAATGGATTCCGCATCAAGTGCGGAATGACAATTAAGCTTGATTCTGATCCTTCTTTTTAAACTTAAAGTATATTTTTTTTCCTATTTTATACACTAACAAAACCAAAAGCGCGTAAAGTAGAAGCACTGGCAAAACCAGGATTACTAATTTGATCACAAAATCCACAAATCCCTGCACTTTCTTGATGAGAACACTGGCTGATTCCTTGACCACTTGCCAGGGCCTCCAACGATCGACAATGGAAATATTGGCATCTTCCGTGAGGCTGATGGTGATCGTGGACATATCTGTCTGCGACTCCAAATATTTTATTCTGCCTTGGAACTGTTCAATTTGTCCGCGTACACGCGAAAGTTCTTTTTGCACTGCCAAAATGTCATCGATTTTTTGAGCTTGGGCCATGATTCTAGTAAAAGCTTCTTCTTCTGTTTGCTTGTTTTTGAGCTGAGCCTGCAGATCGACATATTGTTCTGTTACATCAGTTCCCGAAGTTGATTCGCTAATAACAAGACTAGCTACTTTTTTAAGATCGGAAAAAGTTTTTTCAAAATTGGCAACCGGCACTTTTACGGTTATATTTCCACTTTTCACATTTGCTCCGCTCTGGCGGAAATTTGAAGAAGCCACTTCTCCGCCATTATCTTTGGCAATTTTTGTGACACTGACACTGGCTTTGTCCGCATTGTCAACCTTGAGGCTAAGATTCCCGTTTTTTATTATTTTTTTGTCCATTTCCGGAAGATCAACTGACGACGCAGAATTATCCTGAAGTAAATTTCCTGCCATTTTGGACGCGCTTAATGGATTGCTCAAAACTTGGCCTGTCGCCATGGGCGAAGATTCATTAAATGATTCCTGCGGCGCTCCCATCCCAGAATAATCCGAAGATCTCATTGTCAACAAACCTGACATCGTATTTTGAAAAATTATATAAGCCGCGATCAAGACTATAATTCCAGATGCAGCAATTCCAATAATTTTTAGAGTTTTGTTCATGCTATTTAATGTTAACTTATTATAACTCCATTATAACAAAAAACAGGCCTTATGAAAGGCCAGCTTATCAACAAGAAAAATTTTCTATTTTACAATCACAAAATCAATATTATCTTTATGATCTACCAGTTTTGCATAAGCCAAAATAACTTCTTTGTCAGGATATTTAGCCAGGATTTTTTCCTTGGCTTTCTTCAGCTCTTCCTCATGAAATTTCTGCTCTGCTTCATCGCTTCCATTGAATTTTTCCGATCCGCCGTAAGCCCCGCAATCCTGGTGGTTGATAATAACTATCTTTTGGGCATGGTGGAGATCAACCGGAACGGATATGCAGCTCATCGCCAGATCTTCTCCGCTGCTTTCGTTTATGGCCTTGGCCGCCCCCGGAAGAGACGGAAAATCAAAATTCTCGATTCCCAGTTCCAACTCCACAAATTCTACGGTTTCTTTCCAAAAGCGGAAGTCGATGCAAGTTAAAACCACTGCTTCGCAAGCGTGGATGTCTTTAAACTTGAATGGGGTAATCATATTTTAAAATCAAAATGCAAATCTCAAAATGCAAAATGACATCTCAAAATGCAAAATTATTGATCCATTTTTAATTTTGCATTGTCATTTTTATTTTTGATTTTTGCATTTTACATTAATTATCCAGATTCATCCCTCTTTTCGTAAAATGCTTTTTTGCCACTCGAATTCTGGCTGTCTCCCGTTCAATAGCCGCTGCCACGCGAGCATATTCAGTATCATCCAGTGTAATTTTTTGTTTTTTGATTTCTTCTGCCCGTTTTTTGGCTTCTTCGGCAATTTTCAGGTCGATTTCTTCCGCCCTCTCTGCCGCATCGGCAAGAACAATAAGTTCATTATTGTTAAATTCTATAAAACCGCCGGAAACATAAACATAGTTTTCTTCTTTTCCTTTTCGAAGCATAAGCTCGCCAGTTTTGAGACTGGCAATATATGACCGGTGATTTGGCAAAATCGTAACTTCCCCGTCCGTTGTCGGCAGAGTAATTTGATCGACTGTATCTTCAAAAACCGTGCGTTCGGGAGTGACTATTTTGAATTTTATGTTTAAATCTACCATGATTATATTATGTCATTCCCGCGAAAGCGGGAATCTGGTCATTTGTCATCCTGAACTTGTTTCAGGATTTACTGGATCCCGGGTCAAGCCCGGGATAACAACTATTATTGTTTCTTAACTTCGTCTATGCTTCCTTTCATGTAAAACTCTTGTTCTGAGATATCATCCATCTCTCCATCCAAAATCATCTTAAAACCTTTTACGGTATCTGTCAGTTTCACATATTTTCCAGCGCTTCCAGTAAATTGCTCTGCCACAAAGAACGGCTGAGACAAAAATTTCTGAATTTTTCTCGCTCGCGTCACAGCCACTTTGTCTTCGTCCGAAAGTTCTTCCATTCCTAAAATGGCAATAATATCCTGGAGATCCTTATATTTCTGCAAAACTTTCTGCACTCCGCGGGCGACATTATAATGCTCTTCCCCGATAATTTTCGGGTCAAGTATTGTGGATGAAGAATCCAGCGGATCAACGGCCGGATAAATTCCCAGTTCTGTGAGAGCACGGTTTAGCACAACTGTGGAATCCAAATGTCCGAAAGTCGTAGCTGGCGCCGGATCAGTCAGGTCGTCCGCTGGAACATACACTGCTTGAACAGAAGTAATCGATCCTTTTTGCGTGGAAGTAATTCTTTCTTGAAGTTTTCCCATTTCTTCAGCGAGAGTCGGCTGATAACCGACAGCCGATGGAATTCGTCCCAGAAGCGCAGAAACTTCCGATCCGGCTTGAGTGAAACGGAAAATATTATCTATAAACAATAACACGTCTTTTCCTTCGCCATCTCGGAAATATTCCGCCATTGTGAGTGCTGACAAAGCAACACGTTGTCTTGCTCCAGGCGGTTCGTTCATCTGGCCAAAAACCAAAGATGTTTGTTTCAAGACCCCGGATTCTTTCATTTCATGATATAGATCATTTCCTTCACGGGTTCGCTCTCCCACTCCGGCAAAAACGCTATAGCCTCCGTGTTCTCTTGCAATATTTCGAATAAGTTCCTGAATCACAACCGTTTTTCCTACTCCCGCTCCGCCGAAAAGTCCCACTTTTCCACCTTTTACAAACGGGCAAATAAGATCAATGACTTTGATTCCGGTTTCAAAAATTTCCGCCTGTGTGGATTGTTCGGAAAATTTCGGAGCGTCGCGGTGGATCGGGTCTTTTCTTTCCGCTTTTACCGGATCTTTTATTCCGTCAATCGGATCGCCGAGAAGATTAAACATCCGCCCGAGTGTTCCTTTTCCGACCGGCACCGCAATCGGCGCTCCAGTATCATGCACTTCCATTCCTCGTTTGAGGCCGTCCGTCGAACCCATCGCCACTGTGCGGACTTTATTTCCGCCTGTGTGCTGATGAGTTTCTAAAACTAATTTTTCATCACCGGATAATTTAATTTCCAGCGCATGATAAATTTCCGGGAGTTTATCTCCGAATTCCACATCCACGACTGGTCCGATTACTTGTAATACTTTGCCTAGGTTTTTCATATGATTTGATGATTGAAAATTAATTATTGAATATTGATTAATGACTAATTTTGGCTTGTTTTGGATAAATATTTGTGAATTAGTTTAAATATTGACTTTTTTAACAAAAATAGTTTATAATCATAATCTGAATTTAAAATCGTGATTAATATTAACTTGTTCATTAAATAATGGAGGCTATCAGATGGAACAAAGTTTGGATTTCTTGAACCCAATCTGGAATCAGCTTGATCGGTTTAAAGATGCCGTTATTAAGCTGAAAAGTATCAAGGAATTAACTTCTCTAGAAAATCGCTTATTACAGGAGCTACAAGAAACACCGAAATACAACAATGACGAAGTTTCCCGATACTTTCATTTCCAATGCGCCCAAATTAGAGCAAGATATTCTCTTGCTGGCCACCCAGCCATGAATTAAGAGATGCGCCGCCTTTCGCTTGATCTCAAGCAAACTGGCGGTTTTTTTATTTTCAAAAGAACAATTTTTTTTATTCCACCTTCTCCCTTAGGGAGAAGGTGGCCGGAGGCCGGATGAGGGAATAATTTAAAGCTTTCTCCCTCACCTGCCCTTCGGGCATCCTCTCCCAGAGGGAGAGGAGGATATTTTTTATTACTGTTCTAGTGCCGCTTTCCCCGCACTAATCTCCGCGATTTCCTGCGTTATCTTGCCTTGTCTGATTTGGTTGTAGGCCAGCGTCAGTCCCGTCACCATTTCCCCCGCTGCATCGGTCGCATTTCGCATTGCAATCATCCGAGCCGATTCTTTTGAAGCATTGGATTCCTGAATAGCATGATAAATCTGCATTTCAATGAGCCGCGGCAATATGTGTTCCAGCACTTCATTCGGGCTGGGCTCGATCTTGTATTCCAACTTTGGGATTTTGAGCCCAAGTTCCTGGGCATGGCTATCCATTTCTGCAATTTGCTTTTCAATATCCACTCGGGAAATCGGCAAAATTTGTCTGATTTTGGTCTGTTGGTTGATTGTGGAAACAAAATCCGTATAAACAACCACTACTTTGTCATATTTTTCTCCAAGGTATTCATCCATAACAATTTTAGCAAGCGGTCGTACTTCTTCAGATTTAGGACTGTAAGCCAAATCCGGAAATGAAGCAATAATATTCTTTCTGAGCCTTCCTATCATTGCATCTCCTTTTTTTCCAACGGTAATAAAATCAATTTTCAAATTTTCATTGGAAACTTTTGATTCGATTTTTCTGGATATTGTGCGGTTTAATTTAAGCCTTTCGGGATTCGCAATTTCTTGTCGTATTTTTTTGAAAAGATTGGCATTATACGCTCCGCAAAGTCCGCGATTGGTGGAAACCACAACCACCAACACAGATTTAACTTCCCGAATATTCAAAAGTCCCTCGTTGTATTCCGTAAAAGCCCGAGCAAGATTGGTCAGCACGCTCCAGGAACTGTGAGCATAAGGACGAATGGCTTGTACTGCTGAAATCGCCCGCCTCATTTTGGCAGCACTAACCATCTCCATCGCGCGGGTGATTTTTTTGGTGCTATTTATCGACTTGATTCTTCGCCGAATTTCTTTTGTATTATTAGCCACTTTGCTTTTGTCATTCCCGCGAAAGCGGGAATCTAGTCTTTACTTTTTATTACTGGATCCCCGCTTTCGCGGGGATGACAACATTAGTTGCCGTTCTGATAAATCTCTTTAAACTCCCCTATTGCTTTTTCTAATTTCTTTATAATTTCTTCCGTCAGCTCTTTTTTCTCCGCAATTGCTTTTAAAACTTCCTTTTGTGAACTTCCAAGATACTTATGAAAATCTTTTTCCCAGTCTCGCACTTTTTCCAACGCCACATCATCTAAAAATCCGTTAGTTACTGCATAGATTATCGCTACCTGATTTTCCACTGGCATTGGTTCATATTGGTCTTGCTTAAGAATCTCCACCGTTCGCTTCCCTTGCTCAATGGTCTTTCTGGTTTTTTCATCAAGGTCTGATCCGAATTGTGCAAAAGCTTCCAGTTCCCGAAATTGGGCCATATCCAATTTCATTTTTCCAGCCACTTTTTTCATGGCTTTAATTTGCGCATCCGACCCAACTCGCGACACCGAAATTCCGACATTGAGCGCCGGGCGGATTCCTTTGTAGAACAAATCGGCTTCGAGATATATCTGTCCGTCAGTAATAGAAATGACATTAGTCGGAATGTAAGCGGAAACATCGCCGGCTTGCGTTTCAATGATCGGAAGCGCCGTGAGCGATCCGCCGCCGAAATCTTTGTTAAGCTTGGCTGACCGTTCTAGAAGCCTTGAATGTAGATAGAAAATATCCCCAGGATAGGCTTCCCGCCCCGGCGGACGTCTTAAAATCAAAGATACTTGCCGATACGCCCAGGCATGGCGGGAAAGATCATCATAAACAACAAGCACATCTTTTCCCTGATCCATAAAATATTCTCCGAGAGCACAACCGGAATAAGGAGCGATGAATGAAAGCGGAGCTGGTTCTGACGCGCCCGCCAAAACTACGGTTGTATATTCCATGGCGCCGTTTTTTTCCAATTCTGCCACAATTCTCGCAATTTTCGATTTCTTCTGCCCGATAGCAACATATATGCAAATCATATTCTGCCCGCCTCGCGTCGACGAGCGGTCGTCTCCGCGAGTCGAGGCGGGTCCCTTTCCTTGATTGATAATCGTGTCAATCGCCACTGCTGTTTTTCCGGTTTGGCGGTCGCCGATAATCAGTTCCCGCTGACCACGACCGATTGGAATCATTGCATCAATCGCTTTTATACCCGTCTGCACAGGCTGATTGACTTTTTGCCGGGTGATAACTCCCGGCGCGATTTTTTCAATCGGATAGAATTTGTCTGATTTAATTTCTCCTTTCCCGTCTAGCGGCTGTCCAAGCGGATTTATTACTCGTCCGATGAAATTTTCTCCGACCGGAACGGAAAGAATTTTCCCGGTTGATTTCACCGTCTCGCCTTCTTTGATGGATTCATAATTTCCAAGCACCATTGCGCCGACCCGGTCTTCTTCCAAGTTTAATGCTACGCCATAGGCTCCATTTTCAAATTCAACCATTTCCGATGCCATGCAATCGGAAAGCCCGGAGATTCTGGCCACGCCATCCCCGATTTCCTGAACCGTCCCGACTTTTTCCGTCTGGACTTTGGTTTCAAAGTGTTCGATTTGTTTCTTAAGTTGGTCAATGATGTAGTCTTTGTTCATATGATATTAGAAGATTAAATTATAAAATTAATATACTTTTTAACTCTTTCAACTGCCTCTCTACGCTTCCGTCCATTATCTCATCCCCGACTCTTATAATAATCCCGCCTTTTATACTTTCATCAATCTTATTGTTAATCTCCACTTTTTTCGCCGAATATTTATCTTTAATATAATTCTCTATCTTTTTTTCAATCGCTTCATTTAATTTTTCACAACTTGTAATTTCCGCTTCCACAATTCCATTTTCGGCGTTATAAATTTCCCCGAATTTTTTTGAGATGTTTCCCGCCAGCCTTTCCTGATTATTTTTCGCCAGCAATTTCACAAAATCAGCTAAAATTCCATCAATTTCTTTTTGATTTTTGTCTTTCGTGGCTTCATATAACGCTTTCGCGTATTGCATGGCTGTAGCTTTCATAAAATAGTTTTCTCATTATCCTCTTCTCCCTCCGGGAAAAGGTGGTTCGCCTAGGCGAACCGGAAGAGGGAAGCGTTTACAAAGCTTCACCCCTCTCCTGCCCTTCGGGCATCCTCTCCCAGAGGGAGAGGAGGAATTCGTATATTACTTTATTGCTTTCTCAATTAACTCCTTGTCCTTTTGGCTGTCCATTTTTTCATGAATCACTTTTTCCGTCGCGCTGACGACTAGTCCCGCGATTTCCGATTTAACTTCGCCCAGCATCTTTTCTTTTTCCTGATCAATCATTTTTTTGGCATCCGCGATCATCTTTTCATTCTGCTGTTTGGCTTGGGCTACTATGCCATCCGCATTCTTTTTGGCTTCGTTTTCTGATTTTTTAATGATTTCCTGGGCTTCTTTTCGGGCTTTTACCAAAACTTCTTTTTCTTTTTCCGTCATTTCGGAAAGTTTTTTGCTGGCAGTTTCTGCATCTTTCACACCTTTTTCGATTTTTTTCGTCCGGTCATTAAGAGTTTTCAAAATAGGCTTATAGGCAAATTTCCAAAGCACGAAAAGGACGATGGCAAAATTTACAAACTGCGCCAAAAGTAGATTGGTTTCAATGTGGAATGTTTTTATTAATTCTTCCATTTTAAATTGTCAAATTGTTATATTGTTAAATGGCTATAAACAATTTAACCATTTAGCAATTTAACCATTTTGTTGTTTAGTTCCTATAATGTTCTTATTTTGACTCCGCTTAAATTTGAAAAAGAGGAGTCAAATAAATTCACTATGATTACTTGATAGAGAATGCGATAACCAGCGCGTAAATCGCGATCGCTTCCGCGAACGCAGCCGCAAGAAGCATAGGAACCAGAATTTTTCCGGTTGCTTCCGGATTTCGTCCGATGGCTTCCATGGCTTTGGCGCCGATTCGCCCGATTCCAAGGCCTGGTCCAATAGAACCAAGTCCGATAGCCAGGGCTTTGGCTAACATTGTTAGATCCATAATTTTTTATAGCTTGTTTATTTTAGTCAGTCGACGGGGTAAATTTTTAACGTCGCTCTAAAATAAGAAGCTAATTTTAATTAATTTTCAATTCACAATTTTCAATTTTCAAACAATTTTCAATGATTAAATTCTTCAATTTTAAAATTTAGTCATTGAAAAATTAGAAATTGTTTGAAAATTAGAAATTTTAGTGTTCTTCCGCATGATCCTGCGTCGCTATCGTCATATATACCAATGTCAGTATTGCGAATATCAAGGCTTGAATCAAACCAACAATTATCTCGAGAAATATAAACGGCAGCGGTAGAATATAGGCAAAAATGGCCATCATAGAAGCCAGAAGCACTTCACCGGCGAAAATATTTCCAAATAACCGGAATGAGAGCGATGCAATTTTGGCAATTTCCCCAATAAATTCCACAATTCCCACAAATGCTTGGATGGGATTTACAAGAATTACAGTCGCGTCTTTCTTTATTTTTCCCGGAATTTCAGCAAGAACTTTTAAATTTATAAATTTATTAAAATGTTTCCAAATTCCGATTGTCAATATTCCCAAAACATGGGAAGCCACAACGGCAAAAAGCGCCAGTGCCAGTGTCGTGTTTATGTCCGCTGTTCCGCCCCGGAAAAATGGCACAAAAACATTATGCGATCCTTCATGCTCGACAAAGCCGATTGTTCCCATTCCCGGCAGAAGCCCCAGCCAGTTGTTTACCAGGATAAATAAAAAAAGGGCTAGCGAGATAGGAAGGAATTTTTCTGATTTTTTTCGGTCTCCGGTGATGCTATCTGCGAGCCCCAAGGCTTGTTCTAAAATCATTTCGAATATGTTTTGCAGTCCCCTTGGAACTCTCTTTATTTTTTTTCCAATTAAAACAAAAAAGACGGTAAGAATTATGACCGCCATCCAACTATTGAGAAGTGAATTAGTGATGGTAAAATTTCCGATATGATAAATTGGTTCGGCAAACAAAGTAGACTCTGAAGTAATTTCTTGATTTTGCTGATTATTAACTTGTTCGGAAGTATTTGACATTCGTTGTCATTCCCGCGAAAGCGGGAATCTAGTATTAGCTACTTAGATTCCTGACTGGATCCCGGGTCAAGCCCGGGATGACTATTGTTTTTATTATCTTTTTTTTTGACTTCTTCCTCAATTTTCCTTATTTCCCGCATCGAATCTCTGACAATCCCAAACATGGAAAGAAAAAACGCTATTCCAACTGAAATCAAAAAAAGCCACGGCTCGCTGTTATATTTCTTATCCAGCCACTTCCCAATGAAAACGGCCGCAATTACTGGCACCGCAATCCAGCCCGACAGCCTTGCAAAAAGTACCAAACCGGGCTGCCACCAAGGAGCCTTATTTTCGTCAGTTTTATTTTCCATATTGTTTTGTGCAACCACCTTTAATTGTGGGGGAAAATTGGAAATTAGTCAAGAAAAATTTAAAAAACAGGGCTTTCCTCAATGGGGAAAGCCCTAATAACCAACATTTAAGTCAGCTTAAGTTCCTGAGATGTTTTATAGCACTGCAAACACCCAATATAGCCGACAGTGAAAGGGCTATAAATGCAAGTGTAACGCACTGAAACATAACTGAAAATACGCCTGCACACTGACAGCCAAACTTAACCTTGCCGTATTTATTGGCGCCGGCAAAATCTTTTTTCCAGCAAGATACTGCAAGAGCAGATACGGCAGTTATAACATCAGTGCCAATATTAGCCCATAAAACCACCTGGAAGACTGCCCATTGAGAAAACACAGTATAGATCAGGAAAGTAAATATTGTGCCCTTAAGAATCTTGTCTGCTATTGGATCGAGTATCTTGCCCCAAGCAGTCTTCATGTTTTTTACTTCTGCCAGGGCTCCATCCAAAAAATCTGTAATGCAAGCAATGACGTATAGGCAGAAAGCCAGCACAAACACTTGATCTATAAAAAGGAAGTAACAAATTGGTGCAGTCAGCAAAATCCTAAAATATGAAATGAGATTTGGTGTAATCCAGCGAGGAAAGCAAAGAAGAAATGGTTTTGATTTTTCCTTCGCCCACTCTCTCCAAGCAATCGGATATGCAACAATTGCCATGACATATTCCATAGCCCTTCTCCTTTATTCATTATACATTAGCGTTAAAGAGCAATCCTTAATCAAAAACAAGCCATTCTTTCTGGCTCAATATTACTTAATTTTTATGAAAATAGCAACTAAATGTTGAATAGTTTCTTAGTATTATCCACAGTAATTTTCGCCGTTTCATCAAAGCTGATTTCTTTTATTTCCGCGATTTTTTCCGCCACATATCTGACATAAGCCGGTTCGTTTCTTTCTCCGCGATGAGGAATGGGCGTGAGCCAAGGACAATCGGTTTCAGTGAGAATATATTTTAGATCTACATTTTTTATGACTTTGTCATAATCCCTGGCATAAGTGATGACGCCGTTAAACGCTATCGAAAATCCGATTTCATTAAAAATTTGCGCATAGCTCAATCTTCCCAGATAGCTATGGATTACGCCTCTTAGTTTCTTTCCATATTTTTTATTCTGCTCAATCAATATTTCCAATAAATCCTTGTACGCTTCCCTGCAATGAACCATAACAGGCAAATCTAATTCTATAGCCAGTTCTATTTCTTGGATAAATGTCTGCTTTTGGAGTTCTTTTTGTTCTTCTGTTATATGTTTTATGTTTTGTGCTTCATGATAGTAATCCAGTCCTGTCTCCCCTATCGCTATTACTTTTTTCGATTCAGCCAGTTTCACATATTTTTCCCGATCGAATTTTTCCACTGCAGATTTTATGAGATGTCCTTCGCCATCGTCAATATCGTGAACGCTCAAATGTCCGGGATGAAGTCCGACGGCCGCCCACATGTTCTCATGCTTTTCCGCCATTTCCACTGCCCGCCGGCTGGTTTTATATTCCGATCCGACATTAATAACACCGATTTTTTGATCGGCGCATCTTTTGACGACTTTTTCAACGTCATTTTTGAAAGCATTGAAATTCAAATGGGCATGAGTGTCAATTAGCATACACATTCCTCCTCTCCCTGGAAGGGAGGGGAATTAAAGGGGAGGGTTGAAAAAAATTTATTTAATTCTGGGAAACAATGCGATAGCTTGCTTAGTTTCCAGCGCTTTTTTGATTTTTTCAGAAGTTTCAGGCATAAAAGATTCAAGAAGTTGGGAAATTGAAGATAAATCATTTAGCAGCTTTTCCATAATTTTCTGAAATTTTTCCGGATGATTATGCGTCAATTCCCAAGGCTTATTTTCTTCAATATACTTATTGTTATCCTGTATGATTTTCCAAATATATTCTAATGACTGGCTTAATTCCAACTTGCCAAAAAATTCTCCAAAGTCTCCAAAGGCGAGGCCTTTGGACTCCAAAGGCCTCGCCTTTGGAGCTATCCCCGCGTCTATTTTTTCTGAAAGCTTAATCACTCGCGATAAAAGATTGCCCAGTCCGTTAGCAAGATCTGCATTATATTTTTCCACCATTCCTTCCCAGTTTAAATCACTGTCTTCACCGAAAGTTCCAGAACTTAGCAAAAGATACCTCGTTCCGTCCACGCCGAATTTTACTACCATATCTTGTGGGTTAATGACATTTCCCAGGCTTTTGCTCATTTTCTCACCTTTAGAAGTGATAAAGCCATTTACAAAAACTTGTTTGGAGTTAGGAAGACCTGCGGACATGAGCATCGCCTGCCACATTGCAGCTTGCTGGCGAAGATTGTCTTTCCCGCAAAGCTGATAACCCGGCCAGAATTTTTCAAATTTTTCTGTGTCACCAGGCCAGCCCAGCGTGGAAACATAGTCTACCAGCGCATCAAACCAGACATACATCACCTGCTCGTCATCGCCCGGAACTGGAACGCCCCAAGGCATTTTGTTTTTGAGACGAGAAATGCTGAAATCCTCAAGCCCCATTTCTACAAAGCTCCTGATTTCGTTCATTCGCTTTTTCGGCAAAACAAAATTAGGATTTTCTTCGTATAATTTCAAAAGTTTTTCCTGATACCGAGAAAATCGGAAAAAATAATTTTCTTCGGAAATGATTTCAATTTCCATATTCGGATGAAGCGGACATTTTCCATCCACCAATTCCGATTCGGTTTTTTCCAACTCGCATCCGACACAGTATTTGACTTTGTATAATTTTTTATATATATCTCCTTTTTTATCGCAAATCTTCCAAAATTCCTGCGCTGCTTTCACATGATGCTCATCGGTCGTCCTAATGAAACTATCAAAAGTGAGATTTAGCATCCCTTTTAGTTTCTTGAAATTTTCCGCTTTTTCGTCGCAATATTTCTGGACGTCTATTTCCAGTTCCTGGGCTTTTCGGAAAATTTTGAGTCCATGTTCATCTGTTCCGGTATTAAAAAAAACTTCATCTCCAATTGAACGGTGAAACCGCGCCAAAACATCAGCCTGCACAATCTCCCGCGCAAAACCAATATGTGGATCGGCATTGACATAAGCAAGTGTGGTTGTGATATAAAACTTGTTTTTATCCATAAAAAATTAATAAACAATTACCGCTATCTCCCCCCTCACCTTTTCCTCATTATCCTTAAAATAATCCAAAACTTCACTGACTGTCCCCCGCACGACTTCCTCAAACATTTTGGTCAGCTCCCGGCCGAGGATAATATTTTTTTCAGAAGATAAACTTCTTAATAATTCTAAATTTTTAATCAATCGGTGCGGGGATTCATAATATATAACCGGATATTTAAACCCCGCAACTTCTTTGAAAAATGTTTCCCGTCCTTTTTTGTGCGGTGGAAAACCTAAAAACATAAACTTGGCTAGATCAATTCCAGAAATACTGGCCAGAGTCGTGAGCGCCGATGCCCCAGAAACAGGAAACACCGCTATTCCGTTTTCAATCGCTTTTGCAACCAGCCTGTTTCCCGGATCGGAAATTCCCGGCGTTCCGGCATCAGTTACAAAAGCAACATTCTTCCCTGCTTTTAATTCGGAAATTATATATTCAAAATTAGGTTCCGGTTTTCGGGATTTTGATCCGTGTCCATAGAAAGACCGGGTTTCGGCGACTATTTTATAATGATCAAGCAGTTTTTTTGTCACTCTCGTATCCTCGCAAAAAATCAAATCAGCTTTTTCTAATGCTTTAACAGCCCGAAAAGTGATATCTTCCAGATTGCCAATTGGGGTTGCAACGATGTATAATATCCCTGAATTCATTGTTAAATTGTCAGATGGTTAAATGGCTAAAAAAGCCTAGATTTATCTTAACAACAATTTAACCATTTAGCAATTTAACCATTTAAATCTATGATTCTCGCTACTCACGCCCTCACCGGCGCGGTTATTGGAAAAAATATAAATAATCCCTGGATAATAATTTTAGCTTCGCTCGCAGTCCATTATTTCCTGGATAGTTTTCGTCATGGCGAATATTTTGATAATAGAGTTGCAACTGTCAAAAATACATGGTGGAAAGTGGCGTTGGATTTGTTTATTGGTTTTTCCATAATATTTTTATTTATATGCTTTCGAAATCTGGATTTATTGGAAATAAGAAATGTCTTAATTGGAACATTTTTTTCAATCCTGCCGGATTTTATTACTCTCATGCATTGGACATTCAGGCAAAGCAAAATTCTTGCCAAAATCAAGGCCTTTCATTCCTGGGCGCATCGTTATTCAAAATTTCCCAAATATTCTAAAGAGCGTCAATGGACATTTCGAAACGCGGCAAACGATATACTGATTTCAACAGCTGCCATATTGCTTCTTATAATATTATAAAACCGGGTTTTGCCCGGTTTTTAAATCAGCTTTTTCAAACTAAGTTCAAGCTTCTTTATTTCTCCCATTCATTATGTCCCCTAAAAACAAACTTACAGCCGTAGCAACAGGTATGGCTAAAATAGCTCCAAGCGTTCCGGCAATTTTCGCGCCTACCATAAGGGCCAAAATAACGGCAATTGGATTTAGCCCGACGGCTTTTTTCATTACCTGCGGGACGATTATATTATTTTCAACCTGCTGGGCAATTACATAAACACCTATCGCCAGCAGTCCGACAGTCGGAGAAATCATAAATCCCAAAAGCACCCCCGGAACAGCCGAAACAATCGGTCCGATGTAAGGAATAATTTCCATTATTCCGGCAAATATCGCCAGGATCAGCGCGTACGGAACACCGATGAGGCTCAAGCCGATAAAATCAAAAACAGCAATCAAAAACATCAAAAGAAACTGTCCCAAAAGCCATTTTCCTATCTTATCTTTTATCCGGCTCGTGAGGCCCACAGCATATTTTCTGTGGTCTTCCGGAGTAACGGAAGCTACGAACTGGGTAATTGCGTCTTCTTTGGCTGACATATAAAAGGTCAGTGAAAAAACCACTATTATGGAAATAAAGCCTGAAAACACTCCTATGGTCTTGGAAAATATATTTTTGGTAAAATTGGCAACATTGCTCCCCAGTTCGCTGAAAATCTGTTCGGAAGTGATATTGATGTGGTTTATTTCGATAAAATCCCTAATTGGACCGATAGAATCGCGGAATTTCTGCGAATACTGCGGATAATTCTGGGAAAAATCCTGGAACTGGCTGGCTATTGGCGGAATAAGAAGAGAAAATCCCACGCTGATCAGCGCAAAAAGCAAAATATATATCGCAAGAACGCTAAGGCTTCTTGGAATTTTTCTCTTCTGAAAATAATCCACCGCTGGCTCAATGGCCGCTACGACAATCACGGAAATAATAAGCAAGATAAGGACATCTCGGACAAGAAACACAAACCACAATCCCAAAAGGATCAGGATGGTTTTGAAAACTATGCTGGTTGAAATTTCAATTTTTCTGCTTTCCATAATATTTTTATAATTTTATTGTTTTTTCCAGCTTGCTTTTATCTTTGTGCGGGCCAATAACAGCCAGATTCAGCTTTTCATTTCGAAAAACATCTTTCGCCACTCTCATTATATCATCCTCCGTCACTTTATCAATCAGCTTGAATTTGTCCGAAAGAGCCGTTATTTTCTTTTTCATCACTTCCTGGTCAATGAAAAACATCGCCACTTCGTCCGATGCCTCCATGCCCATCACTGTCTTGCCCTTGATGTAATCCTTGGCCTTTTGAAGTTCTTTAGAGTTCACTTTTTCCTGGGATATTTTTTTATATTCCGCCAGAATCGTTTTTACGGCCAACTCTAAATTTTTATGCTCCACTCCGGCCTGCGTCGCGATGTATCCCACGTCTTCGTAAGATTCCACCATCGTCCGGACATAATAGGCCAAACCCCGTTTTTCCCGAACTTCAATGAAAAGCCGGCTGGACATTGACCCGCCTAAAATTATCGAAAGCAGAGCCAGAGCAAACCGGTCTTTGTGGTTGAAATCATAGGCCCGCGTTCCTAAAACAAAATGCGTCTGGTCGGTTTTTTTGAATTTTATTTTTATTTCCGATTTTTTCTGATTTTCAAAGACTTTTACGATCTTCGGCTTTTTTCCCACTTCCATCTGGCCGAAATATTTTTTTATTTTATTCAGGATATCTTTTTCGTTGAATTTTCCGGCCACGCATACGACTGTGTCATTGGCCCGATAAAATCTTTCCATATAATCGGCAAAATCCTTTCTTCTAAACGACATGAGCGTTTTTTTGCTTCCGATTATTTCCCGTCCCAAAGGATCCGGGTAAAGCATCGTTTCAAAAACATCACTGACATTTCTTGTCGGAGTATCTTCGTACATATTGAGCTCCTGAAGTATTGTTCCCCGCTCTCTTTCAATTTCTTTTTCATCTATTTTGGAATTGAGATATATGTCGCAAACAACATCGAGCGCTGTACTTACATGTTTCGAATCCACTTTGGCGAAATACATCGTTTTGTCTTTAGCCGTAAACGCGTTAAATTCTCCGCCAATCGCATCCAATTCTTCAGAGATATGGAGAGTGGTCGGACGCTTTTTCGTGCCTTTAAAAAACATATGCTCGATAAAATGGGAGATTCCAGCTTCTTTTTCCGTTTCATAGCGGCTCCCGACGCCAACCATGATCATGACCGTCACCGTCTGGGTTTCGTGCATAGGAACAGTGATAATACGCAAACCATTTTTCAATACTATTTTTTTATATTTCATATGAATTTACAATTGTCAATGATCAATTTACAATCAATTTTCAAGCTTCAATTATCAATTGTAAATTGATTAATTGTAAATTTATTGAAAATTGTAAATTGTTAATTGAAAATTATTAAGCTGAATTTATTTTCTTTTTATTCTGCTAATTCTTATAAGTCCCCCGAACGGCACAATCTCCATTTTCTTCTTTTCCAGCTCATCCAAAAACAAATTCATTCCAAGAGAATCGGAAGAAATATGTCCGGCAATAACCACGTTGATATGCGCCGCTTCGGCAGATTTTCTATGATCTTCACTCAAATGCATCCCGATAATTGTTCCGATTCCGGCATTAGCCATGGCTTGATAAATATCTTTCGAGCCCTCTGTTCCTCCAGTCATTTCAGATACAGCAATTTTTCCGCATCGGTTACTTTCTTTTCCAGAAAAAACCATTGGACCACTGCCTTGTCTCTTAGCTTCCTGATATTCTGGAATTTCCATAAGAACTTTCATAATATCTTTCACATATTTCAGCCTAGCTTTTTCTATTTTATCAGTAACATATTTTGCCACTAGATTATCGGCTGGCGTATGGACATTTATGAGACTTATTTTCATGAGCTTTGCCGCATCAACTATCTCATAGTGGTTTTCCGGACTTATTCCCCGCACCACCTCAGAAATTCTTTTGTGAATCAGCTTTTCGGCAATCGTCACTGGTATTCCAAATTTCTCCATCTGATCAACCTGATAATCCATAACTCCATCTAGTCCAGCCAAAGCCAATCCTACCGGATGATGATTGATAATAAGGTCACCGTGAAGTTCCTCAGCGATATAGATTGACCCGGGTGTCACATCAATTCCTGCAAAAATCTTTTTGATATCTTTCTTACCGGAGTCAAAATGGATCCGCGTGTCGGAATAAGGGTTATTTAATTTTTCCTGGTCGAAATATTGTTTTTCATCTTTCGGTAAATTGTCGAATTCTTCCTTTTTCAGCTTCAAATATTCGGCAATTTCTTTTTTCGAACGAAAATCGCTCTTTATGCCCATTTCAATAGCTAATTTATAAATTTGTTGAATAGTCATATTTACCAGTTACTAATTACTGATTACTAGTTACTTTATAATATTTTAGCCTGAAATGCAAGAAAAAAGCTCGTCTATAAAACCTAGACGAGCCAAGAAAACATTCTGAAACAAAAGGTGCCTTGCGTCAGACAGCCTTTAGCGGAGTCTTGACAAAAGGCTTGCGATGCCAGACATTTTGCAGTGCCCAATCCGAGATTGTCGGATGCTCCAGAGACAAACAAATTTGTCTCCCATCGCCTATGACAAACTATCAGTCTGCCAGCTTTTTGTCAAGATATTTCTCCAATTCTTCAATTTTAACCCTCTCCTGTTTCATAGTGTCTCGATCCCTCACAGTCACAGAATTATCTGTAAGCGTATTAAAATCCACTGTCACGCAATAGGGCGTTCCAATTTCGTCCTGCCGGCGATAGCGCTTGCCAATGTTTCCGTTGTCATCAAACTCGCACATGAATTTGGTTTTCAGATTGTCAAACACCTGCTTGGCTTTTTCCACCAGTTCCGGCTTGTTGCGAAGCAGCGGAAACACGGCTACTTTGATCGGCGCCAGATTTTTCTTGAATTTCATTACCGTCCGGATTTCTTCTTTTCCGTCTTCTCCCTTAATCGTTTCTTCCGTATAAGCTTCGGCTAATACTGCCAGCAAAGTTCGCGTCAGGCCAAAAGACGGTTCGATGCAATGCGGAATGAATTTTTCTCCGTCTGCGTCCTGGTAATATAAATTAGCTCCGCTGTGCTCGATATGCTGTTTCAGGTCATAATCCGTCCGATAGGCAAAGCCATGCAGCTCTCCCCAGCCGATTGACGGAAAATTATATTCCACATCATAAGTGTCCTTAGAATAAAATGATCGCTCGTTGTCTTCATGCCGGCGCCATTTCATATTTTTGTCGGACAATCCCAAATCTTCAGAAAAAAATTTTTTTATATCTTCCTGCCATTTCTCAAAAATTACCCGCCAATCTTTTTCTTCTTTCGGAGGACGGATAAAATATTCGATTTCCATCTGTTCAAATTCCCGAGTTCGAAAAATGAAGTTTCCCGGAGTGATTTCGTTTCGAAAAGCTTTTCCAACCTGGGCGATTCCGAAAGGCAGTTTCGTCCTCATCGTATCCAAAACATTCTTGAAGTTGATGAAAATTCCCTGGGCTGTCTCGCCGCGAAGATAAGCGATGTTTTTACTGTCCGCTACTACTCCGATTTGTGTTTCGAACAATAAATTAAATTTCCGGGCATCCGTCCAATCCGTTTTTCCGCAATTGGGGCATTTGATTTCCAGCTCATTCATCTTTTTTCCGATTTCTTCCATAGGAATTTTAGTCGTCTCGTCCACGCCGATTTTTTCTTCGAGCAGCTTATCTCCCCGGTGCCGGGTTTTGCATTTTTTGCAATCAACGAGAGGATCATTGAAATTGCTAACATGTCCGGAGGCCACCCAGACTTTCGGATTAGTGATGATCGCGCTGTCTAGTCCGACGATGTCATCCCGATTTTGAACGAATGTCCGCCACCAGGAATCAGCAATATTATTTTTAAGTTCCGTTCCATAAGGGCCGTAGTCCCAAGAATTGGCCATTCCGCCGTAAATTTCGGATCCTGGAAATACAAACCCCCTTCTTTTGCAAAGGCTTACTATTTTGTCCATGGTAATTTCGTTTTTTGACATGTTTTTTTCTTTACTAATTACTAATCAAATACTAATATACTAATTCGTACATTAGTATATTAGTACTAAATTCGTAATTCGTAGAGAGTAACAAAAAGCCCCGTCCTTACAACTCTAGAATACCATAATATTCTCAAGTTGCCAGAACGAGGTTTCTCGCGATTCCATCTGGCTTGTCCGAATAAATTCAGACCACCTTAATTATATTTAATTATAGCCTCCGGGCGCCAATCTCCGGAACTGTTTAATATTAACGTATTCTAAGGCTCGAGTCAAATTCACCCTGTTGAGTAAATAAAAAAAAGCGCTGGACACTTGGAGAACCCTCTTATCAAGGCTCTCGCTTCAGTACATGTCCAGCGCATCCATCCGATGGGTGTAAAAAATTGAGTCGATCTCTGCCCGCAATCCTAGCTATCAACTGCGGAAAGGATCAGTTTTTCCCTGTCCCGGCTGGGGACATTGGAAGTTTTCCGGGAATTTACCATATACATGGAAGTTAGCTCCCCGGTTGCATCCATGCTCTTACCAACTTCAATGCGTTGGTAGCTATGAAGTGCGGTAGAGAAGGCGCATACCGCACAGACCTCCTAAAAGTTAAAGGACATTTCCGAACCGCGGCAGACTCGCAATAGCGCGACCTATATGCGCCTGCCTGCACGTGTCTACCCCAGCTCTCAACCATTACAGATATTCATTCGCCCTCCTTTTTTTAGGGTTAACTGCTAAGCTACTTTTAGCAGAAATCGCCTTTTTTGTCAAGTTTTCATTAAAATTTCAAGAAAATCAAAAACCCCTTGATCTGGGGCTTTTGGACAATCCCGCCTAAGCGGGATTGCACTTATTAAAACTTGCAGCTGCAGACCTATTACAAAAATCATTTTAATTTCTTTCTGATGAGGCTTCCAGCCGGCAAAACTTCACTAAAAACAAAAAAATATTTCCTTTCATGCCCGCCGTGGGCTTCTTCCGCTTCCTGCATTTTATAGTTGTATATTTTTTTAATCTTAACCGGCATGTTTTTTTCCGGAGTTATCGCTTCCAGTTTGTCTTTGAGATATATTTCGTTATGCACCCGAACAATATTTAATTTATCCTTCATTCCGACAACTTCTCCCACAAATTGAAATTTATTGCCAAAGCTTTTACCGGAAAAATTATGTTCCGGCTCCTTCCCAAGCAAAAATCCGGTTGTATATCCGCGATTAACCAGGTTATCCAATTCTTTTCTCTGTTCTTTTATAATTTTTTTTCGTAGAGACGCATTGCAATGCGTCTCTATCGCATCCAAAACTTTCCGGTATGCCCGGGTAACTATGGCAACATAATAGGCGCTTTTCGCCCGACCTTCTATTTTTAACGAATCTATCCCCGCGTCAATCAAATCTTTTACATGTTCTATTAAATTAAGATCATAGCTGTTGAAAAAATACGTCCCGTGCCGGTCTTCTTCCAGATTAATTTCGTATCCTTTCATTTCTTCTCTTAAAGATGAATATAAATAATTATCCCGCTTTAGCGGGATACCAAAACTTTTAACTTTGCACTTTGAACTTTTAACTGGGCGGTACGCCCATCGGCATGGCTGCGAACAATCTCCCAGGTTCGCGCTTCGGTTCGTCATCCATTTGGAAAGAATGCACCGCCCGGAATAACTCATGCACATCGCCCCGTGGACAAAATACTCCAGCTCAACCTTCGGATTATGTTTTTTTATTTCTCCTATTTCGGCTAAAGTAACCTCCCGCGCCAAAATTATTCTTTTCACGCCCTCCCCTGCCCAAAATTTAACCGCCTGCCAATTCGTCGCATTGGCCTGAGTGGAAAGATGGATGTCTGTTTTGGGAAGATGTTTTTTGGCCAGATTTATAATCCCCGGATCACTGACAATCACTCCATCAACACTTAACTTTTTTAGAAACTTCAGATGCCTCTCAATTTGCGGCAAATGCTGATTGTGGACGTAAATATTCAAAGTTACGTAGATTTTCTTTTTACGCTTATGCGCGTATTTGACCGCTTCTTGAATATCTTTTTCGCCGAATTTGTTTATTCTTACGCGCAACGAAAAATCCGGAATACCCAAATAAACGGCGTCCGCTCCAAAACGAATGGCATATTTCATTTTTTCCAGGCTTCCTGCTGGTGCGAGAAGTTCAATATGTTTCATAGTTCAAAGCTTATCAGGCCGATCAGGAAGAAGCAATATCTTCCATAAGTTTTGAATAAAATTTCAAATTATGAACGGAAGCCAGCCGCATCGCCAATGGATCTTTAACGCAAAAGAGATGCTTGAGATACGCGCGCGTATAATTTTCACAAAGTTCGCAATCGCAATCCGGATCAACCGGCGAAAAATCCGTTTTATACTTTTCATTATTAATATTTATCGTCTCATAAAAACTTTTTTCTGTTTTGTTTTTATATTTAGATTTTGGATTTTGGATTTGTTTCGAATTTCGAATTTCGGATTTCGAATTTCTTTTTCTCAGAAAAAGCCTCCCGTGCCTTCCTTCCCTGGTCGGAATCACGCAATCAAACATATCCCATCCGCAACTGGCAAATTTCACTATATCCTCCGGCGTTCCCACTCCCAATGCAAATCGGAGAGCTTTTTCAGGGATTAAACTGGCTGTATGACGAACCATCTCTTCCAAAAAATTGCCATCCTGATCGACATGGCGCGCGCCGAATCCATATCCGTCCCAGCCCAAGACTGGTCCGCCTTTAGCGGAAAAGCCAATTTTTATCAGTTCTTCCGCGCATTTTTTTCTTAAATCAAAATATGTCCCCCCTTGAATGACGCAAAATATAAGCGGCCTGTCTTTTTTGTTTATTTTTCGCAATTTTAATTGTCTTTTATACTCAATCATGCAGCGTTCTGCCCAAAGAATGGTTCTTCTCACCGCGTCTGCTATCTTTTCTTTTTCATATGAGTGGGGCGGAACATCATCAAGGCAGACCATCATATCCACTCCCAAATCAAATTGGATTTCTATAGCCTTTTCCGGAGTAAGGGTATGTTTTCGTCCGTCAATCGGAGATTTAAAAAGCGCTCCTTCATAGGCTATTTTCCCCGCCTTTGGGTTTTTGTGAATCAAAGAAAAAATTTGATATCCTCCCGAATCGGACAAAAGCGGACGCTGCCAATTCATAAATTTATTTATTCCACCCGCTTTTTTTACGGTTTCTATTCCCGGACTCAAGTAAAGATGATAGGTATTCACTACCATCGGCCCGATGCCAGCTTTTTTCAAGTCGCCGATTCCCAGTGATTTTACGAATCCGCGAGTTGCGTCCGGCATAAAAAACGGAGTCTTCATTTCTCCGCTTTTAGTCCTTAATTTTCCTATTCTTTTTTCTCCGTTTTTGGATTCTATTTCAAACATATTTATTCTCTTCTGAACTTAAGTATTTTGCGTGTTTGGCGAAAAATTACTCATAACGATCTTTTTTTACTGGCTTTAACTTAATTAAACAAGCAAGGGAATAATTTTAATTTCACATGAGCCGCTTTAATAATTTTGAGGCAAAAAGAAATAGCTGCTAATTGACCACCTTATATTTATATCCCAGCCCGGAATCTTCCGGAAGATTTGTGCTTCTTCCACTGGATGTTTTTTCCAAATTTTCTCCCGTGAACGAATCTTTAGCCGTAATTTTTGATTCATTTATCAGCTTGACTTCTTTTCCTATCTGGTCGGAGGACGGCTTTATTTTCACTTGGAAGGAAATTTCCTTGGCAGGAGACAGAACGCCGACTCCGGCGGAAATATTCCCCATTTCCCATATGATCGAATTGGTTCTTTCGTTATACTCGAAACCAGCATCCTCCGGAGAAACTTTTCCGGTAAAAGCCACTCCCGTTGGAAGAGACGATTCGACTTTGGCGCCGGAAATATCGTTAGAAACATTAATGATCTTCCAGTGGATCGTATAAGTCGTTTCTTCATTAACCTTCGGAGGAATTGGACCGGAATTGGAAATGCTTCCGTCATTATAATATCCCAAAGTATCCAGCACCAGTTTGGAATTCAGCCGGACATCCATCTTATTTCCGGAAATTATCTTGTTCATATTGATCGGAGTGGCCACATCCGGACTGTCAATCTTAGAAACGCTTGAGATCACGAAGTTTTTGTCATTGGCGCTTGAAATTGGAAGAATGTCCTTTATTCTGACAGAAAATTTAAGTGTTCCTCCCTGTCCCGGTTCAAGATTCCTAAAATTGGCCTGATCCGGCGCTTTCCAGGTTATCGTTTTTTTACTTTCATCAAAAGATCCGCCGTCTAATTTTAAAGTGGAATAGTCCAGAACCGGACTGTCAATATTCTCCGTAACAATCACGCCCCGCATTCCCTGATCTCCGTTGTTTTTGAAGTTTATCTCAAATAAAAGATTTTCCCCGGCGTTGGCGTTAAGGCTGGCCGCTCCGTTGACTGTCTGCGATACGGAAAGCGGAGAGGAAACTATTTTCGTAAAAACATCGTCTTCATTATAACTTACAAATGTTCCTTCTTCTGTTGAACCGATATGCGCTTTTATGGGCTTCACCTGGTCTCTTTCCCCTTCCAATTTTCCGCTTATTGTTATTTTTCCTTGTTGCCCCGGAGAAACATTGCCGATATACCAAATATTGTTGCCTTCAAACGGCCGGGGATCAGAATTGGAATAGGTGAATCCGTCCGGATATTCGGCTCTGATTTTAACTGAATCAAAATTCTCTCCTCCGCTGTTGCGGTAGGTTATCAGATAATTCACTTCATTGCCGCTTGAAATGCTTTGCGGAGCTGTAATTTCCAGCTCTAGCGGAGTTGAGATCACATTTATCCCCAGTTTATTTTTGGAAACAAACTGAGTGCTAAATCCGGAAGGATTAAAAGATAGTCCGGCTTCAATATAAATAAGAGCGCCTTTTGGAGTATATACCCTCCCATTAAAATTCACTTCCCCTTCGCTATGGCCTTTTATTTCTCCGAGATCATAAATCCCGCTCACTGGACTTTCTATCCTAAAATTCGGATTTTCTTCCGGGTTAAAAGTGTCCGGAAAAGTCAGTTTCAATTTTGCATTTTTAAGCGCTGCCCGATTTTCGTTCTTGTATTTTATTTCATAAGTCAGAAGTTTCCCGCTTCTGGCTTCCTTAGGACCAGATACGGATACTATCATCCGCTCCTCGGAAAAAGACGATTTCTTAAACCAATAAAATCCACCAAAAAGAATGACCAGCAAGACGATTGAGCCAAGAACAATAGATCCGATTTTTATCGCTTTTTTTCCTTCTTTCCCAACTTCATATTTTTTTTCTTTCCAGAGATCTTTTTCAGCTGGCTGATTGTTGAGTATGAGAGGCGCATTTTCCGGATCATAATCCGCCGGACCGCGCTTGGAAAGACCCGGATCAGCGTCTTTTTTATATAAATTTTCTTGAATGTCGCGAAGAGACATAGGGCTTAGTGTTTCTTTGTTTTGTTATGCATCTTAATTATACTAAATTTTGTATTTACTATCAAATCATCCGGCATTCAATTTTTAATTTTAAATTAATTTCTAATGTTCCAGCGATTCAATAATTCAATTTGAAAATTGGAAATTAATTCATTGAAAATTGATTGTAAATTTTTATCCTGTTATCCAGCCTATTTCTTCACTGATTATAACCTTTAAATTATTAATTATCGATTTTTCAGCTTCTATTTTCCCAAAATTACCAACCTTGTTTTTCAAAAACAGCCGAATCAGCTTTATGGAATCAGCAATAATTTTTACTTTTTTTCCGCTTCCGCTTCCGCATTTCACGCAAACCACCCCTCCCGACTCTGCGCTGAAATAATTGCCGTCCGGCTGGAGTTTCGTGCCGCATTTCACGCATTTATCGGCTTCTATTTTATACCCTAGCGCGCCGAGAAATTTAAAAAGAAACCCCAGAGTAACAATATCCAGCCTGCCTTCTTGGCTTTTTTGCGAAGAAGAAACGCAGATGCGGTCCATCGCTTCCAGATATTCCAAAAGCAAACTGAATATTTTTTCGTCTTTTTCCTCTTCAGTAACCAGCCGGCCGAAAATTCCAAAAGTATAAAAAACTTTCTGGGTTGCCTCTATGCCTGATTTTATGCCAGAAAAATTGTTAAGCGCGATTACTCCAGTAATATTCCCTTTTCCGCGCCCTCGCGCCATGAAAATTTCCGAATATGTAAGAGGTTCGAGATTTCCCGCCAGTTTCGCATTGGGTTTTTTAACACCAATTGCCCGCGCCCGGATTTTTCCGGCTTCCAAAGTATAGATGCCATAAAGCCGATCGGTTTCGCCGATATCGTTTTTAAAAAGTATGATGCCGTTGTATTTGAAATTCATTTCAATTCCTCCTCCCCTTTCCAAGGGGAGGAATTAAAGGAGGGGTTTGATATAATAATACTTTATATCCGGCACTTTGCACAAACTAAAAAGGCCCGAAGGCCTTAGACGCTCTGTTTCTTCAAACTCCTTCCCAAGCGTCGGGATTGCTCAAGACTCTTCCGCCGCTCGCGTTCCGCCTTGGAAGCTCCGCGGCAGCCAAAAACTTCGAGCAGTAACAGGCCGATTCCAACCGGAACAATGGCTAAGAGCATAGCCGCCGGCCTGCAAATATTCCAGATCATGCCCAAAATTTTTCCCACGATTTCACCCCTCCTTTCTCTTATTCTTCCATCAAGTCTTTTAGAGCAACCGTAAAATCTCCCATGGTGAAAGGCTTTCGGAGAACTTCCAAATTGTTCTCAAATGAAAAATTCCGAAGCCTGTTATCAAGAGTGCCTGTAACAAACAGCCACTTCCCCTCAAATCCGACTTCTTTGAGGGCTCGAAAAAACTCAATCCCATCCAATCCCGGCATCAGGAAATCAGAAATTATGACATCGGGGACAAAACCCTCGGTGATCGTCGAGATTCCACTTTCGGCGCACTCGGCAATCTTGCACTCTCCGCCAAAAATTTCCTTGACGAAGCACTCTATCATTTTCCCCACTTGAATGTCGTCATCAACTACCAGAACCCTGACTCTTTCTTTTTCCATTACTTTCCCTTCCCTTTCCGCCCAGAGAGCAAAAAATTGAATACTTCAAGGTTATTAACCTTTTCCATACCTTGCTAATAAAAAGAGCTGTTGCGTACCGGACAGCATACAGCAAAAACTCCAAAATGTCAATTTTATTTCTCTTCTCTTGACAAAAATTTAGTTGCGTTATATCAATAAGAGTTCCTAGGGGGCAAGGAATTGTTGTTTGATCTTTCATAGGGGGCGTGTTATGGCTGTGATGAAGGTTAGTGCAGAAGAGTTTCGGAAATTAAGAGCATCTGTGGTATCCAGGATTTGCAGCGGCTGCAACTCTATTACCGCTGTGAAGGACATAATGAGAGAAAGGGGCATACAAAGTGTACAGCTCGAACGCGAACTGCTCACTTCGACAAAGGGCGCCGGAGGAAAATTCCGATCCGGCATTTAATCCCGGCAGCCTGTCGAAGTACAAAAGGGCAGCCATTATCATCAGGCTGCCCTTTTTCTTATTCTTAAGCAATTATTATTTCACATTCTCATAATTTATTTCTCATCTGAAAAATTTTTCTCTTTGAATTCTTCCAGTTCCTCCTCCACTTTTCTCTCGCAGTCAGGACACATGCCATGAGTTATTTTTCTTCCTTCTTTCAAAGCTTTTTCCTGTTTTTTAATGACTTCCTCATTTCCGGCCCCCAGGCACCAGGAGCAAATCCTTTCTATCTGCTCTTCTTTTGGCAATTCTTTGGCTTCCGGAACCGAATTTTCCGGCATTAATTTTTCCAGATTCATTTTATTTCAATTTCTTATCTTCTTACATTTCTAAGTATATAACATTAGAAGAAGAATGAAAATATGGCGCTGGCGGTCTGCCGGATCAGTCCCGCAATTTTTTGCCTTTCATAAAGTTTTTTCTTCCAAATTGCATATGATAGCGGCAAGAGAAGAAGGGCGAGAAGCCATTGCCATGGAATATGTTTTTCAGTTATAGACGCTCCCAGCACTTCCGGCTCCGGTTCCGGCGCCAAACTTTCAACAGCATCGCTCACGGGAGGAATAATCTCGCTGTTTCCGGAAGAAACCGAACCCGCAATCGCTCCCGCGACAAATTCAACCTTTTTTTCGGCTTTTTCACTTTCAATTTTGTTGCCGACCTCATCATAAGCAATGGATGAAGCGCTATGTTCGTATGTTCCCAGTTTAGCCGAAGGATCGACATAGATTTGATATTCGATAAAAGCGCTCTGCCCTTTTTTGAGCTGGGCAATTGGCCAAACATATTCGGCTGCTTTGCTTCCGGACGGATCTTTTATTCTTTCTTTCACTTCCAGATTATACAAAATATTTTTGCCGTTGTTTTTGACGGTAATTTGATGGGTGGCAATTTCCCCTATCGCCACTCTGCCTTCTTCGCTTCTTTCTATCTTAAGCTTTGAGTCATCGGCAGAAATGACATCTCCGTCAACAATGGCCACACTGGAACTGATTTGGGGAAAGATTATATTTATTTTTTCTCCGTCGTAATTATTGGAAAATTCTTTTTCTTCCGTATCGGTTCTGGCGCCGGCGGCCGCTTCCAGCGACGCTATGCCATTTGGAATGTTCGAAGCCAGGAGCGCTTTCAAGCTGAATGATCCTTCCTCTCCCGATCCAAGTTCTCCCAATGACCAATAGAAATTATTTCCATCCTTTGAATCATAGCTTCCTGATCCGGAAAGATAATCCGGAAGAGAAAGCATCAGATTCGCGTTTTCGCACTTGGCCTGCCCCGCGTTTTTATAATGAACTGTGAATTCCAGGCTGTCTCCCGGCTGAACCACGCTTTTGTCGGCGCTCAAGGAAACTTCCAGATCCGGATATCCGAAAATAACATCTCCGGTCCAGATTCCGCTGTTATTGACGACTCCAAACATCCAGTTGTTTCCGGTGATATTGGTGTTTATGAAATTAAAGGCGCTGGCCCGGGCATCAGCATTCCCGGTAAAAATCGATGCGTCTCCCGCTAAAGATATGCTGTTTTTTCCGGTATTGGCGCCGGCAATCACGGTATTATTCACATTTTCAGCGCTGTTATAATTATAAACGCTCACGCATTTTGAGGGATCCGGACTGCCTTCCAGACTTCCGAAATCATACTCATAAACGGTACTTTGCTTTTCCCCGTCCCAATTAATAGTCCTGCCGGTCCAGTTTCCGCTGTTATTGATCATCAGAAAAAACCAGTTGTTGCGAGTGATATTGGTATTAACCAGATTCATTCCGCTGGATGACGAAACTGTGTCGCCAGAATAAATTTGGGCGCTCCCGGATGTTGAAGAAATGGAATTTGTTCCGGTGCCAGCATCGGATGACAAAAAATTTCTGACATTTTCCGCCAGATTAATGCTCACAATTTTGTCAAAAATCATTCCGGCCGAAGGAGTTTTAATCAGCCCTTCTCCCGGTACAATCAAATCTCCGGCCCAATTTCCCGCCACATTGATCACCGCCATAAGCCAGTTGTTTCCGGTGATATTGGTGTTTATGAAATTAACGGCGCTGGCTGAAGCCTGCGCATCTCCAGTTTCGATGCTGGCCGAACCAGAGACATTCTCTATGGAATTTGCTCCGCTGTCGGCTTGGGCAATTACTGCATTTTCCACATTTTCTGCGACATTTATGTTGGTTATGGAAATCTTCTCAAAAAAATCCTGGTTCTTCGAATTCAAATTTTGCGCTTCTTCCAAAACATTTTCAAAAGTTGAAATAAGATCGATGTCCTCCGCCGAGTCTCCGATTATGTTCTCAACAATTTGGACGCCGTTTTCAGTATATATATTAGTGTTGACTTCGTTCACAGCGGCAACTTGAGCCGCAGCGTTCTCCGTGCTTATGACCGCTTGGCTTTCAGCGCTTTCCGTTTGATCTTCTTCTTCCGAAGAATCTTCGCCGCTTTCATCTGGATCATTTTCATCCTCTTCTTCTTCCAAATTATTTTCTGCTCCAGCCGGCTGCGATCCGGAAATTAGATTGCCAGCCGCCCCTTCAATCAAGTTTGCGCCAGTAATTGAAACTGCCTCGGCAACATTTTCCGAATCTTCGGCGGCATTTTGACTGACAATTCCGGCGCAATAATCAATGCAGCATTGGCATTCTTCCGGACACGGATTTTCACAATCCGGATCTGGATTATTATTGTTTTCACAAATACATTCATCATTTTCACTTGGATCTGTTGAATCGAGGGCGGTAGAAACTGCTGGAAGCAAAGTTTCCGGATCAGTTGGACTGTTTTGCCCGCCCGTATCATTTGCAGTTGCAGTTGTAGTTGTATTTGTATTTGTAGTTGTAGTTCCGGTGCTGCCCCCAGCCGTATCATCGCTTGTGTCCTGATTTTCTGTATTGCCACTACTGGTTGTGGGTAAATCACTTTCATCCGAAGAATCCTCATCGGATGTGTCGCCGCTGGAAGTATCTTCATCGAATTCAGAACTAGAGCCAGAAGAACCTGAATCGCTCGCAGCCACCGCGGTTTCGGTTGTGCTTCCATCTTCCGCCACAGCCAGCCTTATCGGCAAAATAAACTGATAGCTTATCAGATTGGCAACTAGCAAAACAACTAGTGCGTTATTTAATATTTTATCCAGAATTTTTTTCATTTCTTTTTTTTATTGTCATTCCTATTTCTCTCTTGTCATTCCCGCGAAAGCGGGAATCTAGTCTTTTGTCATACTGAAATCGTTTCAAGATCT
This sequence comes from Patescibacteria group bacterium, assembly GCA_022711335.1. Classification (GTDB taxonomy): domain Bacteria; phylum Patescibacteriota; class Minisyncoccia; order Moranbacterales; family UBA2206; genus JAKLFF01. The sequence continues at coordinate 3,178 of JAKLFF010000001.1, read as the reverse complement.
GCTGGATTCCCAATCAAGTTGGGAATGACAGATTGCCTAAGATAGCCACTCTCCGATTTTATCCAGAATTTTTTTCATTCGTATTCATGGTCATTCCGGGCTTGACCCGGAATCCAGTTTGCAAAATTCAACAACATCACTGGATTCCCGCTTTCGCGGGAATGACATAAAAAATTAAACCTAATTATCCAAGCCATTCTCCAATCTTATCCATGACGCTTTTGGCCAGCTTTGCCCAGAAACTTCCAGCTTCATTTGCTATATTTTTCTCCGCTTCTTCTCCTTTCACCGTCTCGGCTGTATTTTCCCCAACTGAAGCAATGTTATTTTCCATTTCCACGCTGCAATTTTCCCCCTCCTCCGCCTGGCAATTCTTGCTTTCTCCGTTTATGGAAACTTCGGCTTTTTCTCCTTCCGCCTTGGCTTCAACTTTATTTTCTATGTCTTTACCGCCGTTCACATAATTTTTCGCTTCAACCGTAGCGCTGGCATCGCCGGTTCTGATCGTCCCCGATCCGGAAATGGTGTTCCCGCCGGAATTCGCCGTCGCACTGACTGTATTTTTGACATTTTCACTCCTGTTTTCCGCCTGCACAAAACTGCTTGCACTGAAAAGCAAAAGCAAAAATATTAAGAAAAAGAAAATTATATAATTATTGAAGTTTATTTTCATGTTTATCAATTATTAAAAGGTTTCCCCTTCTCCTTTCGGGAGAAGGTGGCCCGCCTAGGCAGGCCGGATGAGGGAGCTACTTGCAAAGTTTCTTCCCTCTCCTGCCCTCCGGGCATCCTCTCCCTTAGGGAGAGGAGGAAAAATTGGTGTTTCCTCCAGGCGGGAGCTAGCCCCCGCCTGAAAGAAAAATATATCCTAGTGGCTGAGTTTTACGTTGGTGTTAACCAGGTTAACGCCAGCTGTTTTGGCTACTGATTTGCCTGTCCAAACTGTTCCTCCGCCAACAACAAATCCTGAAACTTCATTGCCTCCACTTTGCGCACCAGATAAAACTCCGTTTTCTACTCCAAAAGCTTTGTTAGTCTGAGCAGACGGTCCAAAGCTCCAACCAGTTTTGACATTGGAATTCACTGCATTAGCCCCTATGGTTTTGGATACTGATGTTCCGGTAACAATAGCTGCTGAACCAACAAATCCGCCTGAAATTGTATTTGCTCCCGAAAAAGCTTGAGATGAGACAGTATTTTTTACTCCAATCGCTGTATTTGATTGATCAGGGCAAGCGCATTGCTGCTGGTAAGGCATACATTGACAAGCAAAAGCGACGTTCATAGTCAAAGCGAATGCGAAAATCATGACTCCGACGAATAATATTTTTTTCATTGTTTGTTTTCACCTCTCCTTCTAGCTGAATCCTGATTTTGTCCCTGTGCTAGCCAGTGGACAACAGGACATACTTTCCTAATAAGCAACGTGTGTTTAAACCTCCAACGGAGGGCATGCCCCCGTAATAAGGGGGCTTAAATTGATTGCCTATCAAAAAAGCCAGCCGTCAAATGTTATCCGAAGATAACATCCGCCGGTTGGCTTTTTTCAAAACCAAACACTCCTTTTCAGAAAAAAGAAATCTTTGCATTTTTATTGTTTCAACTGTTAAACATTTTCTCATTTTTTTGGCGACAATTTAACAGAAACAGAAACGATATTCGGTTATTTTTTTGCAAAATAAAAAAAGGCGTCTCCTTTTTTCCTTTTTTTAATTTTATATTTTCGTTTGTTTTCCCCTGCTTCCATTCTAGTTCTTTCAATCACAAAGTCAATGGCAACTTATCCACAGTTTTGGGCTTGACAAAGCCAAAATTTGTGGTTTATTAATAATTTAATCTTCCCGTCGCCCCCTTAACTATGATATAATCACATCAACAATTAACATATAAAAAATATGATACTAAAACTAATTTACACTTTGTTTTTAGCGCTCCTGATCGCTCTTTTTGTCGGGCTGGGCATCGACGCTTTTTATCCGGGACCGAAAGCTCCCGATTATCCCGTTTCAAAAGAATTGGAAAAGCCCGGATGTGAAATAAGCGAACAGCAAAGATCCGAACAAATAAAATACGAGCAGGATATGAGGGATTTCAACGAAAAATCCAAGCCTTACAACCGCAATGTTTCCATAATCTCGCTTATCTCGGCTATCCTTATTCTCGTTGCCAGCCTGACGCTTCTTTCTAAGATAAAAATGATCGCTGACGGAATTCTTCTGGGAGGCGTGTTCACGACAGCTTATGGCATTATCCGGGGGCTGATGAGCGAAGATTCCCGTTTCCGGTTTCTGATTGTGACTGTCGGCCTGATCGTCTCCCTTGTTTTGGGCTACATCAAATTCATCCGCCCCAGGGAAAAAGAAGAAGAAATCTAATCGCTTCAAATAAGAAACAACCCGCCGGAGAGGTAGGCTATGCGTAATAAAAATCATTCAAAAAAAGCCGCCTGGCAATGCCACGCGGCTTAAAGAGAAAGTTGCCAATGAAAGAAACTACTTCTTCTCGCTTCTCTCTTTGATTTTTTCTCTTATTTCTTTCGTTCTTCTTTCTATATCCTCTCTTTCTGCAACAAGCCTCCCTTCCTCTTTTTTTAGCCGCCGCATCCGAATCCGATGGATGAGCTTGCGCGTATGGTAGGTTATCGTCGTAGCGGGAAAAAGGAGGAAAAAAATGAAACCTAGATTAGGCTTGGGAATTTTCTGCCTTTTTTCGTTGACGAAACATTTGGTTTCTTCTAGTTTTTTCTCCATTTCTTGCATTTTTTCCTGAAAAACGCTGTTTTCAATCTCCTGCCAATTTCCACCGTCAATGGAAATCCTCAAGCTTCGAAGGCTCCTTATCATTTCCGGAATAGACCTTTCAACAAGATTCATCTGAATTATATCTTCAGAAGAAAAGATGTCGGATAAATAGGGATGTTCTCTAATTTCTGAAAGAAATCGCTGGCACGACGCGAACAAGCCAGCCATAGCTTCCAAAAGGATCGTTTTAGTTCTGGCTCGTTCTTCAAGCCCGCCGTTTTCATCGTTTTTTGAAAAGTGCTGCTCTGCCATAATCTCTCCTTGTAGTTTGATTTTTTTCCGGAAACCGGAAGTAACATTGGTAATGTCCACACACATTTGGCGGTTTTTCCAGAATAGCGATATTCTGGAAAATGAGTATCAATATGCCAAAAACA